>NZ_AFRW01000024.1 GCF_000220985.1 Nesterenkonia sp. F
CGGCCGGGCTGGGGTGCCGGGTCGAGGGCTGTCCGCTGCAGTCGGCGGTGATCGCCCCGCTGACCGTCGGCGAGCGGGTCATCGGCACGCTCGGCGTCTTCCAGGCCGACACCCCGATCCCGTCGAAGACCCTGGTCGAGGACATGGCCACGATGCTCTCGCTGCATCTGGAGCTGGCCGAGCTGGACCGCGAACGGCGGCTCGCCGCCCACGCCCGGCTGGATGCGCTGCGCGCCCAGATCAACCCGCACTTCCTGTTCAACGTGCTCAACACCATCGCCTCCAAGGCGCGCACCAGCCCGGAGGAGGCGCGCGAGCTGCTGCTCCGGCTCTCCGAGTTCTTCCGCTACGCCACCAAACAGGACGGGCACTTCGCCGAGTTCGCCCAGGAGTACTACTTCGTCCGCACCTATCTGACCCTGGAGCAGGCGCGCTTCGGCGAGCGGCTGCAGGTCCGCTACGACATCGATCCGCAGGTGCTCACCTCGCGGGTGCCGGTGCTGACCATCCAGCCGCTGGTGGAGAACGCGGTCAAGCACGGCATCGGCCATTCCACGCACGGCGGGACGGTGCGGCTGCGCGCTCGGGTCGACCCGCTGGCGCGGACGGCCTCCATCCGAGTCTCCGACGACGGCGTCGGCATGGATCCCGAGGTGCTGGCCATGCTGATGCGCGGAGAGGTCGACGTCGGCGAGCAGGACGACCCGGCGCTCACCGGCGCCGAGCACGCCGGCGTGGGGCTGCGGAACATCCGTGAACGGCTCGACTCGCTCTTCGGCGATCGCTATGAGCTCTCGGTGACCTCCCCGCCCGGCGGCGGCACCGCAGTGGATCTGCGGGTGCCCATGCGGTGAGCCGGCACCGGCCGCGACGCCGAGACGCCCCCGACCCGTGGGTGACAGCCCCAGTGCGTGACATGGCGCACGCCGGTCCGGAGCGCCGCCCTATACTGGAGGGATGCAGCCCCGCGCGCTGATCGTCGACGACGAAGCCCCCGCCGAGAGGAGCTTCGCTTCCTGCTGGAGCAGATCGGCGGCGTGCAGGTGGTCGGCGAAGCCACCAACGGCGAGGAGGCGCTGGTGCTGCTCGACTCGCTGGACTACGACCTGGTGCTGCTCGACATCCGCATGCCCGGCCTCTCCGGCCTGGAGCTCGCCGGACGCCTGGCGTCGACGCCGCATCGGCCGCGGGTCATCTTCACCACCGCCTATCCCGACCATGCGGTGGAGGCCTTCGACCTCGCCGCCGCCGACTATCTGGTCAAGCCCTTCGACGCCGAGCGGCTGCGTCGGGCGGTGGACCGCGCCCTGGCGACCGGGGAGCCTGCGGCCGCGGAGGCCGACGGCGCGGCCGCGCCGTCGTCGGCGCCCTCTCCGGGGCGGTCCCGGGTGACCGAGCCGGACCCGCTGGTGCGCATTCCGGTGCAGAAGGACGGCCGGACGGTGCTGGTCGTCGGCGACGCGATCATCTACGCCGCCGCGGCCCGCGGCTACTCCTCGCTGATGCTCGCCGAGGAGCACGCGCTGGTGTCCTTCTCGCTCAACGAGCTCGAGCGCCGGCTGCACGGCCACTTCCAGCGGGTCCACCGCTCCTATCTGGTGAATCTGCGCCACGTGCGCGAGCTGGTCACCGACGTCCGCGGCCAGCTGGTGCTGGTGATGAACGATCGCCGGCGCAGCCGCGTCGAGGTCGCCCGACGGCATGCCAAGGAGCTGCGCCGCCGGCTGGGAGTGTGAGCGGTGCCGGGCATCCGGCGCGGACCGGACGTTTCACGGCGACGTTTCACGCTGTTCCTGGACGTCGGTGCTCAGGCGTCGAGCGGCAGCAGCGGCTCGCCCCGCTCCAGGGCCAGCAGCCGCTGTTTGCGCTCGACGCCGCCGCCGTAGCCGGTCAGCGAACCGTCGGCGCCGACCACGCGGTGGCAGGGCACGATGATCGACAGCGGATTCCGGCCGACGGCCAGCCCCACCGCTCGGGAGGCGCCGGGGCGGTCCAGTGCGGCGGCGATCGCGCCGTAGCTGACGGTCTCGCCGTGCGGGATCTCGCGCAGCCGCGACCAGACGGCCTGCTGGAAGGCGGTGCCCGACGGGGCCAGCGGCAGGTCGAAGGAGCGGCGCTCGCCGGCGAAGTACGCGTCCAGCTGTCCGGCGGCCTCGGTGATGATCGCCGGAGCCTGCTCGCGGGAGACGGCCGGGCCCCAGAGCTCGGGGGAGGTGTGCCGGTGCTCGGCCAGGTGCAGCCCGGTCAGCGCGGTGCCGTCGGTGACCAGCGTCAGCGGTCCCAGCGGGCTGTCGATCAGGGTGTGCGTCGTGTCGGTGATGCGGGTCGCATCGATCATGGGGTGTTCTCCTCCTCGGGGTGCGGCACCGGTGGGGGCCGATGGTCGGCGGCGGGGATGCGGGCGACGGAGTGGTCGCTGCTCGCCCAGAGCAGCGCGGCGGCGTAGCCGCGCCAGGGACGCCAGGCGGCCGCGCGCTCGGCCAGTGCCCGCGGGGCTGCGGGCAGGCCGACGGCCTCGGCGGCGTGCCGGGTGCCCAGATCCGTGGCGGGGAAGGCGTCGGGATCGCCGAGTCCGCGCAGACAGATCATCTCGGTGCTCCACGGGCCGACGCCGCGCAGTCCGGCCAGCTCGTCGCGCACGCGGCTCCAGGAGGCGCCGGCGTCGAGGCTCACCGCACCGGAGGCCAGGGCGGCGGCCAGGCCTCGGATCGTCGCCCGGCGGGAGCCGGGCATGCCGGGCCAGCGGGGGTCGTCGGCATCGGCGGTCGCCAGGGTCTCGGCCGTGGGGAAGAGGCGGACGGGACCGTCGGGGACGCGCAGGCTCTCCGGCAGGTCCTCGCCGAAGCCCGCGGCGAGCCGAGCGCCCAGCGTGGCCGCCGCGGCGGTGGAGATCTGCTGGCCGAGCACGGTGCGGATCGCCTGCTCATCGGCATCCGGCGCGCCGGGAAGCCGCACGCCGGGATGCCGGGCGACCAGCGGGGCCAGCGCCGGATCGGCGGCCAGCGCGGCGTCGACGGCGGCCGGATCGGCGTCGAGGTCCAGCATCCGGCGGCAGCGCTGCACGGCGGTGGGGAGATCGCGCAGATCGGTCAGTCGCAGCCGTGCCGCGACGGTGTCCGAGGAGGCGGAGGATGCTGAGGAGCCGGCCGGCGGCGCCAGGGCGACGACGCCGGGACCGTGGGGCAGTCGCAGGGCGCGGTGCAGCGCTCCGCGGGGTCCGTCGTCGGGGAGCCAGGCGTCGACTCCCGGCACGGCGGTGGCGATCAGATGTCCGAAGAGGCTGTCGCCGTGCAGCGGCGTGCGGTGCGCCAGATGCAGCGTGAGCTCCGGAGCGGGCGCGGGCGGATGCGCGCCGTCGCCGGCTCGTGCCCGGGCCCGTCGCACGGCCCGGCGCAGGCCCGTGGGACTGGCCGCGAAGACTGCCCGGATCGTGGCGTTGAAGCTGCGCACCGAGGAGAAGCCGGCGGCGAAGGCGACGTCCGTGACCGACATCGTCGTCGCCTCCAGCAGGGTGCGGGCGGTGTCCGCCCGCCGCGCGCGGGCCAGGGCCAGCGGTCCGGCGCCGAGCTCGGCGACCAGCAGCCGCTCGACCTGCCGCGGGCTGTAGCCCAGCGCGGCGGCCAGGCCCCGGACGCCGTCGCGGTCCACCACGCCGTCGCCGATCAGCCGCATCGCGCGGGCGGCGGCGTCCTCGCGGACGCTCCACTCCGGCGAGCCGGGGGAGGCCTCCGGCCGGCAGCGGCGGCAGGCGCGGAAGCCGGCCTGCTGAGCGGCGGCGGCCGAGGGGTGGAAGGTCAGATGCTCGGGCTTCGCCGGCGGGGCGGGGCAGCTGGGCCGGCAGTAGATGCCGGTGCTGGTCACGCCGAAGTACAGCCGACCGTCGAAGCGGGCGTCCCGGGACCGCACCGCCTGCAGGCAGGCGTCATGATCGAGCGGCGGCGGCGCCGTCGCGGAGCCCGCCGGTCGCGGCGACGGCGGGGCGGAAACTCGATCGGGTGTCACAGCTCCAGCATGCGTGCCGAGGTGGGGTCATGCCAGCAGGAAACCGACATCGCAGCGCAGGCCGCGAGGCGCGGGACCGCAGGTGGTGCACGGCGCCGGTCGTGCACGGTGCCGACCCTCGCGGCGCGGACGGTCAGCGGGGCGGCTTCTGCGGTCCGTCCCGGCCGGCGCCGTCGGCTCCCCCGCCGCCGATCGGACCGCCGGCGGATCCCGTGCCCGGGCGTGACGTGCCGCCGCCGGGCGCCGTGGACCCGGCGCCGGGCGACGAGGGCTCGCCGCTCGCGCCGGAGGCCTTGCGCTCCTGCAGCTTCCGGGCGGCCTTGCTGGGCTTCCCGCGGCCGGCGGCCGGCGCCTCGGCCGGTGCGCTCTTCGGGGCGCGCGGACGCCGCCAGGCGCGGTGGCAGCCCAGCAGCACATAGGCGACCAGCAGGACGAGGGCGAGCAGTCCGTCGACGATCAGCGCCGTCCAGGAGTCGCGCGCCTCGCCGAGCTGGCTCCAGCCGATGAGCGCCATGCCCACCTTGTGGGCGAAGGCCAGCTCCATCAGACCCGGGTAGCTCGTCGGCCGCCAGGCGACCAGGGCGAAGAGCCCGGCGAAGACCGTGAGGCCGAAGGCTCGCCAGGCGTCGACGACGATGTGTTCGGATCCGGCGGTGCTCAGCTGGGCGATGGCCATGCCGGAGGCGAAGGCCGCGGTCAGGGCCGCGATGATCAGCAGGGAGCGGCCGGCGACGCCTCGTCGGACGGAGGCATCGGTGGGCGGAGTGGTCATGTCAGCTCCCTCATCTCGCCGGGGCATGGTGGCACCACAGTTCGTCCCTGCCAGACTAGGCCAGCGGCGGGCCGCTGACCACCGGTGACGGCGAGATCAGGGGTGATCCGACGGGCGGCCCGGTCTCCGCTCAGCGTCGGAAGAGAGTCTCCCCTCCG
Source organism: Nesterenkonia sp. F (assembly GCF_000220985.1). Lineage (GTDB taxonomy): Bacteria > Actinomycetota > Actinomycetes > Actinomycetales > Micrococcaceae > Nesterenkonia. Next base: position 4,933 of record NZ_AFRW01000024.1, read on the forward strand.
GCGACCCGTCCGTCGGCCGCACCGCTGATCGCCTCCGCCGGCGCGTCGAGGACGATCACGGGCACGACCGGCGAGATCTCCTTGCCGCCGGCCTCCTCCGGCAGCGTCGAGGGGTCCCAGTCGACCATCGGGTCGCCGACCTGCACCGAGTCGCCCGTCGCGGCGTGGACGGTGAAGCCCGCGCCGTCGAGCGCGACAGTGTTGATGCCCAGGTGCACCAGCACGCCGACGCCGTCCTCTCCGGCGATGACGAAGGCATGCGGGTGGGCCTTGACCACGCGTCCGGTGATCGGCGCCCGGACCGTGGTCGGCTCGGCGTCCGGAGTCAGGCCCACGCCGGCGCCGACCATCGCTCCGGCGAAGACCGGGTCCGGGATCTGCTCCAGCGGCAGCACTGTGCCCGGGCAGGGTGCGAGCACCTCGGTCATCGCAGGTCCTCGATGTCCTCGGCGATGGTGTCGGCCTCGGGGCCGACGACCACCTGGACGACGGTGCCGCTGATCATCACGCCGTGCGCGCCCGCGGCCTTCAGTGCGGCCTCGTCCACCGTCGAGGCGTCCTTCACCTCGGTGCGCAGTCGGGTGATGCAGGGCTCGATCTCCTCGATGTTCTCCGAGCCTCCGAGTCCGGCCAGGATCTGCTCCGCGCGGTCTGCCATGGGTCTGTCCTCCACAGGGTCGTGTGTCGTCCGATCGTGCTCCGCGTCCGTCCTCGGACGCTTGACAATCAGTGTGACACGCTTCATAGTCAACTGGTACGTACCAGACCGTATCAATACGGACCAGACCTGTCGAGACTGCGGAGAGGAGTCGCGAGGCCCGTGGAGGACCCGAGGTCGGAGGCGACGACGGCGGAGGCCGGGGCGGGTGCGCACCGCCTGGTCGACGGTCCGTCGCCGAAGCATGTCCAGCTCAGTCGGGCACTGGCCCGGATGGCGCGCCGGGATCTCGCTCCCGGGGAGATGATCCCCTCGGAGCGGCGGCTGATGGCCGACTACGGCGTCTCGCGGGCGACGGTCCGTCGCGCCGTCGACGGACTGATCGTCGACGGGCTGCTGCGACGAGTGCCGGCCAAGGGAACCTATGTGGCCCCGCCGCGCCTGGAGAGCCACCTGCATCTGGCCTCGTTCACCCAGGACATGCGCCGGCGCGGGCTGCACCCGACGACGACGCTGGTCTCGCTCGAGCGGCGCGAGCCCTCTCCGGAGGTCGCCGAGTCGCTGGGGATCGCCGACGACGAGCCGGTCTGGGAGATGACCCGCGTCCGGCGGGCCGACGGGCGGCCGATCGCCCTGGAGACCGGGTGGTATCCCGTCGTCGTCTTCCCCGGGCTGGACGAGCAGGATCTGACCGGCTCGCTCTACGAGGTCTTCTCCACGGTCTACGGCGTGACCATCGAATCCGCCGAGCAGACCGTCTGGGGCGAGGTCGCCGACCGTCCTGCGGCTCGGCATCTCGACGGCGGCGAGGCCACGCCGCTGCTGGTCTTCCGCCGCGTCTCCCGCGCCGACGGGCGGCCGGTGGAGTACACGGTCTCGCGGTACCGGGGGGACCGGTACCAGGTCCATATGAGCCTCGGCGGGGACTCCTCGGCGACGAGGGGCTGACGACGAGGCGCCGACAGGAATGAGGGAATCACTGTGAGCACTCCATCAGGCGGCGACGACGCCGCCTCGACGACGCAGAAGAAGCCACGCTTCAATCTGGCCCCGGTCCAGAAGTTCGGGCGCAGCCTCCTGCTGCCCATCGCCTCGCTGCCCGCCGCGGCCCTGCTGATGCGGCTCGGGCAGGACGATCTGCTCGGACCCGACGGCGCCGGACTGGGCGCCATGGCCGACGTCATCGGCGCGGCGGGCAACGCGCTCTTCGACCACCTCCCGATGCTCTTCGCCGTCGGCGTGGCCATCGGCATGGCGAAGAAGGCCGACGGCTCCACCGCGCTGGCCGCAGTCATCGGCTATTTCGTCTACACCGGCGTCACCGACGCGATGTCCCCGGTGGTGCTCGGCGCTCCGGCCGAGGGTGAGGAGCAGGAGCTCGTCGACTTCCACGTCCTCGGCGGCATCATCATCGGACTGATCGCCGCCTTCCTCTGGCAGAGGTTCTATCGCATCAAGCTCCCGCCGTATCTGGCCTTCTTCGGCGGCCGGCGCTTCGTGCCGATGATCGTGGCCCTGGCGGCGATCGTGATCGGCGTGCTGATGAGCTTCATCTATCCGCTCTTCGACGCCGGCATCACCGCGCTGGGCGAGTGGGTCACCGAGAACGCCGTGCTCGGCGGCTTCGTCTACGGCTTCGCCAACCGGCTGCTCATCCCGCTGGGTCTGCACCATGTGCTGAACAATCCGCCGTGGTTCCTGCTGGGCTCCTACGAGACCGCCGACGGCGTCGTGCACGGCGACATCGAGCGTTTCCTCAGCGGCGACCCCACCGCCGGCATCTTCATGGCCGGCTTCTTCCCGATCATGATGTTCGCCCTGCCGGCGGCCGCGATGGCCATCTGGCACGAGGCCAAGCCGGCCAAGCGCAAGCTCACCGGCGGTGTGATGATCTCGGTGGCGCTGACCTCCTTCCTCACCGGAGTGACGGAGCCGCTGGAGTTCGCCTTCATGTTCGTCGCCTGGCCGCTGTACGTCATCCACGCCTTCCTCACCGGGACGTCGATGGCGCTGGTGAACTTCCTGGAGATCAAGCTCGGCTTCGGCTTCTCGGCCGGGCTCTTCGACATGGTGCTGAACTGGAACATCGGAAGTCAGCCGGCCATGCTGATCCTCATCGGACTCGGCTACGCCGTGCTGTACTACGTGGTGTTCCGACTGGTCATCCGCGCCTGGAACCTGAAGACTCCGGGGCGCGAGGATGACGCCGAAGAGACCGCCGACGCACCGGAGGCCCGTGGATGACCCTGATCAGCGCCGTCGCCGCCCTCGTCCCGGGCGACGCCAGCACCGGCACGCCTGCGCGCATCGCCCCGCGCTGGCTGCGCGTGATCGACGGACGGATCGTCGAGGTCGGCGACGGCGCCCCGCCGTCGACGCCCGACGTGATGCTCGACGACGGTGTGCTCGCCCCCGGCTTCCTCGACGTGCACTGCCACGGCGGGGGAGGGGCCTCCTTCTCCGAGGGGGCGTCGGCGGCGGCGACGGCCCGGGCGGCCCACCGGGACGCCGGGACCACCACGATGCTCGCCTCGCTGGTCACCGACCCGCTGGACGACCTCGCCGCGCAGCTGGAGGCGCTGCGACCGCTGGTGGATTCCGGCGAGCTGGCCGGCGTCCACCTGGAGGGGCCCTGGCTGAGTCCGCGGCACCGGGGAGCCCACGACCCCGAGCATCTCGTCCCGCCGGAGCCGGCGGCGCTGGAGCGGCTGCTGGGCACCGGGCTGGTCCGGATGGTCACCCTCGCCCCGGAGCTCGACGGCGGGCTGGACGCGGTCCGCCGCGTCGTCGCCGCCGGGGCGACGGCGGCGCTCGGGCACACCGACGCCAGCTACGAGCGCAGCGCCGAGGCGCTGGACGCCGGGGCGACGGCGGGCACCCATCTGTTCAACGCGATGGCCGGGCTGCATCACCGCGAGCCCGGCCCGGCCGCCGCCCTGCTGGAGCGCGACGAGGTCTTCATCGAGATCATCGCCGACGGCGTCCATGTCCACCCGGCCATGCTGCGTCTGGCGTTCGCCCAGCACCCGGAGCGCTTCGTGCTGATCTCCGATGCGATGGCGGCCGCGGCCGCCGCCGACGGCGCCTACCGGCTGGGCGGACTCGACGTGCAGGTCCGCGACGGCGTCGCCCGGCTGGTCGAGGCCGACGGCCGGCCGGGCGCCATCGCCGGCTCCACGCTGACGGTCGCCGACGCCGTGCGGCATGCCGTCCGCGAGGCCTCGATCCCGCCGGCGCAGGCCCTGGCCGCCGCGACGGAGAACCCGGCGTCGATGGTCGGGATGGCCGACGTCGGCCGGCTGGCCGCCGGAACGCAGGCCGACCTGGTGCACCTGGACGAGGACCTGGCCGTGCGCGCGGTCATGCACCGCGGAGCGTGGCTCGGACCGGGATGACGCGGAACGGTCGTCGGTTCGGCCCCGGCCCTGTCCGATCGGGTGTGATGTGATGCTGGAACGATCACATCGGCCAGGAATGCCCCGGCGGGCCGTGTGGTTCGCAGTGGTCGGCGGGGCTCCGTGCCCCGGCATACGCATCCAGGACGAGAGAGGTTCCGATGACTGACGTTCCCACTGTGCAGCTCAACGACGGCACCGAGATCCCGCAGCTCGGGTTCGGCGTCTGGCAGGTTCCCGCCGACGACGCCGAGCGTGTCGTCGCCGAGGCCCTGAAGGTCGGCTACCGGCACATCGACACGGCCGCGATCTACGGCAACGAGGAGGGCGTCGGCCGCGCCATCGCCGCCTCCGGCATCCCGCGCGAGGAGCTGTGGGTCACCACCAAGCTCTGGGTCGGCGACTTCAAGGAGGGCAACACCAAGCAGGCGCTGCGGACCTCCCTGGAGAAGCTGGGGCTCGACTACGTGGACCTGTACCTCATCCACTGGCCCTCGCCGGAGGACGCGGCCTACGTGAAGGCCTACCAGGACATGGAGGAGCTGAAGGCGGAGGGGCTGACCCGCAGCATCGGCGTCTCCAACTTCCTGCCCGAGCACCTCGACGCGGTGATCGGCGCGAGCTCCACGGTTCCCTCGGTCAACCAGATCGAGGTGCACCCGGCTCTGCAGCAGCGCGACGTGCAGGAGGCGAACGCCTCGCACGGCACCGCGACCCAGGCCTGGAGCCCGCTGGCCCAGGGAGAGGTCTTCGGCGACGAGCCGATCGTCGCCGCGGCCGAGGCCCACGGGGTGAACCCGGCGCAGGTCATCATCCGGTGGCACCTGCAGCGCGGCCGCATCCTGTTCCCGAAGTCGGTGACCCCGGAGCGGATCGCGTCGAACTTCGACGTCTTCGGCTTCGAGCTCTCCGAGGAGGAGCTCTCGGCGATCGACGGCCTGGAGCGCGACGGCCGCCGCGGGGCGCACCCGGCGACGTTCAACCCGGCCTCGCAGTGAGCTCGGCCGGGTCGGGCGTTCAGCGCCCGTGCCCGGCGGTCGGCCCCGTCGTGCGCTGAGCGCCCGACGCCTTCACCCGTCCCCGTCGATCCCTCCCGGCCCGCGTCGGGATCGGGTTCGACGGGGACGTTCGCATGCGGGGCCTGCAGTTCGCGGGGGAAGGCCGGGGGAGCGCGGGCCGGAATCAGGAACGGCGTCCCTCGTCGAGTCATATCTCGTGTCCTGAACGGGCGAGATATGACGCGAAGGGGGACGCCGACTCTCGGTGGGCGGCCCCGGCCCCGGCACCGGGAGCGAGCGTAGCGGACGCGGATGGCGACCGGCCGCGCGTCGCTCCGGTGGACTGAACCGCGCCGCCGGCCCGGGTCGGCTCATCCTGCCCGCTGCGGACGACAGAAGGCCCCCGCCCGGAGCTGAATCCAGCTCCAGGCGGGGGCCTTCTGTCGTCCGCCTCAGCGGAGGATCACGGAGAGCAGGTCACTTCTGCTGCTCGTCCTCCTCGGGGCGGCTCTCCACCGTGGAGATCTCGCCGGTGCCGACGACCTCCTCGTAGATCTGCTCCGACTCGTACTGCCAGCCGGCGGCGGACTCGGCGTACTCGGGAGTGTCGAAGACCTCCTCGGTGATCGGGCTGTCCGGGGTGGCCTCCTCGTCCACGGCGATGGTGCCGGTCGCCGGATCCACGGCAGTTGCCGAGGCCGGCACATCGTGGACGGCGAAGACCATGTCGTCATAGGTGATCGAGCTGGATTCGTCGTCGCCCTGGCGGCCGGCCTCGCGGCCCAGGCCTGCCAGCGTGGTCGACGTGCCGCCCAGGAAGCGCGACAACGAATGACCCTGACGGCTGACCAGCGTGCGCAGGTTGCGCTCGACGGCCGGCCCCTCGTCCGCGCCGGCCGCCTCACGAGCAGTGTCGACCAGCGCGGTCTTGGAGGCGTGGGGCCGCAGCCGCACGTACCGCGGCTGGTTCTGCCCGTCGTAGATGAACATGCGGATCATGCCGATCATCGCCAGCACGATGACGATGGACATCGGCGCGGCCGCGGCGATCGAGCTGATCTGCAGCACGCGCAGGGCCGCGTCTGCGGCCTCGCCGGCGGCGGTCAGCAGGATGATGGCCGAGGCTCCCTCGACCAGCGCCCAGAAGACTCGTGTCAGCCGCGGCGTCTCAGTTCGGCCGCCGTGGGACAGGATGTCGACGACCAACGAGCCGGAGTCGGAGGAGGTCACGAAGAAGAACGTGATCACCAGGATGGCCACCACGGCGGTGATGGCTGGGATCGGAAGCTGCTCCAGCAGGGTGAACAGCGAGTCGTTGGTGCTCACCGCGCCGTCCTCGCCGACCATGATGCCGTCGCGCAGCTGGTAGTAGATACCGGAGTTGCCGAACACCGAGAACCAGAAGATACCGATGAGCGTCGGGGCGAGCAGCACGCCGGCGACGAACTGGCGGATGGTGCGGCCGCGGGAGATGCGGGCGATGAACATGCCCACGAACGGGGACCAGCTCATCCACCAGCCCCAGTAGTAGATGGTCCAGTCGGCGGACCAGCCGCCCTCGGTGCCGCCGCCGGCGTAGTTGGCCGACGTCTCGAACATCAGCTGCGGGAACATCCAGGCGTACTCTCCGGCGTTGGAGACCATCGCCTGCAGCAGCACCAGCGTCGGACCGAAGATCAGCACGAAGAGCGCCAGGAGCGCGGCCAGCGACATATTGATGTTCGACAGCCACTTCAGGCCCTTGTCCACGCCGGAGACCACTGAGAAGGTGGCGATCGCGGTGATGCCGATGACCAGGAGGGTCAGCAGGGTGTTGCTCGACTCGGCCCAGTCCATGAACTCCAGGCCGGCGGCGATCTGCTGGACGCCCAGGCCCAGCGAGGTCACCACTCCGAAGATGGTGCCGACGATGGCGATGATGTCGATGAGGTGTCCGACCCAGGACTCGATGAGCCGCCGACCGAAGACCGGCTCCAGGAGCCAGCGCACCGTCAGCGGACGGCCGCGGCGGAAAGTCATGTAGGCCAGGCCGAGGCCGACGACCACGTAGATGCCCCAGGCGTGCAGGCCCCAGTGGAAGAGCGTCTCGCCGAGTGCGGCATCGGCGATGTGCTCCTGCGTCGAGGCGATCAGATTGCCGTCGGCGTCGACGCCGGCGTCGCCGGTGACGTCCGGCGGCGCGATCAGATGGTTCAGCGGCTCGGCCACGCCCCAGAAGATCAGGCCGATGCCCATGCCGGCCGAGAAGAGCATGGTGAACCAGGACATCAGGGAGAACTCGGGCTTCTCATCGTCCCGGCCCAGCCGGATGTTGCCGGCCTTGGAGAGCGCGGCCCAGGCGCCGAAGCCGATGAACAGCGTGCAGACCAGCACGTACCACCAGCCGATCGTGTCGACGATGGCGGTGTTCAGGGATTCGAACGCCTCCGCGCCCTGGGCCCGGCCGAACCAGGTCGCGAAGACCAGGGCGGCGGCGATGATGATGACGGCCGGGACGAACACTGGCTTGTTGAGGCTTCGCCAGACGCTCGACACCGACCAGTTGCTCACTTCTGCTTCGGTGGACGAAGCCATGAAGTCCTCCTCGGTCGAGTGATTACCACAGTAGGAAACAGGTGATGTACGTCACGCATGCTGTGAGCTGTTCCCCGCAGACGCAGAAAGACGACGGCGCCGTCCATCATCCGTCCGGCCCGGGGGCCTCAGGGAGCGGTGATGAGGTACCTGCGCGCCGTCGTCGTCCGGACGTGCCGGGGGTCAGATCAACAACATTCACCACCCATTAGGCCTTAAGTCGCGCGAATCTGGCAAGAAGAGGCCTGCTCAGGAGTGACTCCCGTCGCTGCTTCTGCCAAGATGTGGAGCCAACCGCACACTCGTATCCACCGTGGGGAGAGACACCATGAGCAGCTCTGCCGCATCCGCGTCGGCGCCGGAGGGCCGGGTCAGGGTCCGCGAGTCCTTCGCCGGTCGGAAGGCGTTCATCCTGACCGCCGTGGGCTCCGCCGTCGGGCTGGGGAACATCTGGCGCTTCCCGTACATCACGTACGAGAACGGCGGCGGCGCCTTCATGATCCCGTATCTGATCGCGCTGCTGACGGCCGGAATCCCGATCCTGCTGTTCGACTATGCCGTCGGGCACACGTTCCGCGGGTCCGCGCCGATGGCATTCAAGCGATTGCATCCCGGCGCCGAGATCATCGGATGGTTCCAGGTGGGAATCAGCTTCCTGATCTCCATCTACTATTCGGCGATCATCGCCTGGGCGGCCTGCTACACCTGGTTCTCCTTCACCCAGGCCTGGGGCGACGATCCGGAGGGCTTCTTCTTCGGCGAGTACCTGCAGTACGACGGCGGCGGCACCGCCGGGGCGGGGCTGTCGGTGGACTTCGTCGCCCAGGTCGGCTGGCCGCTGATCGCGGTCTGGGTGGTGCTGCTCGTCGCCCTGGCCGCCGGCGTCCGCCGCGGCATCGCCGCCGTCTCGGTCATCGGGATCCCGATCCTCTTCGTCATGTTCGCCGCGCTGGTGATCTACTCGCTGACCCTGGACGGCGCCGTGGACGGACTGAATGCGCTGTTCACCCCGGACTGGGGCGCGCTGACCGATCCGCAGGTGTGGATCCAGGCCTACGGACAGATCTTCTTCTCGCTCTCGGTCGGCTTCGGCATCATGATCACCTACGCCTCCTACCTGAAGCGGAAGTCCAACGCCTCGGGCTCCGGTCTGGTCGTCGGTTTCGCGAACTCCTCGTTCGAGCTGCTCGCCGCCATCGGCGTCTTCGCCGCGCTGGGCTTCCTCGCCGCCGGCACCGGCTCGGCGGTCGGCGACGTCGTCTCCGACGGTCTGGGCCTGGCGTTCATCGCCTTCCCGACGATCATCTCCCAGGCGCCGGCCTCGGCGCTGATCGGCGTCCTGTTCTTCGGCTCGCTCACGCTGGCCGGCCTGACGTCGCAGATCTCGATCCTCGAGGTCGTGATGTCGGCGGTGAAGGACAAGACCGGCTGGTCGCGCGGGCTCGTCGTCGCGATCGTCGGCGGCTCCAGCGCGGTCATCTCGATCGTGCTGATCGGCGGCGTCTCCGGCGTGACGATCCTGGACACCGTCGACGCCTTCTCGAACAACATCGGCATCGTCGGCGGCGCCTTCGTCGCCGTGGTGCTGGTGATGTGGGTCTTCCGGAAGATGGACGTGCTCATCGCGGGGCTGAACACCTACGGCTCCTTCCGCATCGGTCCGATCTGGAAGGTGCTGACCGGTGTGGTGCTGCCGATCGTGCTGGTCGTCCTGCTCTACCAGGACATCAGCACCAAGATCGCCGAGGGCTACGGAGGCTTCGACACGTGGGTGGTCGCCACCTTCGGCTGGGGCTCGCTGGGACTGGTGATCGTGCTGGCGGTGGTGCTCTCGCTGATGCCGTGGCACAGCGGCTCGGCGATGCACATGGAGGATCCCGCCATCGACGAGGACAACTATGACGAGCTCGTCGGCAGCGGCGAGACCACGGAAGGAGGGGCCCGCTGATGGAGACGTCGGCCATCGTCCTGATGCTCATCGCCCTGGTGCTGGTCTGGGGCGGCCTGATCGCCGCCGTCGTGCACCTCAGCCGCAACCCCGACCCGGAGTGAGGGTGCCCTGATGGCACGAGGAGGGCGTCGTCGGCGCCCCTCCGGCAGATGAGCGGCGTCGGATCACGGGAACATCACGATTCTGCGGATCCGGCGCCGTTCACATCACACCTGGATAACTCTTGCGAATCTCCAAGGTCGTGGGTTGGAGAGCGCCTGCCGGCTGGATACGGTGGGGCCCATGTCCCTCGGCCCCCGTCTGTTCCGCGCCCCCGTCCGTCGTTCATCGGCGGCAGGTGCGGCGGCCGCCGGCCTCGTCGCGGCCCTCGCGCTGACCGGAGCACCTGCCGCCCATGCGACGCACCCCGCCTATCCCGCTCCGGGGCAGCCGCTGCGCGCCGAGCAGCCGGATCCCTCGACCAGCATGGTCGCCAAAGACGGCGAGGAGCTGCGCGTGGCCACGCTGGAGGCCGGGCTGACCGAGCGCGACGCCGAGATGCTGCTGGCGGATCTGCGCGACGGCGAGGACGCGGCCGCCGAGACGGTGGCCGCCACTGCTCAGACCGCCGACCCCGACGTGCTGGTGCTCACCGGCGTCACCCTCGACGAGGAGGGGGCGATCGCCGAGGCGCTGAACGCCGAGTACCTCTCCCAGGGTCAGCGCGGGCATCAGGGCCTGGCCCTCGACCATGTCTTCACCGCCGAGACCAACTCCGGCGCCGGCTCCGGCACCGACCTCGACGGAGACGGTCGCATCGGCGGCCCCGGGGATCGACTGGGCTGGGGCTCCCATTCCGGCCAGGAGGGCATGATCGTGCTCTCCTCGGTGCCGATCGAGCGGGACGCGGTGCGCACCTTCGGCGACTTCCGCTGGGTGCAGATGCCCGACAACTCGATGCCGGACACGTTCGAGACGCCCCTGCAGCGCGCCGTGCCGCCGGTGAGCAGCACCTCGCTCTGGGACGTCCCGCTCGAGGTCGGCGAGGAGCACCTGCACCTGATCGCCACCGCCAGCACCGCGCCGCGCTCGGACCGGCGGATCGACGCCTTCCGCGCGATCGACGAGCGACGGATGCTGGTCGACTACGTCAGCGGCGCCGCCGGCGAGGGCTGGTACCTCACCGACGACGACGGCGAGGTCGGCGGGCTCTCCGCGGGATCCTCCTTCGTCGTCGCCGGTGCTCCGGCCACGGCGGAGACGCTGTCCGCTCTCGGCGAGGACGCGCCGTCGGCGGTGCGCGAGGCCGCTGAGGAGCGGCCGCTGCTCGACGCCGACGTGGTCCAGGACCCGGAACCCCGGCCGGTCACCGATGAGCCCGTCGAGGAGCGGGACGACGCGCACGCCGGCTCCGCCCCGACCGACACTCGGGCGCTCGCCGACGGGCAGGGGATGCGCGCCTCCTACGTCCTGCCGGACGCGGATCTCTCCGTCCGGGACTCGGGGATCTTCTGGCCCGCCGCCGACGAGTACGGCGCCGGCCTGGTCGACCCGGACGACGACGAGACCCCGCAGGACCGGCTGGTCTGGACCGACATCTCCCGAGACTCGCTGGACGGCGACGACTGAGGTCGTCGAGCCCTCGGACAGGCCGATGCGTTAGTCTCCTGACGTACGCCCGCCGACCCCTCGGAGCCGCCGCATGTCCTCCTCGCTGATCCGCCGCCGCTCGTCCTCCGACACGGAGGCGACGTCGTCGCCCTCGACGACGCCCTCCGCCGGTGCGGCGCCGTCGACCCCGGCCCCCGCGCCGTCCGCACCCGTCCGGAGTCCGCGGCGCAGGCGTTCCGCAGCCGCCGCGACGCCGCGCCGCGGCGGCACGATGATGCGCTCTGCGGCGACCCGCTTCGTCGGCCGCCAGGCGCTCACGGCCGCGCAGCGCCGTGCCTTCACCGAGGACGGCGAGCTCACCCCGACGGCGGAGACCTGGCTGGCCCGCGCGGTGACGGTGCAGCGGCCGCTGGTGCTGGCGAACCTGCGCCGGCTCCGCAAGGCGCATCCGACCCACACGAACCGGCAGCTCGCCGAGGCGCTGGACCGCGAGTTCGTCCGCACGATGACCGGCGGGGGAGCGGCCATCGGCGCCACCGCCGCGGTGCCCAGCGTCGGCACGGTCACCTCGCTGGGCCTCTCGGCCGTGGCCACCGGCGGCTTCCTGGAGACCAGCGCGCTCTACGCCCAGTCGGTCGCCGAGCTGTCGGGAATCTCCACCGAGGACCCGCAGGGGGCTCAGGTGCTGGTGATGTCGGTGATGCTCGGCGACGAGGGGCGCGAGCTGCTCGGCGAGCTCAACGAACAGGCCGACGGGCGCAGCGCCGGGCCCTTCGCCTCGCTGGTGCCGTTGAACTCCTCGATGAGCTCCTCCGGGATGACCGGCCTGGTCGTCGACCAGATCCGCCGGCGCTTCGTGCGCCGCTTCTTCGTCCGGCAGAGCACCTCCATGCTGGGCCGCGCGCTGCCCTTCGGCATCGGCGCCGCCGTCGGCGGCGCCGCCAACCACCGCCTGGCCCGGCAGATCGTCGACTCGGCGCGCGAGACCTTCGGCGAGCTTCCGGAGGAGACCCCGCAGTCGGTGGTCGAGGACTTCGCCCGCGGACTGGAGCGGGAGAAGCAGCGGGCCCAGCGGCGCGAGAAGCGCACCGCCGCGAAGCAGCAGAAGGCCGCACGGCGCCGACTGCGGCGCGGTGCGGAGCCGACGAGTCCGTCGACGGCGGACTCGACGTCGGCCACCGTCGATTCGCCGAGTGCGGGCGAGCCCGCGGTTCAGCGGGATTTCACCTGATGCTCAGCCGCTGAGGGTCGGTCGGAGCCTGTCGCGGGCCGGTGCGGAGGCCTATCCTCGAGATGTGCAGACGATGAGCGGATCCGCCGGACAGCCTGAGGACTCGGCGTCGTCCCCCGCGGGGTCGACGCCGGCGACGACGGCCGCCCCGCGGGCGGACGGCAGCCTGATCCCGGACGATCTGCAGACGGTCGGCGGTGGACGACGGCGCGCCCGCGTCTTCGCCCACCGCGGCTCCAGCGGGCTGTTCGCCGAGCATACCCGGGCGGCCTATCGGCGCGCCCTCGACGAGGGCGCCGACGGCCTGGAGATCGACGTGCACCTCAGCCGCGACGGCGAGGTGGTCTGCTTCCACGACGCCACCGTCGACCGCACCTCCGACGGCACCGGTGCGGTGGCCGACCTGAGCCTGGCCGAGCTGCACGGACTCGACGTGCATTCCTGGAAGACCCCGCACCTGCCGACGGAGTACGGTGCCGCCTCCGAGCAGCTGATGACGCTGCACGACACCCTGGAGCTGCTGGCCGACGCCGGCCGCGACGTGCGGCTGGCCGTGGAGCTGAAGCATCCCTCGCCCTACGGCCATCAGCTCGAGGAGCGGGTGCTGCAGGTGCTGTTCCGCCACGGCTGGGACCCGGAGACCTCGACGCTGCCGGGCCGGCCGTCCGAACCCGGGGCGCAGGCGCCGCGCATCGTCGTCTCGTTCATGAGCTTCTACCCGGCCGCGCTGCGGCATCTGGCCGAGATGGTGCCGGCCGAGCGGCTCTGTGCGCTCTTCGACGACGTCACCGCCCGGCAGGTCGCCCGACAGGTGGAGCATCTGACGTTCTTCGCCTTCGCCGCGCGCCCGGTCGTCTCGGCGGTGATGCGCGGCGCCTCGCGGGATGCGGAGGCGCTGGTGTGGAACGCGCGGGTCGGCATCGCCGGTCCGGGGCTGCGGGCCGTCCGCCGACGCCGGGCCGAGGTGAAGGCCTGGCTGGCCCGTGGCACCACGCTGCGGGTCTGGACCGTCGACGACCCCGCCGACGCGCAGTTCCTGCTCGACCTCGGCGTCGGAGAGATCACCACCAACCGGCCGGCCCGGATCATCGAGGCGGTCACCGGGCCGCAGACGCAGGGTCGCCGCTCGGGCTAGCCTGGGAGCATGATCGTCGCATTCTCCATCTCCCCCTCGGGGGAGCCCCAGCCAGGACATGCCCGCGCCGAGGACGGCTCGGTGAGCGAAGCGGTGGCCGCCGCGGTCGCCGTCGTCCGCGCCTCCGGCCTTCCGCACCGCACCGGCTCGATGTTCACCGAGATCGAGGGCGAGTGGGACGAGGTCTTCGCCGTCGTCAAGCGCGCCACAGAGGCCGTGGAGCCCTTCGGCAGCCGCATCTCGCTGGTGCTCAAGGCCGACATCCGTCCCGGACGCTCCGGGGAGCTCGACGGCAAGGTCACGCGGCTCGAGCAGGCCCTCGGCGAATGAGCCGAGGGGACGAGGGGTCGGAGGCGACCGCGGCCTCCGGCCGGATCGCCGTCGTCGGCTCGACGAACGCCGATCTGATCGTGCGCACGCAGCGACACCCGCGGCCGGGCGAGACTCTGCTGGGCGAGGACTTGGACACGCTGCCCGGCGGCAAGGGCGCCAACCAGGCGGTGGCCGCCGCGCGGCTCGGCGCCGCGGTGCAGTTCGTCGGCGCGGTGGGGCGCGACGCCTTCGCCGCCGTCGCCCGGGACGGCATGCGCGCCGCCGGGGTCGACGTCTCCGCGCTGACCGAGGTCGACGGTCCGACCGGCACCGCGGTCATCACCGTCGATGCGGCCGGGGAGAACTCCATCGTGGTGGTGCCCGGAGCCAACGGCGCCGTCGACGCCGCCCGGGTGGAGCAGGCGCGCGAGACTGTCGCCGCCGCCGACGTCGTGGTGCTGCAGGGCGAGATCCCCGCGGTCGGCAGCGAGGCCGCCGCCCGCGCCTGCACCGGTCGGCTGATGCTCAACCTCGCGCCGGTGATCGCGGTGGACCCGGCGGTGCTGCGTCGGGCGGATCCGCTGGTGGTCAACGAGCACGAGGCCGCGCGGGCCGCCGAGATGCTCGGAGCCTTCGACGAGGGCGCGGGCCCCGGGCCGGAGCATGCGGAGCCGGACGCCGTCGAGCGGGGCGTCGTCGAGCGTCTGCTGGCCGCCGGAGTGCCCTCGGTGGTGCTGACCGTGGGGCCGCGGGGCGCCTGGATCGGCGCCGGGTCCGCGGAGCCGGCGCGCGTGCCGGCTCCGACGGTGCACGCCGTGGACACCACCGGGGCCGGGGATGCCTTCGTCGGAGCGTTGGCCGTCGGCCTGGTGCGCGGCGAGGCGCTGGCCGCCGCGGCGCGCCGCGCCGTGCGGGTGGGGGCCTTCGCCGTCGGCCGTCGCGGCGCCCAGCCGTCGTATCCGGCGGCGGAGGACCCGCTGCCCGGCGGCTGAGCCCAGGGCCGGAGCGGCCGGCTCGGCCGAGGAACTCGCGGCTCTATTCGCCGCCCTACTCGCCCCTTTACTCGCCGACCACCGGACCGAATTCCGCTCGGTCCTCCAGCCGCGGGTCGCGGGACTCGGGGACCACCATCAGCGGCCCCTCGGCGTGGTGGAGCACGCCCTGGGAGGTCGAGCCCAGCAGCATCCCGGCGAAGCCGCCGCGGCCGCGCGAGCCGACCACCGTCAGCTGGGCGTGCCGGGTCTCGTTGACCAGCACGTCCACTGCCGCGCCGTCGATGACCTCGGCCTCGATGTGCAGATCCGGGTGGTGGCTGTGCAGCCAGCGGCGGCCGTTCTCCAGCTTCTCCTGCAGCTCCTCGGCGGCCGAGCCGTCGTCGACGTCGGTCGGGATCCACACCAGCGTGGCCCCCAGCGGCGGCAGCGCACAGACGATGCGCAGCGTGGTGCCGCGCTCGACGGCCTGGTGGGCGGCCACCAGCGCGGCGATGCGCCCGTGGTCGGAGCCGTCGACGCCGGCGACCACCGGACGGCGGTCCTCGTGGCGGCTCGCCTCCGAGGCCGGCGTGCTCTCCGGGGTGACGATCGGGATGGCCCCGGTGGAGGTGGTCACCGCGTTCTCCTCCTGGCAGGAGAAGGCCAGCGGCACGACTACGGTGGGGCACTTCGCGTGGGCGGGCAGCGCCGAGGAGACCGAGCCGAGCAGGCGGCCGAAGAAGCCGCCGCGGCCCCGGCTGCCGACCACCAGGACCTCGGCCTCGTGGGAGAAGTCCAGCAGCACGCCTGCGGCGTCGCCGGACTCGATGAGGTAGGAGACCTCGCCCGGATAGTCGCGCAGGAACTCCTTGGCCTGGTCGATGACCTTCTCCGAGCCCTGCCGCAGCGAGGACTCGTCGAGCAGCGCGTAGCCGCCGTCCATCGAGGAGGCGGCGAAGGCCGGCAACGCGTAGGCGGTGACCACGGTCAGCGGGAGCTGGCGGCGATCGGCCTCCGCGGCGGCCCATTGGGCGGCGCGCAGCGACTGCTCCGAGCCGTCCACGCCGACGACGACGCCGAAGCGGCGCCGACGGGCGGCGCCGGCGCTGCGGTCCTGGTCCGATGTGCTCATGATGACCTCCACTTCCGCACCGTCCGTGCGTCGAGTGACCCCATCGTAACCCCTGGTGACCCCGGACACGAAGGGTTCTGACCTGCGACGACTGCGCCCCGGCCGGTCCTCGCGGGACCGACCGGGGCGCAGCGGGCGCGTCCTGCCGGACGTGGGGCCTCGGCGGGTCAGAGCAGGATGATCATGCCCACGATCGCCGCGCTCATCAGGTTGGCGAGCGTGCCGCCGAGCACGGCGCGCAGGCCCAGCTGAGCGATGTCCGAGCGGCGGTTCTTGGCGATGCCGCCCAGGCCGCCGAGCAGGATGGCCATCGAGCTGAAGTTGGCGAAGCCGGTCAGCGCGAAGGTGATGACCGCCTGGGACTTCTCGGAGAACTCTCCGGCCTGCGGGGCGAAGTCGGAGAAGGCGACGAACTCGTTGAGCACGACCTTCTGGCCCAGGAAGCTGCCGGCCGGCACGGCCTCCTCCCACGGGACGCCGACGACCCACATCACCGGGGCGAAGACCCAGCCGATGATCTGCTCGAAGGTCAGATCCCCGGCGCCGAACCAGCCGCCGACCTGGCCGATGATCAGGTTGATCAGCGCGATGAGCGCGACGAAGGCCAGCAGCATCGCTCCGACGTTGGCGGCCAGGCGCAGGCCGTCGGAGGCGCCGCGGGCGGCGGCGTCGATGACGTTGCGCGGCTTCTCCTCGTCGTCGCCGACCGCGGCGGCGGCCTCGTCCTCGACCCGGT
The DNA here is from genome assembly GCF_000220985.1 of Nesterenkonia sp. F. Lineage (GTDB taxonomy): Bacteria > Actinomycetota > Actinomycetes > Actinomycetales > Micrococcaceae > Nesterenkonia. Next base: position 21,619 of record NZ_AFRW01000024.1, read on the forward strand.
CCTCCTCGGTCAGCGTGGCCGTCGCCGTCGACGACTCGCCCGAGCCCTCGGCGCCTGCAGCGCCCTCGGCCGTCGAGGCGGCGTCGGTGTAGCGGCTGCCGCCCAGCGTGGTGGCGTCGGTGCGGCCGTGCTCCTCGGCGCCGGCGTCGCGCTCTCCGAAGGAGCCGGCGGGGATGAGGATCTTGGCCATCAGCAGCGCGCCGGGGGCGGCCATGAAGGAGGCGGCGATCAGGTACTCGAGGCTGGCGCCGAGGCTGGCGTAGCCGACCATCACCGAGCCGGCGACGGTGGACAGGCCGCCGACCATGACAGCGAAGAGCTCGGACTTGGTCATCGTGGGCACATAGGGGCGGATGACCAGCGGCGCCTCGGTCTGGCCTACGAAGATGTTCGCCGCGGCGCTCATCGACTCCGCGCGCGAGGTGCCCAGCAGCTTCTGCAGTCCGCCGCCGAGGACGCGCACCACCAGCTGCAGGATCTTCAGGTGGTAGAGCACCGCGGTCAGCGAGGCGAAGAAGATGATCACCGGCAGCACCGAGAGCGCGAAGGGCACCGAGTCGCCCTCGACGAGGCCGCCGAAGAGGAAGCTGATGCCCTCGTTGGAGACGTTGATGACGCTCTGCACGCCGTCGGTGACGGTCTTCAGCACGGTCTGTCCCCAGGGGATGTAGAGGACGAAGACGGCGAAGAACACCTGCACGGCCAGCGCGACGAGCACCGGACGCAGTCTGATCTTGCGGCGGTCGGCGGAGAACAGGACGGCGATGGTCAGGATGGCGACCATGCCGAGGAGTCCCCAGAGGATGTTGGTCAGCACGGGGCGGTTCCTCTCAGGTGGGAGTGGATTCGAGGTGTCTGCGGACGGCGCGGGCGACGCGGGCGGCACAGGGTGCGGCCGGCCGCGCGGCCGATCGGCGGCGGGTGCCGGCTCCTCCGGGATCAGGTGCGAGTGATCAGGCGGGCGGCCGACCGCCGGGGATCGGCGACGTCGACGCCGCGGTGGCGGCGGTCCCCGGTCGTCCGGATGCAGGGGACAGTATGCCCAATCAATGCGTGCTGCGCCACACTGCGCGTCGACGGCAGCTCTGACCTGCGGCGACAGCGGCGGCCCGGACGACGCCGAGGGCCCCGGCACCAGGTGCCGAGGCCCTCGGGGCGGTGCGGCGCAGGGTGCCGCCCTCCGGATCAGAAGTAGCGCTTCGCCACCGGGTTCGGGTCCTGGTACGCGTAGTACAGGTCGGTGATCCCGACGCCGGCCTGCGGGTTGCGGGCGTGGGCGAGCTTGCCGTTCCCGATGTAGATGGCCACGTGGTGGGCGCGCCCGCCGGAGGTCCAGAAGACCAGGTCTCCCGGCTGCAGGTTGCTCAGCGAGACGCTGCGGCCGCCCTGGAACTGCTGGTTCGCCGTCCGCGGCACGGAGACCCCGCCCTGGGCGAAGGCCTGCTGCACCAGCGAGGAGCAGTCGTAGGCCCAGGGCCCCTCGCCGCCGAGCACGTAGTGGACGCCCGGGGTGGTCACCTTGTCCACCGCCCAGCTGACGGCGGTGGCCGCCGCGCCGGCGTCGGAGGCGGAGCTGGCCGCCGTCGACGAGCCGGAGGTCGACGAGCCGCTGGAACCGGTGGAGCTGGTCGAGTTCTCCGACTGCGTCAGCGAGTCGACCTTGCGCTGCAGCGCGGCGTGGTCGATGACGCCGTTGCTGCCGACCAGCGCGTCGTCGGCCAGAATCCGCTCGAAGGTGGCCTGCACGCCGCGGTCCTGCAGCTCGGCCAGCTCGGTGACCAGCCCGCGGGTGCCGGGCAGGTACTGCGAGAGGCTCGGGCCGGAGGAGCCGGAGCTCGAGGACTCGGAGTCGGAGGAGCTCGAGGACGGTTCCTCGGGCTCAGGCTCCGGCGCGGTCAGCTCGTCGACCCGGGCCTGGATGGCCGCGTGGTCGAGCACGCCGCCCTCGGTGTACTTCTCCTGCGAGATCAGCTGGTCGAAGGTGCGCTCCGACGACTTGCCGAGCAGCTCGGCCAGCTCGTTCACCAGCGAGCGGGTGCCCGGCAGGTACTGCGAGAGGCTCGGGCCGGAAGCCGCGGAGCTGGTGGACTCGGAGTCGGAGGAGCTCGGCTCCTCGGAGCTGGAGGAGTTCGAGGACTCCTGCTCGGGCTCCGGGGCGGTCAGCTCGTCGACGCGGGCCTGGACGGCCGC
>NZ_AFRW01000023.1 GCF_000220985.1 Nesterenkonia sp. F
CACGGCCGGCGCCTTCGGTCGCGGCGGTCCGTCGCGCTCGAAGAACCGCAAGTCGAAGCGCGCGAAGCGTCAGGAGATGGAGCAGCGCCGCACCCGCGAGATCGGCGGCGTGCGCGTCCCCAAGGGCGACGGCACCACTGTGCTGCGGCTGCGCCGCGGCTCCTCGCTGGCGGACTTCGCCGAGAAGATCAACGCCGAGCCGGCCGCGCTGGTCACGGTGCTGATGAAGCTCGGCGAGATGGCCACGGCCAACCAGTCCCTGGACGAGGAGACCTTCAAGCTGCTCGGCGAGGAGCTGGGCTACGTGGTCGAGATCGTCTCTCCGGAGGACGAGGACCGCGAGCTGCTCGAGTCCTTCGACATCAATCTCTCGGCCGAGGCCGAGGATGAGGATGACGAGGACCTCGAGGCCCGCCCGGCGGTCGTGACCGTCATGGGTCACGTCGACCACGGCAAGACGCGCCTGCTGGACGCGGTGCGCCACGCCAACGTCACCGAGGGCGAGGCCGGCGGCATCACCCAGCACATCGGTGCCTACCAGGTGCAGATCGATCACGAGGGCGAGCAGCGCGGCCTGACCTTCATCGACACCCCCGGCCACGAGGCGTTCACCGCCATGCGTGCCCGTGGTGCGAAGGTCACCGACATCGCGGTGCTCGTCGTCGCCGCCGACGACGGCGTCATGCCGCAGACGGTCGAGGCGATCAATCACGCCAAGGCCGCCGGAGTGCCGATCGTCGTCGCGGTCAACAAGATGGACAAGGAGGGCGCGTCGCCGGAGAAGGTCCGCGGCCAGCTCACCGAGTACGACATCGTGCCCGAGGCCTACGGCGGCGACACCATGTTCGTCGACATCTCCGCGATCCAGCGGCTGAACATCGACGAGCTGCTCGAGGCGGTGCTGCTCACCGCCGACGCCTCGCTGGAGCTGACGGCCAACCCGGACCACGAGGCCCGCGGCGTGGCCATCGAGGCCAACCTGGACAAGGGCCGCGGTCCGGTCGCCACCGTGCTGGTGCAGACCGGCACGCTGCGCATCGGCGACACCATCGTCGCGGGCAACGCCCACGGTCGAGTCCGGGCGATGTTCGACGAGAACGGCCAGGAGGTCACCGAGGCCGAGCCCTCGCGCCCGGTGCAGGTGCTGGGTCTGTCCGCGGTCCCGCGGGCCGGCGACAGCTTCCTGGTCACCCAGGAGGATCGCACCGCCCGGCAGATCGCCGAGAAGCGCGAGGCGGTCGAGCGCAACGCGATGCTGGCCAAGCGCCGCAAGCGCGTCAGCCTGGAGAACTTCGACCAGGTCGTCGCCGAGGGCAAGATCGACACGCTGAACCTGATCCTCAAGGGCGACGTCTCCGGCGCCGTCGAGGCGCTGGAGGATGCGCTGCTGAAGATCGACGTCGGCGAGGACGTGCAGCTGCGGGTGATCCACCGCGGCGTCGGCGCCATCACGCAGAACGACGTGAACCTGGCGACGGTCGACGACGCGGTCATCATCGGCTTCAACGTCCGGCCGGCCGAGCGGGTCAACGACCTCGCCGAGCGCGAGGGCGTGGACATGCGCTTCTACTCGGTCATCTACGCGGCGATCGACGACATCGAGAACGCGATGAAGGGCATGCTCAAGCCGGAGTACGAGGAGGTCGAGCTCGGCTCGGCGGAGGTCCGCGAGGTATTCCGCTCCTCGAAGTTCGGCAACATCGCCGGTTCGATCGTCCGCTCGGGCGTCATCCGCCGCAACGCCAAGGCCCGCCTGGTCCGCGACGGCGCCGTGGTGTCCGACGACCTGGCCATCGAGTCGCTCAAGCGGTACAAGGACGACGCCACCGAGGTCCGTCAGGACTTCGAGTGCGGCATCGGCCTCGGCTCGTTCAACGACATCCAGGAGGGCGACCGCATCGAGACCTGGGAGATGCGCGAGATTCCGCGCGTCTGAGGTCTCGACGCCCGACGACAGCTACCGGGGACCGCATCGCAGGTGCGGTCCCCGGTGCTGTCCCCAGACACGACTGCCGCCCGTCGCCGGAGATCCGGCGCTAGGCTGGCGGCAGCGACGACTTTCCCCGAGGAGGCCATCATGGCTGATCCAGCACGCGCCGCGCGGCTCGCCCAGCGCATCAAGGTGATCGTGGCCGAGGCGCTGCGTCGCCGCGTCAAGGACGAGCGCGCCGAGCTGATCACCGTCACCGATGCCCGCGTGACCAACGACCTGCAGCACGCCACCGTCTACTACACCGTCATGGGCAGCGAGGAGGAGCGCGCCGCCGCCGAGGAGGTGCTCGACTCCCACCGCGGCGCCCTGCGCCACGAAGTCGGCCGGCAGCTGACCATCCGGCTGACTCCGACGCTGGAGTTCATCGCCGACGAGATCCCGGAGAACGCCGCCCACCTGGAGGACCTGCTCCGCCAGGCTCGGGAGCAGGACGCCGAAGTCGCCGCGCTGCGCGAGCAGGCTGCTCCGGCCGGCGAGGACGACCCGTACCGCTCGTACGGCGAGCCGGGCGAGAACGGCGACGAGTCCGGGGACGAGACCGATTCCGAGCGGTCCTGAGGAACCCGGGCAGCTATGGGCAAGAAGCAGCGTGACGAGGAGATCGCCGTCGGCTCCGGCCTGGTGCTGGTGGACAAGCCGGCCGGCTGGACCAGCCACGACGTCGTCGGCCGGATCCGGAAGCTGGCCGGCACCCGCAAAGTCGGCCATGCCGGGACCCTCGATCCGATGGCCACGGGCGTCCTGGTGGTCGGGATCAATCGCGCGACCCGGCTGCTGACCCACATCGTCGGGGTCTCGAAGACCTACACGGCCACCATCCGGCTGGGTCGGTCGACCACCACCGACGACGCCGACGGCGAGCTCGTCGAGACCCGCTTCGCCAATGCGGTCACCTCCGAGCGCCTGCAGGAGGAGATCGCCGCGCTGACCGGCGAGATCATGCAGGTGCCGACGACCGTCTCGGCGATCAAGGTCGACGGGCGCCGGGCCTACGACCGTGCCCGCTCCGGAGAGGACGTGGCGCTGGAGGCCCGACCGGTGACCGTCCATCGCTTCGACGTCGGCGAGACTCGTCGGATCGACGGCGGCAAGCTGATCGACGTCGACGTCGAGGTGGAGGTCTCCTCGGGCACCTATGTGCGGGCGCTGGCCCGCGATCTGGGCGAGGCCCTGGGCGTCGGAGGGCATCTGACCGCGCTGCGCCGCACGGCCGTCGGTCCGTACCGGATCGAGAATGCGCTGACGCTGGAGCAGCTCGCCGAGGACTTCGGGTATGTCGGGCTGACCGAGGCCGCCGCCGGGATCTTCCGACGGCGCGATCTCACCGAGGAGGAGGCGCGGAACCTCGGCCACGGCCGGCGGATCACCGCCTCCGGTACCGGCGCCGGCGCCGAGCGCGACGGCGCCGAGCAGCCGCTGACGGCGGCCTTCGCCCCAGACGGCGAGCTGGTCGCCCTGCTGCGCGACGTGCCGGCCAGCACCGGGGCCTCAGCCTCGGCCGACGCCGCGGCGGCCGCCGCGGGCGAGCAGGTGGACTTCCAGGCCAAGCCTGAGCTGGTCTTCGCCCCGCAGGGAGGCGGCTCGTGACGGTCATGATGATCGTCGGCACGGTGGTCTGCGCGGCCTCGCTGCTGATCTGCTGGGCGATGACCCCGGTGCGGGACCACCCGGCCGATTCGTCCATCGTCTCGATCGCCGCCGTCGAGCTGTTCCTCGTGATCTACGGGCTCTACGCCGGGGTCCGACAGGTCGGCTTCGACGCGCCGATCGTCGGCGAGGTCTGGGAGTTCTGGGGCTATCTGGCCACTGCGCTGCTGCTGCCGGTCGGAGTGTTCATCTGGGCGATGGTCGATCGCACCCGCTGGTCCAATCTGGTGATGAGCAGCGTCGGACTCGTCGTCTTCGTCATGGTCTACCGCATGGAGGAGATCTGGTGGGGGAGCGCCCTGTGAGCTCTGAGAACAGCCAAGAGAACAGCCGGGAGCACAGCCCGGAGAGCCGGCCGGGGCACAGCCCCGAGGGCACCGGCGAGACTGACGCCCCCGCCGTCCCGCGCAACCGCGGGGTGGGGATGCTGATCATCACCGCCTACGGGATCTTCGCCGTCTCCTCGACCGCCCGGGCGCTGTACCAGCTGATCGTCCACTTCGAGGACGCCCCGGTCGCCTATGTGCTCAGCGCCGCGGCCGCGGCGGTCTACATCCTCGCCACGCTGGCGCTGGCGCGGACCTCGGCGGCGGCCTGGCGGACTGCCCTGGTCGCCGTGCTGGTGGAGCTGGTCGGCGTCGTCGGCGTCGGCCTCTGGACGGTGCTCGAGCCGCGGCTCTTCGCCGATGCGACCGTCTGGTCGCACTTCGGGCAGGGCTATGGGCATGTGCCGCTGGTGCTGCCGCTGATCGGCCTGTTCTGGCTGCTGCGCCATCGTCCCGACGCGCGCCGGGCGCCGGCCGCCCGCGCGGCGCAGGAGTCGGTGCATGAGTCGGTGCAGGAGTCCGAGACCCGGGAATGAGCGCGGCGCCGGCCGTGCTCCATAATGGAGGATGGTCACCGCGCACCACCGCGAGATCCCCCACCCGAGGAGCGACGTGCACTACTGGAACGACCTGGACGAGGTCCCGCAGGACCTGGGACCCACGGCGCTGACGATCGGCAACTTCGACGGGGTCCACCGGGGACATCAGGAGGTGCTGCGCCAGCTCGTGGCGGCCGCCGCCGAGTACGACGCCTCCGCGGTGGCGATCTCCTTCGATCCGCATCCGCTGCAGGTCCACCGGCCGCAGGACTGTCCGGTGCTGCTCACCGGCGTGGAGGAGAAGATCAACCGCCTGGCCACCACCGGCATCGACGGGCTGCTGATGCTGAACTATGACGAGCAGCTCGCCTCCCGCACCGCGGAGGAGTTCGTCGCCGAGTACCTGGTCGAGGCGCTGCATGCCACAGTGGTGGTGGTCGGCCACGACGTGCGCTTCGGCCGCGGCAACTCCGGTTCCTTCGAGACCATGGTCGAACTGGGGGAGAAGCACGGTTTCAGCGTGCTGGGCGTCGAGGACTTCGGCCAGGACCGGCGCTGCTCGTCGACCTGGGTGCGTGAGGCGCTGGCCGCCGGCGACGTCGCCGACGCGCGCGAGGTGCTGGGCCGTCCGCATGCGGTGCTCGGCGAGGTGGTCCACGGCGAGGCCCGCGGCCGCGAGCTGGGATTCCCGACGGCGAACCTCAGCTCCACCAGCGAGGGCATGGTCCCCGCCGACGGCGTCTACGCCGGCTGGCTGACCGACGAGCGCGGCCGGCGCTGGCCGGCGGCGATCTCCGTGGGCTCGAACCCCACCTTCGACGGCTATCAGCGGGTGGTCGAGTCGCATGTGATCGATCGGCCGGACGAGCGGATCGAGGACTTCGACCTCTACGGCCAGCACGTGCGCGTGGAGTTCCTGGAGCGGCTGCGCGGCATGGTCAACTTCGAGGGCATCCCGCTGCTGATCCGCCAGATGGAGGAGGATGTCATCCGGGCCCGTCAGGTGCTGCTCGGCGACGATCCGCAGGAGCATGAGACCCCGGTGATCCCGGCGGTGGAGTCCTGAGCCGGCCGAATCGGCCGCGGGCGCGGCCGGGGGAGCCGTCGGTGATCACCGACGCCGCGCGCCGTCGCCGACTGGCCGGAGCCTTCGCCGAGGACACCGATGCCGCGCAGGCCGCCGAGTACGACGCGATGCGGCCGGGATATCCGAAGGAGGTCGTCGAGCGGATCCTGGCCGCCGGCCCGGACGGGACGGGGCATCGGGCGGAGCGAATCGTCGAGCTCGGCGCCGGCACCGGGATCCTGACCCGCGCGCTGCTCGACGGCGGGGCCGACGTCGTCGCCGTGGAGCCGAGTCCCAGCATGGCGGAGGTGCTGCGAGAGACGGCGGCGCCCGCCGGCCCGGGGACCGGCGCCCTGGAGGTCGTCGAGGCCCGCGCCGAGGAGACCGCGCTGACGTCCGGATCCGCCGACGTCGTCGTCGCCGCTCAGGCCTGGCACTGGTTCGACCCGCAGGCCGCGGCCGCGGAGATCGCTCGGCTGCTGGTCCCCGGCGGCACCGCGGCGGTGGTGTCGAACCACCTGGACGTCTCGGCCGGCTGGGTGCACCGGCTGGCGCGGATCATGCGTGCCGGCGACGTGCACCGGCCCGACTGGACCCCGCCGCTGGACCCGACCGCCTTCGAGGCCGTCAGCACCGAGCACGCCGGCTGGACCCGAGCCCTCACCCCCTACGGCATCCGCCGACTGGCGACCACGTTGAGCTCCTGGCTGGCCGCCGACGACGCCGATCGCGCCCGGCGTCGGGCGAACCTGGACTGGTACCTCGACGAGCATCTGGGCCTCGGCGCCGACGAGGAGGTCGAGCTGCCGTATCTGACGGTGCTCCATACGGCGCGGCGGCGGTGAGGCGCCCGACGGCGGCGAGGGGGCGGTCCGACGGCCCCGGATGTGGCCCGCGCGCCCGGGGCTGGTAAGATGAGTCGGTCGTCGTCGGCGTGCCGACGTCGCGGCGACCGCCACGCTGCAGTCCGCGGTGGCTGGCACCGGCGAGTTCGGCTCGCCGGAGATGTTCGCGGCACATGATCGAAGGAGCATACCCATGGCCACCATGGCACTGGATCCCGCTGTCAAGCAGGAGATCATCACTCAGTACGCCACCCACGAGGGCGACACCGGTTCCCCCGAGGTGCAGTGCGCGGTGCTTTCGCGCCGCATCTCTGACCTGACCGAGCACCTCAAGGTGCACAAGCAGGACCACCACACCCGGCGCGGCCTGATGATCCTGGTGGGTCGTCGCCGTCGTCTGCTGAAGTACCTCCAGCGCAAGGACATCGCGCGCTACCGTTCGCTCATCGAGCGTCTCGGCATCCGCGGTCTGCGCAACTGAGCGACGGCGTCGTCCTGACGCCCGCGACGGCTGCACAGCGTTCGCGCAGTGCCGCCGCCGCATGAAACTCCATAGGTGACAGGCGACTCCCGGACTCGGTCGACGAGACCGTGGGAGTCGCCTGTCTCATATGGGAGACTGGTTCCGGCGCCCCAGCCGGCCGACGAGAGACGAGCCGCGTGCTCCGGTCCTCGGTAGTGGCCTCCGGGAGCTGACGCCGCCCCCTCGACGACTCCGGCGATGCCGGAGCCCACGGGGCCGGGCGCGTCGTGCCCGTGGGCTTCGATCGAAGACCGCCATGCGGTCCCCGTGCTCTCCTCTCGTCCGGCAGGTGCGCCTGCTATGTACACGACAGAGAGGAGACTTCTGCGATGCAGAGTCCCGAGGTTCACTATGCCGAGGCCGTGATCGACAACGGTCGCTTCGGCACCCGCACCATCGAGTTCGAGACCGGACGGCTGGCCAAGCAGGCCGCCGGCTCGGCGCTGATCACCCTCGACGAGGAGACCACCATCCTCTCGGCCACCACGGTCGGGAAGTCTCCGCGCGAGGGCTTCGACTTCTTCCCGCTGACGGTCGACGTCGAGGAGCGCATGTACGCCGCCGGGCGGATCCCCGGCTCGTTCTTCCGGCGTGAGGGCCGGCCGACCCAGGACGCGATCCTGGCCTGCCGCCTGATCGACCGTCCGCTGCGCCCGGCGTTCACCAAGGGCATCCGCAACGAGGTCCAGGTCGTCGAGACCGTGCTCTCGATCAATCCGGACGACATGTACGACGTCGTCGCCATCAACGGCGCCTCGATGTCCACCCAGCTCTCCGGCCTGCCGTTCTCCGGTCCGATCGGCGGTGTGCGCATGGCGCTCATCGACGACGGCGAGGGTGCGCAGTGGGTGGCCTTCCCGAAGCACTCGCAGCTGCAGCACGCCGTGTTCGACATGGTCGTGGCCGGCCGCATCTCCGGCGACGACATCGCGGTGATGATGGTCGAGGCCGAGGCCACCGACGACTCCTGGAAGCTGGTCAAGGAGCAGGGCAAGACCGCTCCGACCGAGGAGATCGTCGCCGAGGGTCTGGAGGCGGCCAAGCCGTTCATCCGCACCCTCTGCGAGGCGCAGGCCGACCTGGCCCAGCGCGCCGGCAAGGAGCCGGTGGAGGTCCCGATCTTCACCGACTACCAGGACGACGTCTTCGAGGCCGTGAAGTCGGCCGCCGAGGAGCGCCTGGCGGCGATCTACCAGATCGCCGACAAGCAGGAGCGCGACACCGCCGACGCCGCGCTGAAGGCCGAGCTGCTCGAGCAGCTCGCCGGCGAGGGCCAGCAGTTCGAGGGCCGCGACTCCGAGATCGCCAAGGCCCTGGGCGCGGTGACCAAGCAGGTCATCCGCCAGCGCATCCTGCGCGACCAGGTCCGCATCGACGGCCGCGGTCTGGCCGACATCCGTCAGCTGACCGCCGAGGTCGAGGTGCTCCCGCGGGTGCACGGCTCGGCGATCTTCGAGCGCGGCGAGACCCAGATCATGGGCATCACCACGCTGAACATGCTGAAGATGGAGCAGACCATCGACAGCCTGTCGCCGGAGACCACCAAGCGGTACATGCACAACTACAACTTCCCGCCGTACTCCACCGGCGAGACCGGTCGCGTGGGCTCCCCGAAGCGCCGCGAGATCGGCCACGGTGCACTGGCCGAGCGGGCCATCGTGCCGGTGCTGCCGAACCGCGAGGAGTTCCCCTACGCGATCCGCCAGGTCTCCGAGGCGCTGGGCTCCAACGGCTCGACGTCGATGGGCTCGGTCTGCGCCTCGACGCTGTCGCTGCTCAACGCCGGCGTGCCGCTGAAGGCTCCGGTGGCCGGCATCGCCATGGGCCTGGTCTCCGACCAGGTCGAGGGCGAGACCCGCTATGCGGCGCTGACCGACATCCTCGGCGCCGAGGACGCCTTCGGCGACATGGACTTCAAGGTCGCCGGCACGTCCGAGTTCGTCACCGCCATCCAGCTGGACACCAAGCTGGACGGCATCCCGGCGAAGGTGCTCGGCGCGGCGCTGACCCAGGCCCGCGAGGCCCGGCTGCACATCCTGGGCGTCATCAACGCCGCGATCGAGGGGCCGGACGAGATGTCCGAGCACGCTCCGCGCATCGTCTCGGTGATGGTCCCGGTCGACAAGATCGGCGAGGTCATCGGCCCGAAGGGCAAGATGATCAACCAGATCCAGGAGGACACCGGCGCCGACATCTCGGTCGAGGACGACGGCACCGTGCTGATCGGCGCGACCAGCGGCGAGGCCGCCGACGCCGCCCGCAGTGCGATCAATGCGATCGCCAACCCCTCGGTCCCCGAGGTGGGCGAGCGCTACCTGGGCACCGTGGTCAAGCTGACCACCTTCGGCGCCTTCATCTCGCTGACCCCGGGCAAGGACGGCCTGCTGCACATCTCTGAGCTGCGCAAGCTCAACGACGGCAAGCGCGTCGACGACGTCGAGGACGTCGTGGGCGTGGGCCAGAAGATCCAGGTGGAGATCACCAAGATCGACGACCGCGGCAAGCTCTCGCTGGCTCCGGTGGTCGACGGGGACGGCTCTGGCGAGGAGTCGGAGTCGGTCAACCAGGTGGTCACCGAGGACGCGTGAGCTTCGGCTGATCATCGGCTGACGACCGACGCCGGACGCCGGCGTCGGGACTGAGCTGAGACGACGGGCCGGCGGCCGTTCCCTGCGGGGAGCGACCGCCGGCCCTTCTCGTGCGTGGGGCCGCGTGTGGGGCCGCGTGTGAGGCCTCCCGTGGCCGGATCCCGGCTGCGGGTCCCAGGTGCGGCTTCCCGCTGCGGGTCCCTGGTGTCCCGGGTGTCACGTCCGCACCGGCCCACGCCGCTGCTGGCGTCCGGCCCATCCACGTGTCACGTCCGCACCCGCCGTCGAGGCCCGTCGACGCGGTGCTGCCGCCGAGTGTCACGTCCGGGCCCTGTTGTCACGTCCCTGTAGCGGCATGACAACAGGGCTCGGACGTGACACTTCGCGGGTCCGCGGGACGCCGAGGTTCTCCAGCCGGGCGGCCAGCAGTCGGGGATTCCAGGCCTCCGTCCATCCCCATCGGCCGAAACCCCAGCCGTGACGGCGCAGCGCGTCCTCACGCTGCTTCTCCGCGTAGACCTGCTGCGCCGGCGTGGTGTCTCCCCGCAGATCGACGTCGAGGTACTTGATGCGCCCGTCGAACTCGCAGATCACGCCGGCCTGCTCCCAGCAGAAATCCACGCGGAACGTGCCGATGTCGGTGGTGATCACGCGTTGCAGCGTCGGAGCCTCGAAGCCGAGAGCATGGATCTGGGCCCGAGAGATCGACTCTCCGACCGATTCCGAGGCCGGGTCGGCGAAGTCCCACGCCCTCTGCCAGATCCGACGACGGCGAGCCGTCGGCAGGTGCTCCAACCACGCCTCGACGTCGAGGTCGTCGCGCGTCAGCGCCGCATCGAGCAGCGCCACGCCGGAGGGGAAGTCCACCCGGCTGACGGTGTCCACCAGAGCCAGGTTCATCGGCTCCACGAGATAGCTCGCGGGGCCGACGACGCTCGCCAGCGCGTCCCCGGGCAGAACGAGGGACGGCTGGTGATGCTCGCCGCTCGCGACGAGCTCTCGCAGCGACGCGCGATCGGTGCCGGCCGGCTGCGCGGCCTCCAGCTGGTGCGTCGGCGTCGGGCGGAGCAGACGGCGCAGATCGACGGAACCTCCGGCGGGCATCGCCTCCGCGTCGAGTCGGCGCTGGGCGGCGGTTCCCTCCGTCATCGCCGGTGCGCGGCGCGTTCCGGCGGAGCCCCGGCCGCCGATGCGGACATGGACCCGGTCCGGTGTGGTCGGCAGCGGCAGACCGTGCAGGAGCAGGGCGCTCTGCCGGCAGAACAGGGGAGAGGGCGTCCGCAGGGCGACGGCGGCGACCACATAGTCGTAGCGCGTCCACGGTTCGGCATCGAGCCAGTCGCTGGTCCGCACGTAGACGCCCCGTCGGAGGCGGAGCACTTCGCCGGCGCGCAGCGCACGGACCAGACGATCGCTGGAGGGCCCGCCGTCGTCGCCGTCTGTGGAGCGGATCAGCCGCGCGGGCGGGGAGTGCGTCTCAACCATGGTGCCGAGCCTGAGAGATGAGTCGCTCCGCCGCCACGGTGATCGCGCGCGCTGTGGACGGAACGGCGTGTCGTCGGCCCGGGTCCTCCACACTCCCCAGCGCCTTCTGCCACGTCCGGTCCCGGCCAGATGTCACGTCCTCGCCCTGGTGTCACACGCATATATGCACGTGACACCAGGGCGAGGACGTGACAACCCAAGGTGCGGGAGCGGGAAGAGGAGGGCAGCGGGCCGGCCGTTCGAATGGGGCGCGACGCCCGATCGCTCGACCGCCGTCCTCCGGGTCAGGAGAGCGAGAGGAAGAGCTTCTCCAGCTCCTCGACCGTGAGTCCGTCCTCGGCTTCCTTCGCTCCCTCGGGGTCGGTCACGCAGTACTGCATCGCCGAGGAGACCACGCTGAATCCGGCGCGGTCCAGCGCCGTCGACACCGCGGCGAGCTGGGTGACCACATTGCGGCAGCTGTCACCGTCCTCCACTGCGTTGATCACCGAGTCGAGCTGCCCGCGGGCCCGCTTGAGCCGGTTCACGATCTTGCGCTGGACTTCCGGGTCTGCTTCCCTCATCGTCGTCTCCTCGTTCTGATCCTGTGTTGCTCCATGATCCCAGTGCTACGCCGGCGACGGCGACCAGGAATCCGGCGCCCAGGCCCCAGAGGCCCGGAAGTTCGACGGTCAGCACCACCAGGCTCATCGCGAGCACCAGCACGCCGAAGGAACGTTTGAGCGCCGATGCCGGCACGCGCCGGGCGATGCTGGAGCCGATCAACGACCCGGCCACCATCGCCGCGGTCACCAGCAGCGTCGTCGGCCAGTCGATCGACACGGTGGTGAGGTAACCCGCCATTCCGGTCAGTGACTTCATCGCGATGACCAGCAGCGAGGTGCTCACCGCGATCGGCATCGACAACCCTCCGAGCATGACCAGCGCCGGCACGATCAGGAACCCGCCGCCGGCGCCCACCATTCCCGTCAGCAGTCCGACGCCGAGGCCCTGGCCGAGGACGGCGACGGCCCCGGGCGTCGGTCGGGTGCGCTGGGTGGAGCGTCGGCGCAGCATGGCCAGTCCCGCGGCGGCCATCAGCACCGCGAAGAGCACCATGAGCAAGGTGTCCGGCAGGCGGGCGCCCAGCGCTCCGCCGCCGAAGGCGCCGGCCATGGTCGCGGCCCCGAACAGCGCGCCCGTACGCCAGGCCACGGTGCCGCGCCGCGACGGCGCCGCGAGACTGAGCGCCGCGGTCACGCCGACGATCACCGTGGATGCGGCCATCGCCTCCTTGGTCGGCATTCCGGCGACATAGGTCAGCAGCGGCACCGCCAGGATGGTCCCGCCGCCGCCGAGCAGCCCCAGCAGGACTCCGACGACGGCGGCGAGGGCCAGCACCAGCGGCGGCAGGCTCACCGCTCGGTCCCGTCGCGCCGGGCCGTCGTCGGCATGGCGGCGAAGACGTCATCGATGCTCGGGGCAGGGACATCCCGGTTCCACGGCATCTTGTCCAGTGCCTTGGCCATGGCGCAGGAATCGGACAGCGCCGAGTACGTCAGCCCCGCGCCGACTGCTCCAGCCAGATAGCCGATGGCCGGGGAGACGAGCTTGCCGCCGAGGAAGCCGGTCAGCACCAGCGATCCGGCGGCCATCCGAACCTGTCGGTCCATCGCCCATCGGTCGCCGGCGCGGCGGGTCAGCCGGTCGTGCTGCTGACCCATCGCGGAGACGCCGCCGTCGAGCACGGTCGCCTCACGCCCGACGGCGGCCAGCTCCTGCGCGGCTTGGCCGGCCCGCCGGCCGCTCTGGCAGAGCAGCACGACGTCGTCGCTCCGATCGGCGAGGTGCGCGGCGAGCCGCTCACGGTGCTGCTGGAGCATGTCCAGCGGCACGTTGATCGATCCGGCCACATGGATCGTGGCGTGTTCCGCCGGGGTGCGGACGTCGAGCATCAGCGGCGCGCGGTCGGCGTCGATCGCGGCGGCCAGCTGGTCGGGAGACATGGTCGTGGTGGTCTCAGTCATGAGAATCCTTCGTCGTCGATGATGGGTGCTGGAGGTGCTTGAATCTGGTCCGATCAGGCTCCGGAGTTCTTCCACTCCGACCAGCCGGCATAGCTGCCGACGAGCTCGCGTACGTCATGGCCCTGGCTGCGGAGCGCGCTGGCGGCGACGGAGTTGCGCCGTCCGGACTGGCAGTAGGTGACGATCGGCCCCTCGGCCGGCAGCTGGTCCTGGTGCCACAGGACCCTGCCTCCGCTGAGCTGGTGGGATCCGGGGATGTGGCCGGCGGCGTGCTCGTTCGCGGTGCGCACGTCCAGCAGCATCGCCGGCTCGACGTCCTGCAGCTCGGCCGGAGAGATCTGCGGCGGCCGGACCTCCTGCAGCCCCTCACGACCGGTGATGTAGCCGGCCACCTGGTCGATGCCCACGCGCATCAGGTGGGCGCGCTGGACCTCGGCGTCGTCGGCATCCTCGGCGAGCAGGATCAGCGGCCGCTGGTTGCGCTCCGGGTCATAGGCCCAGGCGCCGAAGCTCGCGGTCTTGCCGTCTCCCGGAATGTTCAGCGAGCCGGCGACGGTGCCCTCGGCGACCCGGGTGTGGTGCCGGCTGTCGACGAAGAGCGCGCGGTCCTCCTCGAGTGCGCTGCGCACGGTGGCGGCGTCGAGCTCCGGCAGAGGCTGCCGGGGGCCGAGGATCTCGGGACCGCGCGTGTTCTGCCGTTTCATGCGGCTGAAGTAGGAGTGGGCGTCGGGCTGGCCGGAGAGCAGCTCGTCGACGAAGCTCTGCTCATCGTCGTTCGCCAGGTGGGGCGCCCACCAGGCGTGGTGGCGCTCGTAGCCGACCGTGGTCGCCGGCAGCGCGCCCAGGGCCTTGCCGCAGGCGCTTCCGGCACCGTGGCCCGGGTGGACCATCACGTGGTCGGGCAGGGTGAGGAACTCGCGCTTGAGGCTCTCGAAGAGCTGGTGCGCCGCCTCGAAGCGGGTGTCCTCGCCGCCGGCGGCCTCGTCGAGCAGGTCCGGGCGGCCGGTGTCTCCGGCGAAGACGAAGTCCCCGGAGATCATGTATCCCGGCTCATCGGCGGCGGCGCCGTCGGTGATCAGGAAGACCAGGTGCTCAGGCGTGTGGCCCGGCGTGTGGCGCGCCTCGATGCGCACGTTGCCGAGGGAGATGACGTCTCCGTGGTGGAGCCGCTCGGCGTCGAACCCGTACTGCCAGTCCTCGCCGCCCTCGGCCGAGACGTGGGCCGTCGCGTCCGCGGCCGCGGCGAGTTCGCGGGTGCCGGAGAGATAGTCGGCGTGGATGTGGGTCTCGGCGACGTGCGAGATCCGCATCCCGTGACGCGCGGCGAGGTCGAAGTACTCGCCGACGTCGCGGCGCGGGTCGATGACGATCGCCTCCCCGGTCGCCTGGCAGCCGATGACGTAGCTGGCCTGAGCGAGGTCATCGTCGTAGATCCGTTCCAGAAGCATGGGGGATTCCCCTTCCTGATGGTTTCCTGAGATACCCCCTGGGGTATGTCAGGCAAGTCTGACACATACCCCTGGGGGTATCAAGAGGGGTGTGACTGATGCGGCTCAGGGCTCGTGTCACGTCCTCGCCCTGATGCCACGTCCCTGCCCGGACGTGACACCAGGGCGAGGACGTGAAACCCCGGGGAGGGCGGCTGCTGGCTGACGGTGTGGCGTGCTCGCACCGCCTGGCGAGTGGTCGCTTCCCGTCGCCTGAGGCGGCCGCCCCAGATTCTCGTCATGTGACTCTGGACACGTGACGTGGAGCACGCTAGGCTTCAGTTAACCGTTTACTGAAAACCGACGAGAGGAAGGTCATGGCTCGCAGTCCAGTGGCACGCGGCGACGCCTTGGGCGATCAGGTCGCCGACGACCTGCGGCGGCGCATCATCACTCGTGAGCTGCCGGCCGACGACGTGCTGGTCGAGGCGAAGCTCGCCGAGGAGTACGAGGTCAGCCGCGGTCCGGCGCGGGACGCGATCCGCACACTGGCCCAGGAGGGGCTGGTCGAGAACCGCGGTCGCAGTG
>NZ_AFRW01000022.1 GCF_000220985.1 Nesterenkonia sp. F
GGGCGAGGAGCTCGCCGACCCGCCCGCGCCGGCGTCGGCGGCGCCGCGGGCCGAGGAGCGGGTGGCGGAGGAGGAGGCGGAGGCCGGAGGGGGAGTCGTCGACGAGGACGGGGCCGCCGCGCCGTCGTCGGCGCTCTCCGACTCCATCCGGCGGAAGATGTCAGCCCACTTCCGGTCCACTGAGCCGGGGTCCGCCCTGTACTTGTCGTATATGTCGGCGACCAGCCATTCGTTTCCGGGGAATTCCTCCGCGAGACGGCTGGACGTTAGCTCTGGCACTGTGGATACGCCTCTTCCATATGTGTGTCGGTCGGTTCTGGAGCACCACGACCGTCCAGCTGCAGGAGCCGACGCTCGGCCGCGGTGCGACAGTCCTGCCCGGAGGGAGATCCGACGACGGCTTCATCGCCGTCTCGGGGACATGCGCCCGGCGGGCCGGCGACGCTGTCGGTCACCTGCCGACCAGCATAGTGATTCGACCTGCCGCATCGCCACTGGGCACGGTATCGTGTCCCAGGCCGTGCGACCTGCTCATGAGGCAGGTCCCCGCGGCACGAGCACGACAGATGAAGGGGCGGACGACCCGCGCATGAAGTTCCTCAACGAGCCGACCACCGATCTCACCTACGCCGACGTCTTCCTGGTGCCCTCGCGGTCCGAGGCGATGTCGCGCACCGAGGTCGACATCTCCGCCGACGACGGCACCGGCTCCACCATCCCGCTGGTGTCGGCGAACATGACCGCGGTGACCGGCCGTCGGATGGTCGAGACCATGGCGCGCCGCGGGGGCCTGGGCGTGCTGCCCCAGGACGTCCCGCTGGAGGTCATCCGCCAGGTGGCCCAGTGGGTCAAGTCCTGCCACCCGGTGCTCGAGACCCCGTTGAAGGTCTCGCCGCAGGACACGGTCCTCGACGTGCTGCACCTGCTGGACAAGCGCAGCCACGACGCGGTCTGCGTCGTCGACGAGGACATGCGCCCGGCCGGGGTGGTCCACGCCGAGGACGGCGTCGGCCGGGACCGCTTCTCCTCGGTGGGCTCGGTGATGCGCATGCCGCAGGTCCGCTTCACCACCGCCGAGCTGGGGCTGGAGGCCGACGACGACGGCTCCGCGCTCGCCGAGGGGCTCCGCCAGGCCTTCCTCGCCATGGACGCCGCCGCGGTGGAGTACGCGCCGGTGACCACCGGCGAGGGTGTGCTCGCCGGCGTGCTCACGCCGCGCGGGGCGCTGCGCTCGACGCTGTTCACCCCGCACGTGGACTCCTCGGGCCGTCTGGCGCTGGCCGCGGCGGTGGGGATCAACGGAGACGTCGCCGCCAAGGCCGAATCGCTGCTCGACGCCGAGGTCGACGTGCTCGTCGTGGACACCGCCCACGGGCATCAGCGGCGCATGCTCGACGCGCTGGCCGCGGTCCGCGAGGTGGTCGACGCCCGCGGGGCCGCCGTCCCGGTGGTCGCCGGCAACGTGGTCACCGCCGACGGCGTGCGCGACCTGATCTCCGCCGGGGCCGACATCGTCAAGGTCGGCGTCGGCCCCGGCGCGATGTGCACCACGCGGATGATGACGGCGGTGGGCCGTCCGCAGTTCTCCGCCGTGCTGGAGTGCGCGGCCGCCGCCCGCGAACTGGGCGGCCGCATCTGGGCCGACGGCGGCGTGCGCCACCCGCGCGACATCGCCCTGGCGCTGGCCGCCGGCGCCTCCCAGGTGATGGTCGGCTCCTGGTTCGCCGGCACCTACGAGTCGCCGGGGGACCTGGTCGCCGAGGTCGACGGCCGCCGGTACAAGGAGAGCTACGGGATGGCCTCCTCGCGGGCGGTGCAGAACCGCACCGCCGGGGAGGACGCCTTCTCCCGGGCCCGGAAGGGGCTCTTCGAGGAGGGCATCTCGACGTCGAAGATGTACCTGGACCCGGAGCAGCCCGGGGTGGAGGACCTGCTGGACTCGATCACCTCCGGCGTGCGCTCCTCGATGACCTACGCCGGGGCGGGCGACCTGGCCGCCTTCCGCGAGCGGGCCGTGGCCGGCGTGCAGTCGGCGGCCGGCTACGAGGAGGGCAAGCCGGTCCCGACCACCTGGTGAGGGGCGAGCCGAGGCCGCGCCAGGTGGTGGCGGTCACCCGCGAGGGCCGGTAGAGTGGACGTTCTCATGGAGTATCGACAACCGGGTCCCGTCCCTCGACGCTCGACCCCGCACCGCCCTGTCCTGCCCCACGGCCGCCCGCGCCTGAGTCTGCCGTCGCACGGGGGTCCGCCCGCCGCGGGCGGAGCCGCGTCGCGGCGGGGGCGCCCCGGCGGCGCGCGGAGGTGCACCGCCTGACGTGGAATGGATGCTTCTGGGCGTCGGCCTGCTGCTGATCCTCGGCACGGCCTTCTTCGTCGCCGTCGAATTCTCGCTGGTCGCCCTCGATCAGCCCACCGTCCAACGCGCCGTCGACCGCGGCGATCCCGGGGCCCGGGCGCTGCTGTCCTGCCTGCGCTCGTTGTCGACCCAGCTGTCCACCTGCCAGCTGGGCATCACCGTCACCACGCTGCTCACCGGCTACGTCGTGGAGCCGGCCCTGGGCGAGCTGCTGGCCTCCCCGCTGGCCGCCCTCGGCGTGCCCGACGCCGCCGCAGGGCCGGTCTCGCTGATCGTCGCGATGCTGCTGGCCACACTGGTCTCCATGCTGCTCGGCGAGCTGGTGCCGAAGAACCTGGCCATCGCCGAGGCCGAGCGGCTGGGCCGCGCGCTGGCGGGTCCGCAGCTGGTCGTCACCGCCGTCGCCAAGCCGCTGGTGCTGCTGCTCAACGGCTTCTCCAACCTGGTGCTCCACCGGTTCGGCCTGGAGGTCAAGGAGGAGCTCTCCGGGGCGCGCACTCCCGAGGAGCTCTCCTCGATGGTCCGCCGGTCGGCGAAGCTCGGCACGATGGACGCCGACACCGCCACGGTGCTGGACCGCACGCTGCGCTTCGCCGAGCAGACCGCCGCCGACGCGATGACCCCGCGCCCGCGGATGGCCGCCGTCGAGGCCGAGGCCCCGCTGACCGAGCTGATCGGGATGGCCCGGCGGACCGGCTATTCGCGGTTCCCCGTGCTCGGCGAGTCCGTCGACGAGGTCCGCGGCGTCACCCATGTGAAGAAGGCCGTCGCCGTCCCGCGCGACAAGCGCGAGGGCCTGGTCGCGGCCACCGTGATGTCCGAGGTCACCCGGGTGCCCGAGACCCTCTCGCTGGACGCGCTGCTGCCGGTGCTCCGCGAGGCCTCGCTGCAGATGGCCGTCGTCGTCGACGAGTACGGAGGCACCGCCGGAGTGGTCACCCTGGAGGATCTCATCGAGGAGATCGTCGGTGAGGTCGCGGACGAGCACGACCGGATCGCCCCGGGCGTGCTGCAGTCCGCCGCCGGAGACTGGTTCTTCCCCGGCCTGCTGCGCCCCGACGAGATCAACGCCCAGATCGTCGGGCTCGCCGTGCCCGACGGCGCCGCCTACGAGACCGTCGCCGGGTTCATCGTCGACGCTCTGGGCCGGCTCGCCGCCGTCGGCGACGAGGTCCCGGTCGCGGGCGGCACGCTGCGCGTGGTCGTCGTCGACGGCCGTCGCATCGACCGGGTGCGCTTCATCCCCGACGCCGAGGCGCGCCGGGCCGCGCTCGCCGCCCAGGCGGAGCGCGCCGAACGCGCCGGGCGCACCGAGCTCGCCGACGCCGGGCCGGCGCACCGTGCCGGGGGAGGGGGACGCTGATGGGCGGCGACCTGATGGGCGCGGTGTGGCTGATCGTGCTGCTGGCCGGCAACGCCTTCTTCGTCGGCGGCGAGTTCGCGGTGATGTCGGCACGGCGCAGCCAGATCGAGCCGAAGGCCGAGGCGGGGTCCCGCCGGGCGAAGACCGCGCTGCACGCCATCGAGCACGTCTCGCAGATGCTGGCGGTCGCGCAGCTGGGCATCACCGTGTGCTCGCTGCTGATCCTGCTGATGTCCGAGCCGGCGATCCATCATCTGCTGACCGAGCCGCTGGTCGATCTGGGGCTGCCCGCGTCGGTCGCCGGCACTGCGGCCTTCGCCGTCGCGCTGGTGCTGGTGACCTTCCTGCACGTGACCTTCGGCGAGATGGTGCCGAAGAACTTCGCCGTCTCGGTGGCCGATCGGGCGGTGCTGCTGCTGGCGCCGCCGATGGTCATGCTCTCCCGGATCCTGCATCCGGTGATCCTGCTGCTCAACGTCACGGCGAACCTGGTGCTCCGAGCCTTCGGCGTGACCCCGCGCGACGAGGTCGTCTCGACCTTCACGCTCGAGGACATGCAGTCGATCGTCGCCGAGTCCACCCGCGACGGCACAGTGCACGACGAGGCAGGGGTGATCGCCGGAGCGCTGTCCTTCAGCGAGGTCACCGCCTCCGACGTCATGGTCCCGGTCTCCGAGGTGATCACCGTCCCGGCCGACGTCTCTCCGAAGAAGGTGGAGCGCGCCGTCGGACGCACCGGATTCTCACGCTTCGTGGTGGTCGACGGCGACGACGCGTTCTTCGGCTACGTCCATCTCAAGGACGTGATGAGCCTGCCGGCGAGCCGCTATCGCGAGTCGATCCCGGTGACCGCGATCCGCTCGCTGGGCAACATGACCTGCGGCGACCAGGTCGAGGACTGCCTGGCGCAGATGCAGCGCACCGGGTCGCATCTCGCCCGCGTGATCGACGAGGGCGGCGAGACCCGCGGCATCCTCTTCCTGGAGGACGTGCTCGAGGTGCTCGTCGGCGAGATCCACGACGCCACCCAGTCCCGCGACTCGCGGCGCCGTCACCGGGTGGACGAGGAGCCGCTCGAGGAGGAGCTCGAGGCGGAGTTCGAGGAGGAGCGCGCCGAGCGTGCCGGACCCCGCGGACGGGCGGCCCGGTCCGCATCGGCGGCGGGACGACGGGGTCTCTGACACCCGGCCGAACGAGTTGAGATTTGTTCGCAATAGGGCTGGCGGCGTACGCTGATCCCTGCAGTTGGCGGCCCATACCCCCCCCCCGACCGGGGCTCGGCAGGAGCCTCGGAGTCGGCGGGTCGTCGCCTTCCTCCCGTCCTGAAAGGCTCCGCCATGCCTGGCCCCGTGATCTCCCGCCCCGTCGCGTCGACCCCTCGAGCGCGCCGTCGCCCCGCCCGTCCGGCGGCCGGCGCCGCGGCTCTGGCCCTGCTCCTCGCCGGATGCGGGGGAGCCCAGGGGGCGAGCGACGACGACCGGATGCTGGTGCTGGCCTCCACGGACGTCTACGCGTCGCTGGCCGAGCATGTCGTCGACGGCGCGGCCGACGTCGAGGCCGTCGTCGACGAGCCGGCCCTGGATCCGCACTCCTACGAGGCGACGCCCCAGGATCGGCTGAGCGTCGAGGAGGCGGACGTGCTGATCGCCAACGGCGGCGGCTACGACCCGTTCCTGACGCAGCTGGCCGCGGCGGCCGAGAAGGAGGACGCCGTCGTGCAGGTGATCGACGGCCCCAACGAGCATGCGCATGATGAGTCCGGCGACTCCGGCGGCGAGGACGCGCATGCCGGCCACGAGCACGGCGACGCCGCCGAGGCGCTCGCCGCCAACGAGCACGTCTGGTATGACCTGCCGATGATGAGCGACTTCGTGATGGATCTCGCCGAGGAGCTCGGCGAGCGGTCGCCGGACCACGCCGAGGAGTTCACGCAGAACGCCGAGGACCTCTCCGCCGAGATCGACGCGCTCGACGAGGAGGCCCGCGCCGTCTCCGCCGACGGCCTGCAGACGCTGGCCACCGAGCCGGTCTCGGCGCACCTGCTGGTCCGGATGGGATACGAGGACGTCACCGACCCCGATTTCCTGGGCGCCGTGGAGCACGGCGAGGACGTCTCGCCCCGGCTGCAGCAGCGGGCGCTGGATGCCGCGTCCGGCGGCGAGATCGACCTGCTCGCCTACAACTCGCAGACCGAGACGCACCAGTCCGAGCGCATCCGCACCGCCGCCGAGGAGGCAGGGGTGCGGGTGATGGACTTCCGCGAGACGCTGCCCGACGACATCGACGACTACCTGGAGTGGATGAGCGACACCGTCTCCTCCGTCCGACAGATCGTGGAGGACGGCGATGCGTGAGGCCCCGGTCGTCGCCCTGCACGATGCCGCCGTCGGCTTCGACGGGCGGACGCTGTGGCAGCAGCTGGACCTGCAGCTCGCCCCGGGGGAGTTCCTGGCCGTGCTGGGCCCCAACGGCGCCGGCAAGTCCACGCTGCTGAAGGTGCTGCTGGGACTGCAGAAGCTCGCCGCCGGCACCGCGGAGATCGCCGGGCGGCCGGCGCGCCGCGGCAGCAGTGCGGTGGGCTACATCCCGCAGCAGCACACGCTCCCGGCCGAGACCCCGCTGCGCGGGCGCGACCTCGTCGCCCTGGGGCTCGACGGACACCGCTTCGGCCTGCGCCTCCGCGGCCGGGCCGAGCGCCGCGAGGTCGACCGGCTCCTCGAGGAGGTCGGCGCGACCGAGTATGCCGACATGCCCGTCGGGCTGCTCTCCGGCGGCGAGCAGCAGCGGCTGCGGGCCGCCCAGGCGCTCGCCGGCGATCCGGCGGTGCTGCTCTGCGACGAGCCGCTGCACTCGCTGGACCTGCACCACCAGCAGGCCATCACAGACCTCATCCAGCGCCAGGCCGCCGAGCGCGGGGCCGCCGTCGTCTTCGTGACCCACGAGATCAACCCGGTGATCGACCATGTCGACCGGGTGCTGTACTTCGCCCGCGGCCGGCACCGCATCGGCGCCACACGCGAGGTGATGCGCACCGAGGTGCTCAGCGAGCTCTATGACGCGCCGGTCGACGTGCTCGAGCACCGCGGCCGGCTGGTGGTCATGGGCCAGCACCTCGAGGGGCACCACTGCGCCCCGGAGGAGGAGCGGGCCGCCGCGCCCGAGGCGGAGCCGGCGGAGCCGGGGCACGACGGACGGATCGGAGCACACTGACCATGGAGCAGTTCCTCTCCTCGTTCACGGTCGAGGACTACTGGCGCCTCTTCGACCTGGTGCGCAATTCGGTGATCACCGCCGGCGTGCTGGGCCTGATGGGCGGCCTGGTGGGCGTGTTCATCATGCTGCGCCGGACGGCCCTGGTCGTCCACGGGATCGCCGAGGTCTCCTTCGCCGGAGCGGCCCTCGCGCTGCTGCTGGGCGTCGACGTCGTCGCCGGCTCGGCCGTCGGCGCCGTGGTCCTGGCCCTGCTCATCGGAGGCCTGAGTCTGAAGGACAAGGACACCTCCGGCGTGGCCGGAGTGCTGATGCCGTTCGGGCTCGGACTCGGGATCCTGTTCCTCTCGCTCTACGAGGGGCGATCGGCGAACAAGTTCGGCCTGCTGACCGGCCAGATCGTCGGCGTCGACGACGTGCAGACGCAGACGCTGGTCACCGGCGCGGTGCTGATCATGGCCGTGCTGGTCCTCGTCTGGCGGCCGATGCTCTTCGCCTCGGTCGACCCGCAGCTCGCGCGCGCCCGCGGGGTGCCGGTGAACGCGCTCTCGCTGCTGTTCATGGGGCTGCTCGGCGGCGCGGTGGCGATGTCGGTGCAGGTCGTCGGCGCGCTGCTGGTGCTCTCGCTGCTGGTCGTGCCGGCGGCGGCCGCGCTGAAGGTCACGGCGCGACCGGTGCTGGCGGTGGGGCTGTCGATGCTCATCGGACTGGTCTCCGCCGTCGGCGGCATCATGCTCGCGCTGACCGGCGAGGTGCCGATCAGCCCCTACATCACCACGATCGCCTTCGTGATCTACCTGATCTGCCTGGCGGCGGGCCGCGGTCGCGGCCGGCGGCGGCGTCGGCAGGCCGCGGAGGTGCTCGACGTCGACCGCGAGGACGTCCATCGCGACGGCGGGCGCCGTGCGTCCGGGACTCCGGCGTCGTCGGCGTCGTCGGCGTCGGCCCGAGGCTGACGCGTCGCCGAGTCCGCGCCGATGCGGAGCTGACTCCTCGCGGATCCGGCGCGGCAGGTCCGAGCGGGCGGTCGTGGGACGGCGGGATCAGCCGTGGTCAGATTCGCCGTCGCGGGCGGCCGCGCAGCTGGCGCAGAGTCCGAAGATCTCCAGGGTGTGGTGGACGTCGGTGAAGCTGTGCTCGGCGGCCAGCCGGCCGGTCCAGGCCTCGATGTCCGGGGCCTCGAACTCCACGGTCAGCCCGCATCTGCGGCAGACCAGGTGATGGTGGTGCTCCTCGCGCGCGCACAGCCGGTAGACGGCCTCGGCATCGTCGGGACGCACGACGTCGAGCAGGCCGTCCTCCTGGTGGGACTGCAGCACGCGGTAGACCGTGGCCAGCGAGACCGTCTCGCCGCGCCGCTGCAGGATCCGGTGGAGCTCCTGCGCGCTGACGAAGTCGTCGAGCGAGTTCAGCGCCGCCCAGACGGCGCGCTTCTGGCGCGTCGAACGGCCGCGGACCGGCGGGGCCGGGGAATCGGTGGTCACGGGCGGGGTCATCCTCCCAGGAGTCTCGATCACCGGGGACGAGCGCACTGCGCGGAGGCCCCGGATCGGGCTCGTCCAGGTTATCAGCGCGGCCCCACGGCGGCGGGAGGGCGATTCCGCACTCGCGACGGGGCCGTCGACGGTCGGTCATGTATCGTTAAACCAAGGGGCGCCACCGCTCCTGCGACCCGCCGGACGAGACGAGGAGAACCATGTCCACCACGCTGACCGCCGTCGTCGACCTGGACGTCGAGGGCCCGACCATCAGCCGCCATCTCTACGGCCACTTCGCCGAGCACCTGGGCCGGTGCATCTACGACGGCTTCTGGGTGGGCGAGGACTCGCCGATCGAGAACGTCGAGGGCATCCGCGCCGACATCGTCGAGGCCCTGCGCGGCCTGGACATCCCCAATCTGCGCTGGCCGGGCGGCTGCTTCGCCGACGAGTACCACTGGGCGGACGGCGTCGGTCCGCGCGATCAGCGTCCGCGCATGGTCAATACGCACTGGGGCGACGTCGAGGAGAACAACCACTTCGGCACGCATGAGTTCATGCGGCTCTGCGAGCTGCTCGGCGCCGAGCCCTACATCTCGGCCAACGTCGGCTCCGGCACGGTCCGCGAGACCAGCGACTGGGTGGAGTACCTGACCCGCGACGGCGACTCGCCGATGGCCCGGATGCGTCGGCGGAACGGCCGCGAGGAGCCTTGGCAGGTGGCCTTCTTCGGCATCGGCAACGAGCCCTGGGGGTGCGGCGGGAACCTCACCGCCTCGCAGTACGGGGCGACGGCGCGGCAGCACGCCACCTACGCCCGCGACCACGGGGGCAACCGGCTGCACCGCATCGCGGCCGGCGCCAACGAGGATGACTATGCCTGGACCGAGCAGCTGATGCGCGAGGTCACCTCCGGGCTGCAGGACGCGGAGCCGTCGGACATCTACCAGTCGATCTCCTTCCACTACTACACCCGCTCGGGGCCGTGGATGGACAAGGGCAGCGCCACCGACTTCACCGTCGACGAGTACTGGACCACGATGCGCGCCGCCCAGCGCGTCGAGCGGATCATCGCCGGGCACAAGGCGGTCATGGACGCCTACGACCCGCAGCAGAAGCTGGGGCTGGCGCTCGACGAGTGGGGGAGCTGGTGGAACGTCGAGCCGGGGACGAACCCGGGCTTCCTCCACCAGCAGAACACGATGCGCGACGCGCTGGTCGCCGCGGTGCACTTCGAAGCCTTCCACACCCACGCCGACCGGCTGCGCCTGGCGACCATCGCCCAGACGGTCAACGTGCTCCAGGCCATGGTGCTGACCGACGAGCATCGGATGATCCTCACGCCGACCTACCACGTCTTCGCGATGAGCACCGGCCATCACGACGGCGTCCACCGGACCGTCCATCCGCTGAGCGCGGAGCCGCTGCGCGCCGTCGACGGCG
This sequence comes from Nesterenkonia sp. F, assembly GCF_000220985.1. Classification (GTDB taxonomy): domain Bacteria; phylum Actinomycetota; class Actinomycetes; order Actinomycetales; family Micrococcaceae; genus Nesterenkonia. Next base: position 9,851 of record NZ_AFRW01000022.1, read on the forward strand.
AGACCGTCCGGACGCTGCCGGTCTCGGTCTCCACGCGCGAGGGGCGGATCACCGTCACCGCGGCGAACCTGGATCCCGACCGGCCGGCGACGGCACGCCTGCGGCTGCGCGGCGGAGAGCTCGGCGAGGGGGTGCGTTCGGCGCAGCTGCTGACCGCCGAGCCGGCCGCGCACAACACTGCGGAGGCGCCGGCGGAGGTCGTGCCGCGGGACTTCGACGGCGCGCGCCTTCAGGGCGAGGAGCTGACGCTCGAGCTGCCGCCGTCGTCCTTCGTCGCCGTGGAGCTCTGAGCGGCGTCCACGGAAGGGTGCGGATCCGTGCGAATACGTGCGGAGCTGTTGACCTGTGACGCATCTCACTCGTACTGTTGCGATAAATCTCCGGCGGGAGGTGCCGGAGGATCATCTGCGAGGGAGGAGATGGACGATGAGGAACGACAGCACGCGGACCACGGCCCGCACCCGCCGCGTCGCGGCGCTCGGCGTCGTGACCACGGCGGCGCTGCTGGCGGTCACCGCCTGTTCGGGCGGCTCGGACGCCGCGGAGGACGGCGACGTGACGCTGCGCTTCACCTGGTGGGGCGCCGAGCATCGCAACGAGGTCACCGAAGAGGTCATCGCCCGCTACGAGGAGCAGAACCCCGATGTGACGATCGAGGCGGAGAACTCGCCCTGGGAGGGCTACTGGGACCGGCTGGCCACCCAGTCGGCCGGCAGCGACGCCCCCGACGTCATCCAGATGGACGCCAGCTATCTCAGCGAGTACTCCGCGCGCGGGGCTCTGCTGGACATGGACCAGGTCGACGTCTCCAGCTTCGACGACAACGCGGTGCAGAACGGCACCACCGACGACGGGCTGGTCGGGGTGACCACCGGGATCAACACCATGACGGTGCTCGCCAACCCCGGGCTCTTCGAGCAGGCGGGCATGGAGCTGCCCGAGGACGAGTCCTGGACCTGGGACGACTACCTGGAGATGACCTCCGACCTGCGCGAGGAGCTCCCCGAGGAGGTCTACGGCGACGGCGGGGTGCCGCAGACCGCCGACCTGCAGATCTGGCTGCGCCAGCAGGGCAAGCACCTGGCCACCGCCGACGGCGAGCTCGGCCACAGCGTCGCCGACCTGGAGAAGTACCTGGAGTACCAGCATGACCTGCTCGAGGCCGGCTCCTACCCGTCGGCGACGATCATGCAGGAGGTCTCCGGCATGGCGCCGGGCGAATCGCCCTTCGAGACCGGCGAGCAGGCGGTCGGCCGCTGGTGGTCCAATCAGGTGCCGGCCCTCTCGGAACAGGCCGCGGTGGACTTCGAGCCGCTGCGCTTCCCGTCGCAGAGCGGCAGCTCCGAGGACAACGGACTGTGGTTCAAGTCCACGATGATGTACTCGGTCAGCTCGGCCACCGAGCATCCCGAGGAGGCCCAGGAGTTCGTCGACTTCCTGGTGAACGACGAGGAGGCCGCCGAGATCATCGGCATGGACCGCGGCCTGCCGGCCAGCGAGGGGGCCCGCGAGGTGGTGCTGGACCAGATCGACGGCCAGGAGCAGGTGGTCGCCGACTTCATCGACGAGGTCTCCGACGAGATCGGCGCGGCCGAGCCTGTCCCGCCGGTGGGCTTCAGCCAGCTGCAGGACATCGCCTACCGCTACTGCAACGAGGTCTTCTTCGGGCGCCTGACCCCGGCCGAGGCCGCCGAGCAGATGCACGCCGAGATGCAGGAGGCCCTGGACCAGGGGTGAGTCGTCGCCTCCGCGCGTCGCGGAGGCGGACGCCTGGGCCGGGCGCCGCGCCGTCGACCTCGTCCGCGGGTCGGCGGCGCGGCGCGTGCGGATGGTGCGGGTGGGTGCGGATGCGGGCGGCGGCGGCCGACGTTGCTAGCATGCCGCACAGGAAGGACGCCCCGGCGGGCGCCGACGACGACCAGGAGGTGCGGCCCATGGCGGCGGTGACCATGAGCGACGTCGCCCGGGCGGCCGGCGTCTCGCCGATGACGGTCTCCAACGTGGTCAACGGTCGCCCGGGCGTCAGCGACGCGGTCCGACGGCGCGTCATGGAGACCATCGAGGAGACCGGCTACCGGATCAACGTCGCCGCCCGGAATCTGCGGGCCGGACGCAGCGGCGTGATCGGACTGGCCGTCCCGGAGCTGGACAACCCCTATTTCGGCGAGCTGGCCCGGCGGATCGTCGCCGTCGCCGGCGAGCACGACCTGCGCGTCGCCGTCGAGGAGACCGGTGCGGCGGCCGAGGGGGAGCGCGGGGCCATCCGCAGCTCGAAGCGGCTCGACTACGACGGACTCATCCTCAGCACCGTCGGCCTGGACATGGCCGAGCTGACCACGCTGCCGCAGCTGCCGCTGATGCTGCTGGGGGAGCGGGAGAACCGCTCGGCGGTGGGCCACATCGCCCTGCCCAACGCCGACGGCGCCCAGGCGGCCGCCGCACACCTGATCGACTGCGGCGCGCGGCGGCTGGCGTTCGTCGGCGGCCCGGACGACCGCGAGCCGACCATCCGCAGCATGCGCTGGGCCGGCGTCCGCGCGGCGTCGCGCGCGGCGGGGCTCGGCGACGAGGACCTTCGGCTGGTCGACTGCGAGAGGCTCACCATGGACGCCGGCCGCGAGGTGGGGCGCCGACTGGCCGAGCAGCGCGCCGTGGGCGGCCCCGACGGCGTCGACGGGATCTTCGCACTGACCGACACGCTGGCGGTGGGGCTGATCCGCGGCCTGGTCGACTCAGGGCTGCGGGTGCCCGAGGACGTGCTGGTGGCCGGATTCGACGGCATCGGCGTCGGCGCGCACCTGACGCCGTCGCTGACCACGGTGGAGCCCGACCACGACTGGACGGCGCGCCGGGCGGTGGAGCGGCTGCTGGAGCGCATCGCGGTGAGCGGTCCGCCCGGCGAGGACGAGATCGCTCCCTTCCGCCTGGTGGTGCGCGAGTCCACCGGCGGCTGAGCCGCGTCGCCGCCCCGCCCCGGAGGAGCCCGCCGCGGGTACGATCGGAGCCGGGGCCCGGCCGCATCGCGCCGACGCCGAGCCGGCGTCGCCCCCGCACCGCACGACGACAGGAGCACCCCTCATGAGCACAGTCTTCACCAAGATCCTCCAGGGCGAGCTGCCCGGCCGCTTCGTCTGGCAGGACGAGACCTGCGCGGGCTTCCTGAGCATCAACCCGCTGGCCCACGGGCACACGCTGGTGGTGCCGCGCCGCGAGGTCGACCGGTGGACCGACGCCGACGGCGACCTGGTCGCCCATCTGATGCGCGTCGCCCACCGGATCGGACAGGCCCAGGTCCGGGCCTTCGACTCCGCCCGGGCCGGTCTGACGATCGCCGGCTACGAGATCGACCATCTTCACCTGCACGTGTGGCCGTCGAACTCGATGGACGACTTCGACTTCTCCAGCGCGCTGACGGCCCCGGATCCGGAGATGATGGATGAGGCGGCCGCGACGCTGCGCGCCGCGCTGCGGGTGCTCGGCGAGACCGACCACGTGCCGGACGAGTCCTGATGGTCCTGCCGCCGGGAGGCGGGGCGCGGGCACCGTCGATGGTCGACGTCGCCGAGCAGGCGCGCGTCTCCCACCAGACCGTCTCCCGCGTGCTCAACACCCCCGACGCCGTCCGCCCCGAGACCCGGGAGAAGGTCGAGCGGGCGATGCGCGAGCTGGGGTACCGGCGCAACTCCACCGCGCGGGCGCTGAAGACTCGACGGACCGGACTGATCGGTGTGATCACGCCGGGGCATTCGGCCTTCGGCCCCAACCGGATGACGCTGGCAGTCGAGGAGGCCGCCCGCGAGCACGGCTTCGCGACCGCGCTGAGCGTCGTGCGCGATTCGCGTGCCGAGACCGTGGAGTCCTCCCTGGAGTTCTTCCTCGACCACGGCGTCGACGGGATCGTGGTGCTCGCCCCGATCATCGCGGTGGCCGAGGCGGCGCGGCAGATCGCCGAGACCCGGTCGGTGGTGCTCGTCGCCTCCGGGGCCGAGCCCACCGCCTCGCTGGACGTGGTCGGCATCGACCAGGTCCGCGGCGCCCGCGAGGCGGTGCGCCACCTGCTCGACGTCGGGCGCCGGAGGATCGCCCATGCGGCTGGCCCGGGGGAGTGGTACGACGCCCGCGGGCGCGTGCAGGGCTGGCAGGAGACGCTGGCCGCCGCCGGCGTCGAGGAGGGGCCGCTGCTGCACTGCGCCGGGTGGACCGCCGACGACGGCCACGCAGCCGGGATCGAGCTGGCGCCCCAGATCGCCTCGGGCGCCGTGGACGCGGTCTTCGCGGCCAACGACTACATCGCCCTGGGCATGATGCACGCCTTCTCCGACCACGGACTGCGCGTTCCCGACGATGTCGCAGTGGTCGGCTTCGACGACGTCGACGGCGCCGCGCACCTCAGCCCGCCGCTGACCACCGTCCGCCAGCCCTTCGAAGCCGTGGGCCGGGCGGCGATCACCGAGCTCTTCGGCGCCGGGGGCGGGGAGCACACCACGCTCATCGCTCCGACGCTCATCCGTCGCGCCACCGCCTGAGACGGGTGTCCGGGCCGTCGGCGCGGCTCACCGGCGGGATTCGTCGGGCCGCACCGAGCGCTCGCCTCCGGGCCGCGCGATGTCATCCGGAGAGCGCGTTCCGTGGGGGAGGTCACGGTTCGTCGTATGCTGTCGCAGGTGACTCGACGGGGCCGCGGGGGCCGCCGTCGCCGACAGCGAGGAGCGTGACGTGGCAGACCATACGGCAGACCGGAGAGCTGACCAGGGAGCAGATCTGGAAGCAGGCCGCAGCGCCGAGCACCCGGCGGGAGAGACCAACTGGGCGGGCAATCTGACCTACCGGGCGCGCGAGGTGCGCCGTCCGGAGTCGCTGGACGAGCTGCGCGAGGAGTTCGGTCGCCCCGGTCCGAAGCGGATGGTCGGATCGCGGCACTGCTTCAACGACATCGCCGACACCACCGGCACGCTGATCTCCCTGGAGCGCATGCCCCGGCTGCTGGAGATCGGCGAGGACATGGTGCGCGTCGGCGGCGGAATGCGCTACGGCGACGTCGCCGAGCAGCTCCACGCCCGGGGCCGGGCGCTGTCGAACCTGGCCTCGCTGCCGCACATCTCGGTCGCCGGCGCGGTGGCCACCGGCACCCACGGCTCCGGCGACGCGGTCGGCGGCCTGGCCGCAGCGGTGCGCGCCGTCGAGATCCTCACCCCGGCCGGCGAGCTGCGGCGGCTCGAGCGCGGCGATCAGGCCTTCGACGGCGCAGTGGTCAGCCTCGGCGCGCTCGGCGCCGTCGTCGCCGCCGAGCTGGACACCGAGCCGACCTACGAGGTGGCCCAGACCGTCTACGAGCAGCCGCGCTGGGAGGCGGTCCTCGCCGACCTCGACGCGGCGACGTCGCTGGGCTACAGCGTGAGCATCTTCTCCAGCTGGCGCGACGTCGAGGTGGCCGACCAGATGTGGGTCAAGGCGAAGGTCGAGCCCGACGCGGCCGCGGCGACGGCCGCCGACCCCGCCGTCCTCGAGGCCCTCGGCGTGCGACCTGCGGAGGGTCGTCGGCATCCGGTCCCCGGGGGCGACGTCGAGGCCACCAGCCTGCAGGGCGGCGAACCCGGGCCCTGGCACGAGCGGCTGCCGCACTTCCGGATGAACTTCACCCCGTCGGCCGGCGCCGAGCTGCAGAGCGAGTATCTGGTGCCGCGCCGCGACGCCGTCGAGGCGATCCGCGCGCTGCAGCGGCTGGCCGATCGGATCGCCCCGGTGCTGATGATCGGTGAAGTCCGCACGATGACCGGCGACGATCACTGGCTCAGTCCCGCCCACGGCGGAGACGCCGTCGGCCTGCACTTCACCTGGCACCCTGATCAGCCGGCGGTCGAGGAGATCCTGGCGGAGCTCGAGCGCGAGCTGCCGGCCTCCGCCCGGCCGCACTGGGGCAAGCTCTTCGTCATGGACCCCGCGCGGATCCGCGGCCTCTATCCGCGCTGGGACGACTTCGTCGCGCTGCGCGAGGAGTGCGACCCGCACGGTGCGCTGCGCAACGACTACACCGAGCGCCTGGGGCTCTGACGTCGTCAGGCGCCGAGCACGGCGCCTCCTCAGGCATCGAACGGGGGATCCACTACGGCTGAATCGCCGCATCGGCGACACGGCAGCAGTGGATCCCCCGCTCGCTGTCCGCATCCGATCCTCCGGCGGGCGAGGCGGACTCCGCATCCGGCATGACGCAGGACACGAAGGCATGTGGCGCAGGACACGACGAGATGTTAACGTTAACACTCGGATGTGCTCTGGAACACGCGAAGGAGTCCTGCAGAGATGACCACCACTGACCCCGTCGTGATCGGCATCGACTTCGGCACCCTGTCCGGACGCGCGCTCGTCGTGCGCGTCGGCGACGGCGCCGAGCTCGGCAGCGCCGTCCACGACTATCGGCACGCCGTCATGGACGACACGCTCACCGCGCACCGCGGAGAGCCGCTGCCGCCCGAGTGGGCGCTGCAGGTGCCCCAGGACTACGTCGAGGTGCTCACCACGGCGGTGCCGGCCGCCGTCGAGGCCGCCGGCGTGAGCCCGGAGCAGGTCGTGGGCATCGGCACCGACTTCACCGCCTGCACGATGGTGCCGACCACCGCCGACGGCACCCCGCTGAACGAGCTGGACGCCTACGTCGACCGGCCGCACGCCTACACCAAGCTCTGGAAGCATCACGCCGCCCAGGGGCAGGCCGACCGGATCAACGAGCTGGCCCATTCCCGCGGCGAGGACTGGATCGGCCGCTACGGCGGGTTCATCTCCTCGGAGTGGGAGTTCGCCAAGGGTCTGCAGATCCTGGAGGAGGACCCCGAGCTCTACGCGGCGATCGACCACTGGGTCGAGGCCGCCGACTGGATCGTGTGGCAGCTCGCCGGCCAGTACGTGCGAAACGCCTGCACCGCCGGCTACAAGGGCATCTATCAGGACGGCTCGTACCCGGACGAGGACTTCCTCACCGCGCTGAATCCCGACTTCGGCGGCTTCGTCTCCGAGAAGCTCGACCATCGGATCGGCCAGCTGGGCGAGAACGCCGGCGGCCTCTCCGAGCAGGCCGCCGGCTGGACCGGGCTGCGTCCGGGGATCGCCGTCGCCGTCGGCAACGTCGACGCCCACGTCACCGCCCCCGCCGCCGACGCGGTCGACGCCGGTCAGATGGTCGCGATCATGGGCACCTCGACCTGCCACGTGATGAACGGCGACCGTCTCGCCGAGGTGCCCGGGATGTGCGGGGTCGTCGACGGCGGCATCCTCGCCGGAGCCTGGGGCTACGAGGCCGGCCAGTCCGGCGTCGGCGACATCTTCGGCTGGTACGTCGACAACCAGGTGCCGGCCTCCTGCGCGGAGGAGGCCTCCGCCCGCGGCATCGGCCTGCACGACCTGCTCACCGAGAAGGCCGCCGCCCAGCCGGTCGGCGCCCACGGCCTGGTGGCCCTGGACTGGCATTCCGGCAACCGGTCGGTGCTGGTCGACCACGAGCTCTCCGGGCTGATCGTCGGTCTGACCCTGACCACCCGCCCGGAGGAGGTCTACCGCGCGCTGCTGGAGGCCACCGCCTACGGCACCCGGACCATCATCGAGGCCTTCGGCGACTCCGGAGTGCCGGTCACCGAGCTCGTCGTCGCCGGCGGTCTGCTGAAGAACCGCTTCCTCATGCAGCTCTACTCGGACATCACCCGGCTGCCGATCTCGACGATCGTCTCCGAACAGGGCCCGGCGCTGGGCTCGGCCATCCATGCCGCCGTCGCCGCCGGGCACTATGACGACGTCCGCGCCGCCGGGGCGGCGATGGGCGGGCGCGTCGAGCGGGCCTACACCCCGGATCCGGCCGCCGCCGACGCCTATGACGAGCTCTTCGCCGAGTACACGCGCCTGCACGACCACTTCGGCCGCGGCGGCGACGACATGATGCGCCGGCTGAAGGCGATCCGCCGCCGTGCGCACGCCCAGCAGCTCGCCGAGCAGTCGGATGAGCAGTCCGCCGAGACCGCCGCCGCGGAAGGAGACCGCGCATGATCCGCCTGTCCGCCCTGCCCGAGCCGGTCCGCGAGGCGGTCGCCGCCACGCGCGAGCGCGTCGCCGCGCTGCACGCCGAGCTGCCCCGCAACGAGCTGGTCGTCTGGACCGCCGGCAACGTCTCCGAGCGGGTGCCGACCGTCGAGGCCGCGCGGCTCGGCGCCGGGGAGGAGCAGCCCGCGCTCTTCGTCATCAAGCCCTCCGGGGTCTCCTACGACGAGCTCGCCGCCGACACCATGGTCGTCTGCACGCTGGACGGCGAGAAGATCGACGACTGCACGCCGGAGAAGCTCACGCCGTCGTCGGACACCGCCGCCCACGCCTACGTCTACCGGCACATGGACGAGGCCGGGGGAGTGGTCCACACCCATTCGACCTACGCCACCGCCTGGGCCGTACGCAGCGAGCCCATCCCGTGCGTGCTGACGATGATGGCCGACGAGTTCGGCGGCGACATCCCCGTGGGGCCCTTCGCGCTCATCGGCGACGACTCCATCGGCCGCGGCATCGTCGAGACGCTGCGCACGTCGCGCTCGCCGGCGGTGCTGATGGCCCAGCACGGCCCCTTCACCGTCGGGGCCGACGCCCGGCAGGCCGTCAAGGCCGCCGTGATGTGCGAGGAGGTCGCCCGCACTGTGCACGTCGCCCGCCAGCTGGGCGAGCCGCCGCGCATCGACCAGGGGCAGATCGACTCCCTCTTCGACCGCTACCAGAACGTCTACGGCCAGAAAGGCGCATGATGACCACGACGCTGAGCAATCCCTACGCCGGCCGGAAGGTCTGGTTCCTGACCGGCTCGCAGGGCCTCTACGGCGAGGACACCCTGCAGCAGGTCGCCGACCAGTCCCGGCACGTCGCCGAGACCCTGGATGCCGCCGAGGCGATCCCGGCGACCGTCGAGCACCGCCCGGTGCTCACCGATCGCGAAGCCATCCATGCCGAGGTGCTGGCGGCCAACGCCGACCCGGACTGCCTGGGCGTGATCGTCTGGATGCACACCTTCTCACCGGCGAGGATGTGGATCCGTGGGCTCGAGGCGCTGACCAAGCCGCTGCTGCACTTCCACACGCAGGCGAACCGCGAGCTGCCCTGGTCCGAGATCGACATGGACTTCATGAACCTCAACCAGGCCGCCCACGGCGACCGCGAGTTCGCCTATATGGCCGCTCGCACGTCGACGCCGCGCAAGACGGTGGTCGGCCACGCCGCCGACGAGCGGGTCCGGGCCAAGGTCGGCACCTGGGTGCGGGCCGCGGCCGGCTGGGACACGCTGCAGAACCTGCGGCTCTGCCGATTCGGCGACACCATGCGCAACGTCGCGGTCACCGAGGGCGACAAGACCGAGGCCGAGATCGCTCTGGGCACCACGGTCAACGCCTGGGCGGTCAACGATCTGGTCGAGCGGGTCGAAGCGGTGCCGCAGGACGAGGTGGATCGCCTGCTGGCCGAGTACGAGGAGCTCTACGACATCGCCGAGGAGCTGCGTGACGGCGGCTCGCGCCGTGAGTCGCTGGAGTACGCCGCCCGGCAGGAGGCCGGCATGCGTTCCTTCCTCGTCGAGGGCGGCTTCGAGGCCTTCACCACGAACTTCGAGGACCTCGGCGGGCTGCGCCAGCTGCCCGGCCTGGCCGTGCAGCGGCTGATGGCCGAGGGCTACGGCTTCGGCGCCGAGGGCGACTGGAAGACCGCCCTGCTCGTCCGTGCGGCGAAGGTCATGGGTCACGGCCTGGACGGCGGCGCCTCGCTGATGGAGGACTACACCTATGAGATGACGCCGGGGAAGGAGAAGATCCTCGGTGCGCACATGCTCGAGATCTGCCCGTCGCTGACCACGTCGAGGCCCCGGCTGGAGATCCACCCGCTGGGCATCGGCGACCGCGAGGACCCGGTGCGCCTGGTCTTCGACACTGATCCCGGCGAGGCGGTCGTGGTGGCGATGACCGATCTGCGCGAGCGGTTCCGGCTGACCGCCAACGCCGTCGACGTCGTCGGCCCCGACCAGGAGCTGCCGAATCTGCCGGTGGCCCGCGCGGTCTGGGAGCCGCGGCCCGACTTCGCCACCTCGGCGGAGTGCTGGCTGACCGCCGGCGCGGCGCACCACACGGTGATGAGCACCGCTGTCGGAGTGGAGGCCTTCGCCGATCTCGCCGAGATCGCCGGGGTGGAGCTGGCGGTCATCGACGAGTCCACCAGCACGCGCGGCTTCGCGCAGGAGCTGCGCCTCAACGCCGCCTATCACCGACTCGCCCAGGGGATGTGACCTGGATTACGGTGACCCGTGACACTATGTGTCACGGCACCGACCGGGACACGATCCCCGGCCCCGGCGGCCGCCGCGCCGGCTCCTCTCCGCACCACCGTCGACGCACGGGAGGGGAGCGGCGCGGCCGTCGGGTCGCCGCCGATCCGGCGGCGCATTCGCACCGTCCGTCCGGAGCTCCGGACGGAGACGTCAAGGAGGACATGATGAGGATCAGGAATCTCACCGCACTGGGCGCCTCGGCGGCGCTCGTCTTCTCGGTCGCCGGCTGCGCCGGCGGCGGAGCCGGCAGCGGCGACGACGGCGGGGGAGACGAAGCCCCCGAGGACATGAGCGTCGGCGTGGCCATGCCCACGCAGACCTACGAGCGCTGGCTCAAGGACGGCGACAACATCGAGGCCGGCCTGGAGGACCTCGGCTACGATGTCGAGCTGCAGTACGCCGACGACGACATCCCCACCCAGTCGCAGCAGATCGACCAGATGATCACCCAGGGCGTGGACGCGCTGATCGTCGCCGCCATCGACGGCAGCGCCCTCACCGCCCAGCTGGACGCCGCGGAGGCAGCCGACATCCCGGTCATCTCCTACGACCGGCTGCTGACCGACAGCGAGAACGTCGACTTCTACGTCACCTTCGACAACTACAACGTCGGCGTGAACCAGGCCAACGCCCTGCTCTACGGCCTGGGCATCCTGGACCAGGACTTCGAGCCGGCCGAGGACGCCCCGGAGGATCCGCTGAACATCGAGCTCTTCGCCGGCTCGCTGGACGACAGCAACTCCCACCACTTCTGGGACGGCGCCATCGACACGCTGCAGCCCTACCTCGACGACGGCACCCTGCAGGTCCCCTCGGGGCAGACGGACATCGAGCAGGCCGCGACCCAGCGCTGGGAGCAGGAGACCGCCCAGACTCGCATGGAGAACCTGCTGACCACGCACTACAACGCGGGCGAGCAGATCGACGGAGTGCTCGCACCCGCCGACCCGCTGTCCCGCGGCATCATCACCGCGCTGCGCAGCGACGGACGCGGCGAGACCATCGAGGACGGGCTGCCGATCGTCACCGGCCAGGACGCCGAGATCGCCTCGGTGAAGCTGATCGCCGACGGCGTGCAGCACTCGACGATCTTCAAGGACACCCGCGACCTCGCCGACCAGGCGGTCGAGGCGGCCGACACCTATCTGCAGGGCGGCGAGCCGGAGCCGAACGACACCGAGACCTACGACAACGGGGCCAAGGTCGTTCCCTCCTACCTCCTCGAGGTCCAGATGGTGCTGGAGGAGAACTACGAGGAGATCCTCGTCGACTCCGGCTACTACACCGAGGAACAGGTCGACTCCGGCCAGATGTGACCGCCGCTCGACCGTCGCCGCTCCGGGCCCGCACCGCCGACACCACGGTGCGGGCCCGGAGGGGCGGGCCGCGCGGCGCCGCTGTCCGCGACGTGCGGTCCGGCTCGACGTCACCCTCTCCCGACACTCACCCTCGACACTCACCCCTCCCTGACGGCGGACCCGCGGCGATGGTCGGCGGGCCGCCGAGGCCTGGCCTGAGGAGGCCCCATGACCACAGCAGAGGACCACATCCTGCGGATGCGGTCGATCACCAAGACCTTCCCCGGAGTGAAGGCCCTCTCCGACGTGACCCTGCAGGTGCGCCGCGGCGAGATCCACGGCATCTGCGGCGAGAACGGCGCGGGCAAGTCCACGCTGATGAAGGTGCTCTCGGGCGTGTACCCGGACTCCAGCTTCGACGGCGACATCACCTTCGACGGCGAACAGGTCCGCTTCGGCTCGATCAGCGACTCCGAGGACCGCGGCATCGTCATCATCCACCAGGAGCTGGCGCTGGTGCCGCATCTGTCCATCGCCGAGAACATCTTCCTCGGCAACGAGCAGGGCGCCGGCGGCCTCGTCGACTGGCACCGGACCAACGCCGCGGCCGCCGAGCTGCTGGCCGAGGTCGGACTGGACGAGAATCCGGTCACTCCGGTCGGCCGGCTCGGCGTCGGCAAGCAGCAGCTCGTCGAGATCGCCAAGGCGTTGTCGAAGAACGTGAAGCTGCTCATCCTGGACGAGCCGACGGCGGCGCTGAACGACGACGACTCCGAGCACCTGCTCGGCCTCATCCGCAATCTGCGCGAGACCGGCGTGACCTGCATCATCATCTCGCACAAGCTCGGCGAGATCGCCTCGATCTCCGACGCGGTCACCGTGATCCGCGACGGCACCACGATCGAGACGATGCGGACCGACGAGGAGCCCGACCAGCAGGCGCTCACCGCCCGGATCATCCACGGGATGGTCGGCCGCGAGATGGGCAGCATGTACCCCGACCGCGACGTCGAGATCGGCGAGGAGGTCTTCCGGCTGATCGACTGGCACGTCGGCCACCCCGAGCAGCGCGACCGCACCGTCGTCGACGGCGCCTCGCTGCATGTCCGTGCCGGGGAGGTCGTCGGCATCGCCGGGCTGATGGGCGCCGGCCGCACCGAGCTGGCGATGAGCGTCTTCGGCCGCTCCTACGGCCGCGACATCTCCGGCACGGTCGAGATGCACGGGAAGCCGGTGACCATCCGCGGGGTCTCCGACGCCATCGACCACGGCATCGCCTACGTCAGCGAGGACCGCAAGACGTACGGGCTCAACCTGATCGACGACATCCGGCGCAACATCAGCGCCGCGTCGCTGACGAAGCTGGCCACCGCCGGCTGGGTGAACGCCAACGAGGAGATCGCCGTCGCCCAGGAATACCGGGGGTCGCTGAACATCAAGGCACCCTCGGTGCTCTCCACCGTCGGACAGCTCTCCGGCGGCAACCAGCAGAAGGTCGTGCTGAGCAAGTGGCTCTACACCGAGCCCGAGCTGCTCATCCTCGACGAGCCCACCCGCGGCGTCGACGTCGGCGCCAAGCAGGAGATCTACACCATCATCAACCGCCTGGCGGCCGACGGGAAGGCGATCCTGGTGATCTCCTCCGAGCTGCCCGAGGTGCTGGGCGTCTGCGACCGCGTCTACGCCCTCTCGTCCGGACGCATCACCGGCGAGATGGCCGCGGCCGACGCCACCCAGGAGGGACTGATGGAACTCATGACCAAGGAGACAGACTGATGGCCGGCACCTCGAACATCCTCGAGCTGCTCACGCGCAATCTGCGCCAGAGCGGCATCTACATCGCCTTCGTGTTCATCGTGCTGCTGTTCACGGCGCTGACCGGAGGCACGCTGCTCAGCCCGGGCAACCTGACGAACCTGGTGCTGCAGTACTCCTACATCCTGATCCTGGCGATCGGGATGGTGATGATCATCGTCGCCGGGCACATCGACCTCTCGGTCGGCTCGGTGGTCGCGCTGACCGGCGCCGTCGCGGCGGTGGTCACGATCAGCAACGGTCTGCCCTGGTGGCTCGGCGTCGTCGCGGCGCTGGCCACCGGCGCGCTGGTCGGGGTCTGGCAGGGCTTCTGGGTCGCCGTCGTCGGCATCCCGGCGTTCATCGTCTCGCTGGCGGGCATGCTGATCTTCCGCGGCCTGACCTACCTGACGCTGGACAACGTCTCGCTCTCGCCGTTCCCGAGCGAGTACCAGTTCATCGCCGGCGGCTTCTTCAACGGACTGCTCGGCGGCCCCGGCTACGACGTCTTCACCCTCGTGCTCGCCGCCGCGGCCGCACTGGCCTTCGCCTATAAGGAATGGCGCGCGCGCAGCCGGAAGATCCAGTACCGCCAGCCGGTGGAGGCGCTGTGGCTCTTCGTGCTGAAGGTCCTCGCCGTCGGCGCGGTGCTGATGGCCTTCGCCTGGCAGCTGGCCAACAGCCGCGGCATGCCCTTCGTGCTGCTCATCCTGGCCGCGCTGGTGCTGATCTACGCCTTCGTCACCCAGCAGACGGTCTTCGGCCGGCACATCTACGCGATGGGCGGAAACCTGCAGGCCGCGAAGCTCTCCGGCGTGAAGACCAAGCGGGTGAACTTCCTGCTCTTCGTCAACATGGGAGTGCTCGCCGCCGTGGCCGGCATCGTCTATTCCTCGCGCATGAACGGCGCCCAGCCGGGCGCCGGAGAGATGTTCGAGCTCGACGCCATCGCCGCGGCCTTCATCGGCGGTGCGGCCGTCACCGGCGGCGTCGGGCGCGTGCAGGGTGCCATCGTCGGCGGCCTGATCATGGCGGTGATGTCCAACGGCATGCAGATCATGGGCATCGACCAGTCCACGCAGAGCGTCGTCCGCGGCGTGGTGCTGGTGCTGGCCGTCGCCTTCGACGTCTGGAGCAAGAAGCGGGCCGGGACGGCGAGCTGACCCGCTCCGCGGCCCCGACGACGGCGGCCCCGCCCCTCCCCGCCCCTCCCCGGTGCTCCGGGGAGGGGCGGGGCCGCCGTCGTCGGGGCCTGGTGCGGTCAGCGGGAGGCCTGCTTCAACGCCCGGCGGATCCGTTTGGCCGAGACCGGCTGGGCGGTGCCCAGCTGCTGGGCGAAGAGGTTCACCCGGAACTCCTCGAGCATCCAGCTGACTGCGCGCAGCGACTCCGGCACCGGCCGCTGCGCCGGCACGGCCTCCACGGCGGCATCGTATTCATCCTCGAGCTGCTGGACCATGGCTCTGTCCGTGGCGTCCTTGGACAGCGACTGGCCGGCCTCGAGCCGGTCGAGGCGCATCAGCATCGCCCGCAGGTAGCGGGGCAGATGCCGCACCTGTGCCGCCCCCGGCGGAGGAGACGAAGCCGGCAGGGGCCAGCTGCTCCAGCTGGGCCTGCATATCGCTGACCGCCTCGCGCAGCGCCGGAGAGCTCGCCGCCTGCAGCCGGGAGGCGACGTCGGCGCGCAGCGTGAGCACCTGGGCGACGACGTCGGTCAGCGCCAGGACCTGCTCGATGAGCTCGGCGCGGGCGTGCCGGGAGACCTGCTCGAACTCCGCGGCGGTGAACGGCGGGTCCTCGCCGAGCAGATGGTCCAGGGCGGCGGTGGTGCAGTCGACCACCAGCGAATCCACCGTCCCGTGCGGGGCCTGCCCGAAGGCCAGTCGCTCACGGGTGCTCAGATGATCGACCACGTAGCGCTGCGGCGAGGGGAGCACCTCGCGCAGCAGGGTGACGACGCCGCGCCGATGGATGCGAGCCTGGTCCTCCTCGGAATCCTGCACGCTGCAGAACACGCCGCTCCGTCCCTCGGGCTCGGGCTGCAGGGCGGGGTATCCGGTGACCTCGTGGCCGGACACCACGGTGCTGATCCGCCGTGGCAGATCGCCGAAGGTCCACTCGGTCTGCTCGCGCTGGGTCGGCACCGCCGAGCCTGCGGAGTCTGCGGAGCCCGCCGCGCCGGACGCCGCCGGCGGACGGCCGCCGTCCTGCGCGGCCCGCTGCGTCCCCGTCCGGCCCGGCCGTCCCTTCTCGGTCTTCCGGTCCGTACGCCCCGACCCGGCCGCGGCGTCGCCGGCGGAGCCGCCGGATCCGGCGGATCCGGCGGATCCGGCCAGAGACCGGGTGATGGCCTCGCGGGTCTGGTCGGCGAAGCGCAGCTGCAGCTCCTCGAGATCCTGCGAGGCGTCCAGCACCCGGCCCTTGTCGCTGATCACCGCCACGGTGAGGCGCAGATGCTCGGGCAGCGCGTCGAGGTCGAAGACCGAGGCATCCACCGGGATGCCGCGCAGGTCCTGCAGCACCGCCGCCAGCGCCTCGGGCAGCGGCTCGGCGCCGACGGCGTGCTGGGCCTCCAGCCGCTCGCGAGCGGTCGCGGCGACATCCGGGGCCGGCACGAAGTTCTTGCGGATCTGCTTGGGCATCGACCGGATCAGCTGGGTGATCAGCTCAGTGCGCAGCCCGGGGATCAGCCAGTCCAGCGCCTCGCGGCGCAGCTGATTGAGGAAGACCACCGGCACGCGCACCGTCACGCCGTCGGCCGTGCCCGAGCGGGCCCCGCCTGTCGAGGAGCCGGAGGAGCTGGTCCAGGAGCTCGAGCCCGTCGGGTCGAACTCGTACTGCAGCTCGAGCCTCAGCCCGTCGACGTCGAGCGTCTCCGGGAAAGCCTCGACGTCGACGTCCTCGGCGGACTCGGCGAGCAGCTGCTCCTCGGAGAGGTCCAGCAGCTCCGGCGTCTCGTGACGCTGCTTCTTCCACCAGGCGTCGAAGTGCCGCTGCGAGACGACATGCTCGGGGACCCGGGCGTCGAAGAAGGCGACGAGCTCGTCGTCGGAGGCCAGCAGGTCCTTCCTCCGCGTGCGGTTCTGCAGCTCCTCGATCTCCTCGACGCGACGGCGATTGCGCGCGTCGAAGTGGTGCCGGGTGCGCCAGTCGCCCTCGACGAGCGCACGCTGGATGAACACGCGGCGGCTGAGCTCGGGGTCGACCCGTCCGTAGAGCACCGTGCGGTCCGCGACCACCGGCACGCCGAAGAGGGTCTTCCGCTGGGCGGCGACGACCGCGCCCCTCGCCGCGGACCAGTGGGGCTCGCCGTAGCTGGTCTTGATCAGCTGCTCGCCGGCCTCCTCGACCCAGGCGGGATCGATGCGGGCGACCATCCGCGCCCACAGCCGCGAGGTCTCCACCAGCTCGGCGGCCATCACCAGGTCGTGGCCCTTCTTGAACAGCGCCGACCCCGGGAAGATCGCGAACCGGGTGCCGCGGGCCCCCTGATAGTCCCGAGTGCGCGGGTCGCGCAGGCCGATCTGGCTGAGCAGCCCGACCAGCAGCGAGCGGTGCACCGGCTCGTGGCGGGCCACCGGATCCACGGTGAGCTCACGGGCGCGGGGGAGCGCCGGACGGTCGCCGTCCTCCCGGCCGCCGCGGGGCTTCCTCCCGCCGCGCCGGCCGTTCCTCCGGCCGCCGGAGCCGCCGCCGGATCCGCCGCCGGATCCACCGTCGTCGGCGGCCAGCTCGGCGCGCCGGGCGATGTCGAGCAGCTGGCCGACCAGGTCCTGCCACTCGCGGACGCGCAGATAGTTCAGGTGCTCGCGGCGGCACATCTTCCGGAACTGGTTTCCGGAGAGCTCCTGCTGCTGCTCGACCAGGTAGCGCCACAGGTTCAGCAGCGCGGAGAAGTCGGAGTCCTCGTCGGCGAAGCGGGCGTGCCTCGCATCGGCCTGCTGGCGCTGCTCGAACGGTCGTTCGCGCGGATCCTGGACCGACAGCGCGGCCACCAGCACAGTGACTTCGGCCAGGCAGCCGCGTCGGGCGGCCTCGACCATCATCCGGCCCAGCCGCGGATCCACCGGCAGATCGGCCAGCGTGCGGCCGATGCGGGTGATGGTGCCCTTCCGCGGTGCGCCGTCGCCGCCGGAGTGCAGCGCTCCCAGCTCGGTGAGCAGCCGCACCGCATCGGTGACGGCCTTCGAATCCGGCGGTTGGACGAAGGGGAAGTCCAGCAGCTCGTCGGGGGTCTCGGTGATCCCCATCGAGGACATCTGCAGCAGGACCGAGGCCAGCGAGGTGCGCAGGATCTCCGGATCGGTGAACTCCGGGCGGGACTCGAAGTCGGCCTGCGAGTACAGGCGGATCGCGATGCCGTCGCTGGTGCGCCCGCAGCGGCCGGCGCGCTGATTCGCCGAGGCCTGCGAGATCGGCTCGATGGGCAGCCGCTGGACCTTGGTCCGCGTGGAGTAGCGCGAGATGCGGGCGGTGCCGGTGTCGATGACGTATTTGATGCCGGGCACCGTCAGCGAGGTCTCGGCGACGTTGGTGGCCAGCACGATGCGCCGGCGCCCGCCGGGGGAGAAGACCCGCTTCTGTTCGGCCATCGACAGCCGACCGAAGAGCGGCAGGATCTCGGAGCCGGCCAGCCGCCGGTCGGCGGCGACGACGTCGGCCAGCGCATCGGCGGCGTCGCGGATCTCGCGCTCGCCGGGGAAGAAGATGAGCATGTCGCCGTCGGGCTCGGCGGCGAGCTCGCGCACCGCGTCGCCGACGGCCTCCATCAGATCGCGCTCGCGGCCGGTGTCGGCGTGGTCGTCGGCGGCGTCCTCGCCCTCGCCGCCGGCCGCACCGGTCGCGTCCTCCGCAGGATCGTCCTCGTCGGGCCGCAGCGGCCGGTACCGGACCTCCACCGGGTAGGTGCGGCCGGAGACCTCGACGATCGGCACCGTCGGCTCGTCGGGGTCCTCGCTGAAGTGCGCGGCGAAGCGCTCCGGGTCGATCGTCGCCGAGGTGACCACGACCTTCAGGTCCGGCCGGCGGGGGAGGATCGACTTCAGATAGCCCAGGATCACGTCGATGGTCAGGCTGCGCTCATGCGCCTCGTCGATGATGATCGCCGAGTACTTGCGCAGCATGGGGTCCCGCTGGATCTCCGCGAGCAGGATGCCGTCGGTCATCAGCTTCACCGAGGTGTCGGAGGAGACCTCGGAGGTGAAGCGCACCTGATAGCCGACGTCGCGGCCCAGCGGCGTGCCGATCTCCTCGGCCAGTCGCTCGGCCACTGTGCGCGCGGCCAGGCGCCGCGGCTGGGTGTGGCCGACGATGCCGTCGCCGTGGGCGCCCAGCTCCAGCAGCATCTTCGGCAGCTGGGTCGTCTTGCCCGATCCGGTCTCGCCGGCGACGACGACCACCTGGTGGGAGCGCAGGGCCTCCAGGATGGTCTCGCGCTCACCGGTGACCGGCAGGATGTCGGGGTAGTTCAGCGTCTCGGCGGTGAACTCGTGCACGGCGGCGGCGGAGTCAGTCATGGCGTGGTCCAGCATATCGGCCGCCGCGCGGGAGGAACTGCTGGCCGATTCCTCGAGGCTCGAGGGTGCGGTGCTCGACGACTCGACGACCCTGCCGTGGGGCTGTGGTCGGCGTCACGGACTCTCGATTATGCATGCGTCTCCTCTCGTGTATAAGATGGATTCCGTTGTTCGGCGGAGAGGCCGGAACGGCGAGCGGCCGGAAGGCCGTGAGTCGAGTTCCGAGCAGCTCGTCGGAGCGATGCTCGCGCGAGTGGCGGAATAGGTAGACGCGCTGGCTTCAGGTGCCAGTGCCTTCACGGGCGTGGGGGTTCAAGTCCCCCCTCGCGCACGAGCCGCAGAAGCCCCGGATCGATCCCCAGCGGATCGGTCCGGGGCTTCTTTCGTGCGCCCGGGTCGTCGATCGGCCGTCATGGCTTCGGCCCATTCTGCGGCTCCATCCCGAGCGCCCCGGCGGGGATCACCTTCTGTGAGCGTTGACACACCAGCGGGCCTCAAATAGTCTCACCGGAAGACAAAACGTGTGGCACATCACTCCAGGGTGAGTCCGCAGGTTCTGTCTGATCGGATCATTCGACTCAGGAGGTTCCCATGCCATCGGCCATCTACCGACGGGCCGCCGCGGCGGTGCTCTGCGCCTCGGCGCTGACCCTGACCATGGGCGGCGCCGCCGACGCGGCGCCGGGTGCAGGTCAGGGGGCGAACGGCGTCGGCGTCGACCAGCGCTCGGAGAACGCCCCGGAGCATGCCGGCACGCCCGGTCGTCCGGAGCACGCCGGCGCACCCGGCCGGCCCGACCACGCCGGGGGCGGTCAGACCTGCCAGTTCGGCTCCGCCGACGGGGCCGGGGATCCGGCGCGCGACAGTCTGGCCGGCGTGGCCCCCGAGAGCATGGTCATCGGCAACATCGCCGCCGGGGGAGGTCACCACACCGACGCCGACTATCCGGATCCCTTCCCGGACGACCCCGAGTATCGCGACGTGCTGGCCGCCGATTTCAGCTCGGTGACGCCGGAGAACTACCTGAAATGGGAAACGCTGCGTCCTGCCGAGGGCGAGTATGACTTCGAGCAGGCGGACGCCGTCGTCGCCTGGGCGCAGGAGAACGGCCTCGACGTGCGCGGCCACGCGCTGCTCTGGCACTCGCAGAACCCCGACTGGCTCGAGGACGGCGACTACGGCGCCGAGGAGCTGCGCGCCATCCTGGAGGACCACGTGCGCACTGTGGTCAGCCGCTACGCCGGCTGCATCGACCAGTGGGACGTGGCCAACGAGATCTTCACCGGCGAGGGCGAGCTGCGCACCGAGGAGAACATCTGGCTGCGCGAGCTCGGCCCGGAGATCCTCGACGACATCTTCCGCTGGGCCCATGAGGAGGACCCCGAGGCGACGTTGTTCTACAACGACTACAACGCCGAGGGGCTCAACGCGAAGACCGACGCCTACCACCAGCTCGTCGTCGAGCAGCTCGAGCGCGGCGTCCCGGTCGGCGGCTTCGGCGCCCAGTCGCACCTGAGCATGCAGTACGGCTTCGACGACTCGCTCCAGGCCAACATGGAGCGCTTCGACGCCCTCGGCGTGAAGACCGCGATCACCGAGATCGACGTGCGCGGCGAGGTCGGCGAGGACGGGCGGATGAGCCCCGAGGACAGGGCCGGCGCCGCCGAACGCTACGCGCAGGTCCTGGACGCCTGCCTGGCGGTGGAGGGCTGCACCTCCTTCACCGTCTGGGGCACGCTCGACGAGCACAGCTGGGTCCCGGGCACCTTCCCCGGCGAGGGTGACGCGCTGATCATGGAGGGCGACTACGAGCGCAAGCCCTCCTACTGCACGCTGCAGCGCGCGCTGGTCGAGCACACCGAGGGGGCCGCGGCCTGGGAGCAGGACGGGGCCTTCTCCGAGTGCCGCGGCATCCTGGACGAGGCCGGCGTCTGACCGGTCCGGTCCGAGGCGCGGCGACGGGCGGTCGCCGACTCCGACGGCATCCCGAGCGGGAAGCCCTGGTCACGGTGCTCGATCATGGAGGCCGGGCGCGGCGTGGACTCAGTCGGCGGCGCGCCCGGCCTCCATGCGTCGCTTGACGTCGGCGGCGTAGGCGTCGACGTACTCCTGCCCCGACAGCCGCATGATCTGGTACATGATCTCGTCGGCGACCGCCCGCTGGGCGAACCGGTCGTCGACGTGGTCGTAGTGCGCCTCGAAGGTCATCGGCTCACCGATGATGACGCCCACGCGACGTCCCGGGGTGGGCACCTTCCGGCCGATCGGCTGGACCTTGTCGGTGCCGATCATCGCCACCGGGATCACCGGGACGCGGGTCTTCAGCGCCAGCCGCGCGACGCCGAGCTTGCCCCGATGCAGCCGGCCGTCCGGGCTGCGCGTGCCCTCCGGGTAGATGCCCAGCAGGGCGCCCTCGTGCAGCGCCCGCTCGCCGGCGTTCAGCGAGTCCTGGCTGGCGCGGCCCCCGGAGCGGTCCATCGGGATCTGTCCGGTGATGTCGAAGAACGTGCGGGTCAGCCAGCCGCTCGCGCCGGAGCCGACGAAGTAGTCCTTCTTCGCCAGGAAGCGCACCGGCCGCGGCACGACGACGGGCAGGAAGACCGAGTCGGAGAAGGACAGGTGGTTCGAGGCCAGGATCGCCGGCCCGTCGTCCGGGATGTGGTCGAGGCCCTTCACCCACGGGCGGAACAGGGCCCTGGCCAGCGGCCCCACGGCGAAGGTCTTGGCGACGTAGTAGAACACGGGCGTGCGGATCCTTCCTTCGGCGGGCAGATCGGCGAGCGGATCGGGGAGGGGGCGTGCGCGGCGGTCCGGGAGGGTGTCCCGACCGGCGCATCGGGCGGTGAGGCGGGCGACTGGTGCCCGGTCGACGAGTCGCCGGTCGGGCACCACTCTACGGTCTGGCCGTCCGACGCGGCAGGGTCGGCTCACAGCGCGGTGCGGGGCCCGCCGCCACGAGGGCCGGGCCGTAGGCTGGGCCTCATGATGGAGGACGTCGGAATGCCCGCCGGGCCGCCGTGCCCGGCGCGCCGGGCGGTCCCGCACGAGGGCGCCGTCGCGCCCGACGGCGTGCTGCTGCTCCACGGCTTCACCTCGGCGCCGTCGACCATGGCCCCTGTGGCGGAGGCGCTGGAGCAGGCCGGCTTCGTCGTCGAGACTCCGCTGCTGCCCGGACACGGCACCGCGTGGCGCGACCTGGCCTCCACTCCGCGGGCGGCGCTGACCGACGCCGCGCTGGCCGGCTGGGACGGACTCGCCCGGCGCTGCCGCACCGTCGGAGTGGCGGGCATCTCGATGGGCGGGGCACTGGCCCTGCAGGTCGCCGCCCGCCGGCCCGTCACCGCGGCGGCGGTGATCAACCCCGCCCTGCGGCTGCGCCCCGGTCAGGGGGGCGCCGCCCGTCTTCTGTGGCGGCTGCTGCCGAGCATCGGATCCATCGCCGGCGACATCGCCCGCGACGGGGTCCGCGAGGAGGCGTACCCGCGCACGCCGGTGCGCGGCGTCGCGGAGCTGGACCGGCTCGCCGCCGAGGTCCGCGCCGAGCTGGGGTCCGTCGAGGCGCCGGTGCTGCTGCTCCGCTCGGCGCAGGACGGTGTCCTTCCGCGTGCGGCGGCGGCTAGTCTGGGGGAGAGGCTGACCGGCGGGAGTCTGCGCGAGATCGTGCTCCGCCGGTCCCGGCACGTGGCCACGCTGGACCACGACGCCGAACGGGTGGCCGCGGAGATCCGCGGCTTCCTGGCCGGGGCCGCCGACCGGCGCGTCCCGCGGAACGACGAGACAGCAGAGGTGGAGGACCGATGAGCCCGCACCGTGATGACGAGCCCAGCCCCGTGTTCGACCGACACGGCGGATCTCGCCCCGTCGGCGGCCGGGGGCCGCGCGACTGGAGCGTCGACGAGGGGGCCCTCGACGAGATCGACGACTTCACCCCGCCGAACCCGAAGAATCCGCTGGCCGGCGCTCGGCCCGGCGTCGTGCTCGGCGCGCTGATGGCCCTCGGCGGGATCGTCGGCGTGCTGATCGCCGCGTGGGTCCCCGGCGCCGCGCCGTCCTGGCTGGCCCCGGCGCTGATCGCCGTCGCGGTGCTCGGCCTGGTCGTGCTGTTCCTGCAGATGCCGCGCAGCCGCGGCGGCGGATCCGGGGACGGCGCCCAGGTCTGACCGGCCGGGGCCGGAGGGTCGGGGCGGGGGTCGGCCGGGAGCATCCGGCCCCTGCGTGCCGCCGACGCGGGGCCGCGTGGACAGCAGGACGAACGGACATTACTGTGGAGTAGACAGTGTGAGGCAGAGCACACGACCCGGCCTCGCCCGCGGGTCGTCCGACCGAGCATCCGACAGAGGAGTCGCGCCGTGAAGGAACACGTCGTCCCGTCCCGGGCCGCCGCGCCCGCAGACCTGAACATCACGGATCTGCTGGAGCGTCAGGTCGCCCGCGACCCCGACAACAGCCTCTTCGCCCGGCAGCTGACTCCGGGCGAATGGACCGAGATCTCGGCGCGCGAGTTCCGCGACGACGTCGTCGCCCTGGCCGCCGGACTCGTCGCACGCGGCGTGGAGCCCGGCGACTCGGTGGCGATCATGTCGCCGACCCGCTACGAGTGGACGCTGCTGGACTTCGCCATCTGGTACGCCGGGGCGGTGACCGTCCCGATCTACGAGACCTCCTCGCCGGCCCAGGTGGCCTGGATCGTGCAGGACGCCGCCGTCTCGCTGGTGCTCGTCGAGGGCGAGTCCCACGCCGGCGTCGTCGACCGCGCCGTCGAGCAGGAGAAGCTCACCGGAGTGCGAGAGGTGCTGAGCATCGACGCCGGGCACCTGGACGCGCTGCGCGCCGACGGGCGGAGAGTCGAGGCCGGAGTCGTGGAGGAGCGGCGCTCGCGGGCGGGGCTGGACGACACCGCCACGCTGATCTACACCTCCGGGACGACCGGTCGGCCGAAGGGCTGCGTGCTGAGCCACGGCAACTTCGCCGAGCTCTCCCTGGAGGCCATGCATCGGCTCGGCGACGTGATCAACCCGGAGAAGTCGACGGTGATGTTCATCCCGCTGGCGCACGTCTTCGCGCGGTTCATCTCCGTGCTGGCGGTGGCCTCGGGTGCGACGGTCGGCCACACCGCCGACATCAAGCAGCTGGTCGATGATCTGGGGACCTTCCGCCCGACGTTCCTGCTGGCGGTGCCGAGGCTCTTCGAGAAGATCTACAATCGCGCACTGACCAAGGCCCAGGACGAGGGCAAGGGGGAGATCTTCGAGAAGGCCGCCCAGACGGCGGTCGACTGGTCGCGGGCGCGGCAGGCCGGCCGCGTCCCGCTGACCCTGGCGCTGAAGCACCGGCTGTTCTCCGCGCTGGTCTACTCCAAGCTGCGCCGCCGCATGGGCGGCCGCGTCACCCATGCGGTCTCCGGCGGCAGCCCGCTGGGCGAGCGGCTGGGGCACTTCTTCCACGGCATCGGGCTCTCCATCATGGAGGGCTACGGCCTCACCGAGACCACCGCGCCGTTGACCGTCAACGTCCCCGACGACCTGCGCATCGGCACCGTCGGCCCACCGCTGCCCGGCTGCGGGGTGCGGATCGCCGACGACGGCGAGGTGCTCGGCAAGGGCGTCTGCGTCTTCCACGGCTACCACGGCCGGCCGGACCTGGACGCCGAGGCCTTCACCGACGACGGCTGGTTCCGCACCGGCGACCTGGGGCATCTGGACGAGCATGGCTGTCTGGTGATCACCGGGCGGAAGAAGGAGATCCTGGTGACCGCCGGCGGCAAGAACGTCTCGCCGGCGCCGCTGGAGGACGCGCTGCGCTCCGACGCGCTGATCAGCCAGGCGGTGGTGGTCGGCGACGAGCGTCCTTTCGTCGCCGCGCTGCTCACACTGGACGAGGAGACCCTGCCCGGCTTCCTGGAGCGCCACGGCCTGGATCCGCAGATCCCGGCGGCCGAGGCCGCCGGTCTCGACACGGTCCGGCAGGCCGCCCAGGAGGCGGTGGACCGGGCCAACGAGGGTGTCTCGAAGGCCGAGTCGATCCGGGCCTTCCGGGTGCTGGGGCAGGACTTCACCGTCGAGACGGGGCATCTGACGCCGTCGATGAAGCTGCGCCGACCGGTGGTCATGGAGGACTGCGCCGAGGAGATCGAGGCGCTCTACGCCGAGGCGAAGCAGAACCGTGACTCGGGGGCGCCTCGGAGGGGTCTGCGAGCTGATCCGCCGGCTCGCGCCCCGGATGCTCCCGCAGGGGCGTCCAGATGGCGGACGGCCCTGCGGGAGCATTGGTCAGCCTCCGCGCCGCCCCGTAGTCTGGTGTCGTGACTGCAACGCCTGAGAACCCCGCCGAGACCCCGTTGACCGCGCCCGGAGAGATCCTGCACACCGGTGCCGCGGACTATCCCGGGCTCGACGAGTGGCGCCGCCTGCCGCTGAGCCAGCAGCCCGCCTGGCACTCCCACCCGGAGTTCGAGTCCTCGGTGGCGGAGCTCTCGGCGAATCCGCCGCTGGTCTTCGCCGGCGAGGTGGACAAGCTCAAGCGCCGGCTGGCCCGCGTGGCCCAGGGCGAGGCCTTCCTGCTGCAGGGCGGCGACTGCGCCGAGAGCTTCGACGGCGCCACCGCCGACAAGATCAGCGCCCGGGTCAAGACGCTGCTGCAGATGGCCGTGGTGCTGACCTACGGCGCCTCGCTGCCGGTGGTGAAGATGGGCCGGATGGCCGGCCAGTTCGCCAAGCCGCGCTCCTCCGACGAGGAGACCCGCGACGGCGTCACCCTGCCCAGCTTCCGCGGTGAGATCGTCAACGGCTTCGACTTCACCCGGGAGTCTCGCGAACCGGACCCGCGCCGCATGGTGAAGGCCTACAACACCTCCGCGTCCACGCTGAACCTGGTCCGCGCCTTCACCGAAGGCGGCTTCGCCGACCTGCGCGCCGTCCAGCAGTGGAACAAGGGCTTCATGGAGAACCCCGCCCACGCCCGCTACGAGCAGATCGCCGGCGAGATCGATCGGGCCGTGCGCTTCATGGAGGCCTGCGGTGTGGAGTTCGAAGGGCTGAAGCGCACTGAGTTCTACGCCGCCCACGAGGCGCTGCTGCTCGACTACGAGCGTGCGCTGACCCGCATCGATTCGCGCACCGGGGAGCCGTACATCACCTCCGGGCACTTCCTCTGGGCCGGCGAACGGACCCGGGATCTCGACGGCGCCCACATCGACTACCTCTCGCGGGTGCACAACCCCATCGGGGTGAAGCTGGGGCCGAAGACGACGCCGGAGGAGGCGCTGGCGCTGATCGACAAGCTGGACCCGCACCGCGAGCCGGGCCGGCTGACCTTCATCACGCGCATGGGAGCGGCCAACATCCGCGAGAAGCTGCCGCCGCTGGTCGAGGCCGTCCGCGACTCCGGCGCGCAGGTCGTCTGGGTCACCGACCCCATGCACGGCAACACGATCACCGCGAAGAACGGCTACAAGACCCGGCGCTTCGACGACGTCATGGACGAGGTCCGGGGCTTCTTCGAGGTCCACCGGGCGCTGGGCACCTACCCGGGCGGGCTGCACGTGGAGATGACCGGCGACGACGTCGCCGAATGCCTGGGCGGCTCGGACGTGATCGACGAGTCCGCCTTCGACGGCCGCTACGAGTCGCTGGTCGATCCGCGGCTGAACCATAAGCAGTCGCTGGAGATGGCCTTCCTGGTGGCCGAGGCGCTCAGCCGCCGCTGAGCCTCCCGGCAGGCCCGTCAGGCCCCGACGACTCCCGGCCCCTCCGCGGCGAGCCTCGCTCCGAGGCTCGCCGCGGACGTCTCTGTCGCGCCGTCGGCGGCGGCCGCGCCCTCCGGGGGCCCGGCGTCGCCGCCCAGACTCGGCACGATCTCCGGGCTGAGCCCGAGGTACCAGGCCAGCAGGATCAGCAGCGCCGTCCCGATGAGCAGCAGCGCCACGGTGAGCCAGCTGCGTGTGGCCGTGGGCCGTGCCAGCGCGACCGTCGGACGCTGCCGCTCGCGTCGTTCGACGGCGTGCGGATCGCGACGGCGGAGCTTCTCCGCGGCGCGATCGCCCCATGGACCCAGCGGGCCGACACCGGGGCGCCGCCGCGGTCCGCGGCGCGGCGAGGCGCCCTGCGCGGAGAACTCCCCGGTGTCCTCGCCGGGACCCGTCGCCCCGTCGGGGCGCGTTCCCCGCGCCGAGTCCGGCGAGACGGCGGCGGCGAACGGCTCGTCGTGATGCCTCTCCGGTCCGCATGCCGGCCGGGAGGCCGAGAGGGCCTCCGTGGGCTGCGCGTCGCTCGCGGCGACTTCGGAGGGCGCCGACTCGGCGGCGAGCGTGTCGGGGTCCATCCGGAAGGCGTCGGTGGGGACCTCGGCGACGGTCTGCCGGTCCTCCTCGGCGGCGTCGTCGGCGCCGGAGCGGGCAGTCAGCAGCGCGGCGGCGACGTCGTCGTCCCAGGCCGCGGCGTCCTCCGTGGTGGGGAAGTCCTCGCCGGTGCCCAGCACTGTGGTCGCGTCCAGGTCGCTCGCGGCGGGGGCGGGTGCGTGCGTCGTCTCAGCCGCGGCCTCGGCGTCTTCGGCGGCGACGGCCTCCTCCGCCCCGTCCGGATCCGGTCGACCGGCCTCCTGCGGCGTGCCGGCACCCTCGGCTCCTCCGGCCGAGCGGACTGCTGGGCGGGGGATGGGACGCTGTCGAGCTGCTCGTCGTCGAGCTCGGCGGCGAGGCGGTGCATCAGCTCGAGCATGGCGTCGGCATGGGCCGGTCGGTCCGCCGCGCGGGGGCGTGTGGCCGCATGCACCAGCGCATCGAGGCCCGGGGGCAGTCCGGGCACCGCCTCCGAGGGCGGCGGCACCTCCGAGTTCACGTGCTGGAAGGCCACGCGCACCGGGGATTCGCCGATGTAGGGCTGGACGCCGGTGAGCATCTCGTAGAGCAGGATGCCCACGGCATAGATGTCGGCGCGCTCGTCGGCGCCCTCGCCGGAGAGCAGCTCCGGAGAGATGTAGGCGACGGTGCCCATCAGCGTGCTGGTGCCCGAGTGGTGCGTCGCCGCGCGGGCGAGGCCGAAGTCGGCGAGCTTGATGCGCCCGTCGTGGGAGACGAGGACGTTCTCCGGCTTGATGTCGCGGTGCACCAGCCCCGCCCGGTGGGCGGCGGCCAGGCCCTGCAGGATCGCCTCGGCGTACGTCAGCGCCAGCCGCGGCGTCATCGGTCCGCGCTTGAGCAGCGTGCGCAGCGTCGCGCCGGGCACATGCTCCATCACCAGATAGGCGGTCTCGCGCGTCTGCCCCTGGTCGAGGATCCTCACCACGTTGTCGTGCGAGATCAGCGCGGCGTTGCGCGCCTCCTGCTCGAAGCGGTCGACGACTTTGCGGTCCTCGGCCATGTGCGGGAAGAGCACCTTCAGCGCGACGTCGCGATCCAG
Organism: Nesterenkonia sp. F; assembly: GCF_000220985.1. Lineage (GTDB taxonomy): Bacteria > Actinomycetota > Actinomycetes > Actinomycetales > Micrococcaceae > Nesterenkonia. Next base: position 38,187 of record NZ_AFRW01000022.1, read on the forward strand.
GCGGGTGTCATGGGCCAGGTAGACCGTGGACATGCCACCGCGCGCCACGCGGTCGCGGACGGCGTAGCGGCCGTCGACGGTCGCCCCGATCCAGGGGTCGGAGTGTTCGGTGCTCACGCCGACCAGGGTAGCGAACCCGGCCGGACGCGAGCCGCAGGCGCACCTCGCGGTCAGCGGCTGCGCCGGACCAGCCGGTCGGCGACCGCCTGGAGATCGGCGACGACGTCGGCGGCCGCGCCCGACGAGGGCAGCCGGTCGGTGCCCGCGCGGCCGGCGGCGACCAGCTCGGCGATCGAGGCCTCGACCGCCTCCACCGCGCCGGCGGCGATGAGGATCTCGCGGGCGCGCTCGACGTCGGCGGTCGTCAGGCGGGGGTCGCCGAGCATCGCCCCCAGCTCGCGCGCCTGCTGCGCGGAGGCGCCGAAGAGTCCGTGGGCGATGAGCTCGGTGCGCTTTCCCTCGCGCAGATCATCGCCGACCGGCTTGCCGGTGGTCTCCGGGTCGCCGAAGACGCCGAGCAGATCGTCGCGCAGCTGGAAGGCCTCGCCGGTCGGCAGCGCGGCCGCGGCCAGCGACTCGCGCAGCGCCGCGGGCGCTCCGGCCAGGGCCGCGCCGAGGACCAGCGGATGCTCGGTGGAGTAGCGGGCCGACTTGTGGCGCAGCACCCGGCGGGCCCGATCGAGGGCCTCTCCCGCGGAGGCCGCGGGGGTGCGGACCTCGTCGAGGACGTCGAGATACTGTCCGGCGATGACCTCGGTGTGCATCCGGTGGAAGCGCAGCCGTGCCTCGCGTCGGGCGTCGTTCGGCGCCCTCGCCGGAGAGCTCGGCCGCGGCGGCGTCCTGCGCCTCGCCGAAGGCCTGCCCGGCCCAGGACAGCGCCAGGTCGCCGGCGAGGATCGCGGCGCTGACGCCGAAGTGGCCGGCCTCGCCGCGATGGTCGGCGCTGCGGTGCAGCTGTTCGAACCGGCGGTGCGCGCTGGGAGCCCCGCGCCGGGTGTCGGAGCGGTCGATCACATCGTCATGGATCAGCGCGGCGGCCTGGAAGAGCTCCAGCGCGACGCCGAGCCGCACCGGCGCCTCGGCGTCGGGGGAGCCGCCGGCGGCCCGCCAGCCGATCCAGGCGAGCACGGCGCGCAGCTTCTTGCCGCCGCGGGTGAGCTCGGTCAGCTGCTCGACCAGCGGGGAGCCCGCGGGGGAGACGGCGTCGATCTCCTCCGCCCGGGCGGCCAGGAACGTCGCGCAGGCCTGAGAGACCCGGTCGATCTGGCGTCGCTGCCCCGTGTCGGCGGATGAGGCGCCGTCCGGGGCTTCGACCGGCGCCGCGGGGGTCCCTGGGTCGGGGCTGGTCATGCTTGCTCCTCCTGTGCGTCGACGGCCGCCCCCCCAGCCTAGCCGAGGGCGCCGTCGGCCGTGTCTCCGCCGGCCGGTATCGTGGTCCCCATGGCAGGCAGCACAGGGGCGTCGTCGGGCGGCGGTGCGCCGGGTCGGGTGATCGCCCACGTCGACATGGACGCCTACTTCGTCGAGGTCGAGCTGCTCGAGCGCCCGGAGCTGCGCGGGCGCAAGCTCATCGTCGCCCAGGAGAGCGGCCGTTCGGTGGTGCTCTCGGCCTCCTACGAGGCGCGCGACGACGGGGTCCGCTCGGCCATGCCGCTGGCCCGCGCCCGGCGGCTCAGTCCGGAGGCGCTGGTGCTGCCGCCGCATCAGGGGCGCTATCGCGAGATCTCGACGTCCCTCATGGGGCTCTTCGCCGAGGTGACCGACACCGTCGAGCAGCTCAGCGTCGACGAGGCCTTCCTCGACATCACCGGCGCCCGGCGCCGGCTCGGCGAACCCGAGGAGATCGGCCGGCACATCCGGGCCGAAGTCCGTGCGCGCTTCGGTCTGCCGTGCAGCGTGGGCATCGCCGACCGGAAGTTCATCGCCAAGATCGCCTCGACCCGGGCCAAGCCCGACGGCCTGCTGCTGGTCCCGCCGCGCCATCGGCTCGCGTTCCTGCACAGCCTGCCGGTGCGGGCGCTCTGGGGCGTGGGGGCGAGGACCGCCGAGGCGCTGGAGCGCCTCGGCATCACCACCGTCGAGCAGCTCGCCGAGACGCCGGCGGAGATGCTGCGCGCCCGTTTCGGCGCCGTCGGAGACCAGCTGCACGCGCTCGCCCGCGGCGAGGACGACCGGGGCGTGCAGACCTCCCGCGAGGAGAAGAGCATCGGCGCCGAGGAGACGTTCGCCGAGGACGTCGACTCCCGCCAGGAGCTGCTGGCCGAACTGCTCCGGCTCAGCCACCGGGTCGCCTCCCGGCTGCGCGCCGGGGGGCATGCCGCCGGCCGGGTCAGCCTCAAGCTGCGCTATCGCGACTTCGAGACGCTGACCCGCAGCGTCACGCTGCGCCACAGCACGCAGTCGGCGCTGGTGCTGCATCGGCAGGCGGCGGGGCTGCTGGACGGCCTCGGCGTGCTCGCCCAGCCGGTGCGGCTGATCGGCCTTCGCGCCGAGGCGCTCAGCGGCGACGTCGCCGGTCTGCAGCTGAGCTTCGACCGGACCGAGACCAACTGGATCGACGCCGAGGAGGCTCTGGACGCCGTCGTCGCCCGCTACCCGGGCGGAGTGGCGCCGGCCTCGCTGCTCCGCCGTCCGACGTCGCGGAGGAACGGTGCGGGTGACGGCGCGGGCGACGGCGCGGGCGAGAGCGACCCCGGGGGAGTCGGCGCGGAGCCCGGGGCGGAGCGCGACCACGGCTAGGTGGGCGCGCCGATCAGACGGTAGAATGAGGATCCAGGCGGAAAGACTGCTTGGGCGAGGCGCCGAGGGCGCCCGGGAGATCGGCCGGCAACTGCAAGGAGCCCACGATGGCACTCTCAGAGAGAGAACAGCGCATGCTGAAGGAGCTGGAGGAGCAGCTCCAGACCGAGGACCCCGGTTTCGCGACGTCCATGCAGGACGCGCCCACCGGCACGGTCGACGTCCGTCGGCTGGTGCTGGGTCTGCTCGTGGCCGTGGTCGGCCTCGTCGTGCTGATCCTCGGCATCTACAACCAGTGGATCCCGGTGGGCGTCGGCGGCTTCCTGATCATGGGCGGCGGCGTGTACTTCGCCACCACCGGCGGCACCTCCTCCGGCCGCGGCTCCTCCTCGGGCGGCGACGGCGGCTCCGGCGGGGGCGGCGGAGGCGGCGGCCCGCGCGGCACGGCGCCGAGTCCCTCCGGCAGCTTCATGAGCGGACTCGAGCAGCGCTGGGAGGAGCGCCGGCGCCAGGAGTGACCAGCGGCCCTCCGGTCCGCTCCGCCGACTCCCCAGACCTCTCCGAAGGCCCCCGCGGTCGCTGATCTGCAGCGACTGCGGGGGCCTTCGTCGTGCTCGGGCGGCGGTGCCGCGCATCCTCCCTCCCCATCCCTCCACTCCGCTCGCCGCCGGCCTCGGGTCCCCGGGACTCCCGAGCGGCGCCGGGGCGCGGCGCCGGCTCGCCGCGATCCCCGCGATCCGTGTCCTGGCGCGGGACGACGGGCGTCGGCGCGCCCCTGCCGCCGTCGGCGCGGCGCCGGTCCGGCCATGTGGCGCCCTGCCGTGCCGCCAGATTCCCTCCACCGTCCTCCCCACGGCGCCCCACGGCACTCCACCGAAGAAGCCCCAGGTCAGCGAGCTGACCCAGGGGTCGCTGGGGATGGTTCCGCGAGATCCCGGGCGAATCATGGTT
>NZ_AFRW01000021.1 GCF_000220985.1 Nesterenkonia sp. F
AACCAGCCGGTGCAGGCGGGGGCCATCTCCTCACCGGGGGCCTCGGTCCAGGCGCCGTCGCCGACCTGGTAGTGCACATTGGCCGTGTCCCAGTCGGCGGCGTAGTACAGCGCGAGCTCCCGGGAGGTCTCCGTGGAGCCGTCGCCGGAGCCGTCGCCGCTGCCGGTGCCGGCGAGCGCATCGACGTGCAGCGCCAGCGCCGACGTCGGAGCCACGTGCCCGCTGACGGTGCCGTCGGCGGCGACGGTGAGCGTCTCGCCCGAGCAGCCCGAGGCGGTCGGGACGCCGGAGTAGACGTCGCAGTACTCGCCGGCGGGCAGCGAGGTCTGCCAGCTGGCGTCCAGGCCCGACGGCGCCCGGTTGATCGCCAGGAAGCCCTTCTCGCCGCGGCCGAAGGCCAGCGACTGCTCGCCGCCGGTCCAGGTGTCGGTGACCGGGGTGTCGCCGACGGCGTCGCGGAAGCCGACCATGCCGGTCACCTCGGTGCGCGCATGGGTGCAGGTCCACGGGCCCTCGCCGCAGACGGCGTCGACGACGCGACCGTCGGCGTCAGTGGGCGGGCCGGCGTCGTAGTCGTCGACGGAATAGCCGGAGAACACAGTGGGCTCGCCGTAGTCCCAGCCCAGGGTGAAGGCCTGGGCGAGCAGATGGACGTCGCCGTCGGCGGCGGTCAGCGTCTCGCCGTTGCGCTCGGTGTCGTGGTTCTCCACGAAGCTGCGGGCCTTCTCCGAGGGGATGAAGCCGTCCCAGTCCTCGCCGATGCCGCCGCCGGAGAGCAGCCAGTCGATCCGGCCGCCGCCGAAGGACTCCTTGAGCTTGCGGGCGTAGCTGAACTCGTGGACGTCGCCCAGGTCGGTGTACTCCTCGGGCTGGATCGGCTCGCCAGCGCCGCGGATGACCTCCTGGACGATGTCCTCGGCGGCGATGCCGTCGGTGCGCGAGAGAATGCCCTCCAGATCTGCGGCGGCGATGTGCTTGGCCGCGTCGATGCGGAAGCCGTCCACGCCCAGCGAGGAGAGGTCGTCCAGATAGTCGGCCAGGCGCGACTGGACGTAGTCGGCGCCGGTGTCCAGATCGGCCAGCCCGACCAGGTCGCATTCCTGGACCTCCCACCGGTCGGTGTAGTCCTGGACTTCGCAGCCGTAGTCGTGGAAGTCCGCGCGCGAGTACGTGCCCGGGTAGTCGTAGTGGGTGAATGCGCTGCCGGCCCAGCCGGTGCCCGACTCCTGACCGGCCATGTGATTGATGACGACGTCGGCGATCACCTCGACGCCGGCGTCGTGGCAGTTCTGTACCATCGCCGCGTAGTCGGCGCGGGTGCCCAGCCGGGATTCGAGCTGGTAGCTGACCGGCTGGTAGTGCACCCACCACTGGTCGCCGGTGATGTGCTCCTGCGGCGGGGAGGTCTGGACGGCGCCGTAGCCGGCGGGCCCGAGGGTCTGTTCGCAGGCGCGGGCCACCGAGTCCCAGGTCCACTGGAAGAGGAAGGCGGTGGTGTCGCCGGCGGCGTCGTCGGTCGCCGACACCGCCGACTGCGCCTGGCCGGGCACGCGCTCAGTGTGATGCGCCGACTGCTCGGCGGCGCGCTCGTCGCCGAGGCCGGGCACCGAGGCCTCCGCAGAGCTGATCCCCGGGGCCGCCGGGGCCAGCAGCGCACCGGCGAGCCCCAGGGCGCCGAGCGCCGGGGCTCCCCGATTCAGGAAGCGTTTCCATAGCCGTGGTGTGCGACGTGTCGAGGGGCGAGTGGATGTCGTCATAGCGTTCTGCTCCTGCAGTCGTGCGGCCACTCCGGCCGGTAATCCGGGGGTCCGCGTCACCGCCGAGCGATCGGCGGCCGCGTCGAGGCGACGCCTGAGGACTGAATCTATCCGGAATGTGACACAGATCGCAAGAGTTCATCTGGAAACGCTTCCACTCACGCGCCTGCCGCTTCTCCCCCAGCGATGGCCCCGCGGCTCGTGCGGGAATGCCGCGTCTTTCCCGCACGAGCCGCGGGGCCATCGCTGGGGCCCGTCGGTCGAGGTTGTGTCAGAGGAGGTCTCTAGGCTCGCCGTTGTATTCGAAACTATGTTCGATCTACGATGGTGAAGCACGAGACGGCGTCCTCTTCCCCGACGCGTCGCGGCTCGTCTTCTTCCCATCGACGACGAACACCACCGCTGTGCGCCCTGCCCGGGCGCCGGAGCACGGGAGGAGAGCCTGTGAGCACCACGTCGACCACCCCCGCCCTTCCCGGCGTCGCCCGTCTGGTCCCGCCGAAGACGGCCCGGGACCTCGCCGTCGCCCGCCGTCGAGCCGCCGACAGGGCCGACCGGCCGGAGGCGACGCCGCCGGCGTCCGCACCCGGCCCGCTGACCGAGGCGCTGGAGGTCGAGTGCGACGACGACGGCGCGCCGTGCCGGCTGTCCTGGCGGGACCGTCGGCACGTGGTCGTCGCCGAGCCGGTGCGCTGGTTCGAACGCCGACGCTGGTGGGACGAGGAGTCCCGCGTCGAGCGCGGTCGCGGCGCCGGTGTCGTCGATCATGAGATCTGGCGGCTGCAGGTCCGGCTGGAGGCCGCCGCCGGGGCCGAGACCCGCACGCTGGATCTGAGCCGGCACGTCGGCTCGGGCCGGTGGCGTCTGCTGCGAGTCCACGATGCCGCGGCCTGATCGGCGGCGCGGGGGCGCCCTCCCGGTCGTCGGCGAGCGCGGCGGGGTGCTACGCCGCGGAGAACTGCGCTGATGGAGAGCTTCGTGCATCTGGACGTGGCCACTGCGTTCAGCGCCCACTACGGCACCAGCTGGCCGCAGGACCTGGTGGATCTTGCCGCCGACGACGGCGCCGAGGCCGCCGCCTGCGTGGACCGCGACGGGCTCTACGGGGCGGTCAAGCATGTCGCCGCCTGCCGATCCCGCGGGATGGGTCCGATCCTGGGGACCAATCTGGCCGTGGTCGACGAGCGGGGCCTCTCCCGCGGACGCGTGGTGCTGCTGGCCGGTGGATCCGCGATCGGCTACGCCGCGCTCTGTCGTGCCGTCTCGGCGGCCCACGGCGCCGAGCTCGACACAGCTGCCGGCACACCTGCCGGCACAGCCGCCGCTGCGACCTCGCGGCTGGGGCTGCGTCGGCTGGTCGAGCTGGCCCGCGGCGAGGCCGACACCCGTCCCGCCGTCGAGGGCAGCGCCGGCAGCAGCGCCGGCAGCAGCGCTGACGGCTCCCCCGCGCTGGTGGTGCTGCTCGGTCCCGAGTCCGACGTCGGCCGCGCCGCCGCGGAGCGCCGCTACGCCGAGGCACGCCGGCTGCTGCGCGGCTGGCGGGCGCTGCTGGGTCCGCAGGCGCTGCGGGTGGAGGTCGTCTCGCATCTGGCCCCGCCCGGCGAGGCGCTGTCCACCGCCCATGCCGCCCGGATGCTGGGGCTGGCCGAGGATGTCGGCGTGGTCGCCGTGCTGACCAACATGGTCCGCTTCGCCCATCCCGACGAGGCGACCACCGCCGACGTGCTCGACGCCGTCCGCGTGCTCTCCAGCCTGCAGAGCACCGAGTCGCTGCAGCCCACCGGCCAGGGATGGCTGAAGCCGGCGGCGCAGATGCACCGGATCGCCGTCGAGATCACCACCAGCAGCGCCACGGCGCGCACCGATGCCGCCCGGCTGCTGGAGGACACTCGGGCGCTGGCCGCGCGCTGCGTGCTCGACCCCGAGGAGCATCTGAGCTTCGGCCGGCCGAAGATCCCCGAGCACGCGGTCCTCGGTCTGGGCCGCGGCGGGGCCAGTGCGGATCCGATGCGCGAGCTCGCCCAGCGCTGCCGCGCCGGACTCGGCGAGCGGTTCCCGCAGCTGGCCGACGGCGGAGCCCGCCGCGGCTCTGCGGCCGCCGAGGCGGTGCACCGGCGTCTGGATCAGGAGCTCTCGGTCATCGAGGATCTGGGCTTCGCCGGCTACTTCCTGACCGTCGCCGAGGTCGTCGCGATGGTCGAGCGGATGGGGGTGCGGGTCTCGGCCCGCGGCTCCGGGGCGGTCCTCGCTGGTCAACCATCTGCTGCGGATCAGCGCAGTGGATCCTATCGAGCATGACCTGGTCTTCGAGCGTTTCCTCTCGCGTCGGCGCTCGACGCTGCCGGACATCGACATCGACGTCGAGTCGGCCCGCCGCCACGAGGTCTACCACCGGATCGTCGAGCGCTTCGGCGGCGAGCGGACGACGCTGATGAGCATGCAGAACAGCTATCGGATCCGCGGGGCGGTCCGCGACGCCGGGCTGGCCCTGGGCATGGACGACGGCGAGATCGATGCGATCGCCGAGACGATGTGGCGCTTCCCCGCCGGGGAGTTCCGCGAGGCGCTGACCGAGAAGCCCGAGCTGCGCGCCCTGGCCGAGCGGCTGGAGACCGATCGGGCCGCCGGGCGGCGGCAGCTGGACCTGCTGGTCGATCTCACCGAGCGGCTGGACCGGCTGCCGCGCCACCTCTCCACCCACCCCTGCGGGATCATCCTGGGCGACCGGCGGCTGCCGGAGCTGACTCCGGTGCAGCCCTCCGGCGTCGACGGGCTGCCCATGAGCCAGTTCGACAAGCACGACATGGACCCGATGGGCTTCCTCAAGCTGGACGTGCTGGGCGTGCGGATGCAGTCGACCATCGCTCACACGCTGGAGGAGATCCGGCGGACCACCGGCGAGCGCATCGACCTGGAGACGATCGACCGCGACGACCCGGACACCTATCGGATGATCCGTTCGACGCACACGCTGGGCTGCTTCCAGATCGAGTCGCCCGGCCAGCGCGAGCTGGTGGGCAAGCTGATGCCCGAGTCGCTGACCGATCTGATCGTCGACATCTCGCTGTTCCGTCCCGGGCCGATGGGCTCGGGCATGGTCACCCCGTACCTGGAACGGCGGCACGGCTTCGAGTCCGTCCGCGTCCCGCATCCGGATCTGGCCCCGATCCTCGCCGAGACCCACGGGGTGACGATCTACCACGAGCAGGTGCTGCGCCTGCTGGACACGATGACCGGCTGCGGACTCGACCGCGCCGACGAGCTGCGCCGGGCGCTGGGCTCTGCCGAGCAGCCGCAGGTGGAGGAGTTCGTCCGGACCTGCGCCGCCCAGCGGGGCTACGAGGCGGGGGTGGTCGACGAGGTCTGGGAAGTCCTGGCCTCCTTCGGGTCCTTCGGCTTCTGCAAGGCCCACGGGGCGGCCTTCGCCGTGCCCACGGTCGAGTCGGCCTGGCTGAAGACCCACCACCCGGCGGCCTTCCTGACCGGACTCTTCGAGCATGACCCGGGGATGTATCCGCTGCGGCTGCTCGTCGCCGAGGCGCGCCGGCTCGGCGTGCCGCTGCTGGGCATGGACGTGAACCGCTCCACCGACCACTACCGGCTGGAGGAGCTGGAGGGCGACGACACCTCCGGGACCGACGACGGCGCCGCGGCCCGTCGAGGCTCCGGGCCTCGGCGGAGGCACGGCATCCGCATGGCGCTGACCAGTCTGAAAGGCATCAGCTCCGCCGAGATCGCCCGGATCGTCGCCGCCCGGCCCTTCGCCTCGCTGGCCGATCTGCGTCAGCGGGCCCGCCCGCGACGTCCCACGCTGCGGGCCCTGGCCCAGGTCGGCGCGCTGGACGCGCTGATGCCCGGCGGGACCGAGCGCCGTGGGGACCTGGTCTCCGCCGTCGCCGAGCAGACCCGTTCACCCCGGCCGGCCGCGGCCGCGCGCTCGGCCGGCCGGCAGGCCGCCGGCCAGCTGCCGCTGCCCTTCGCCGAGACTGACCTCGCCGGGCTGGACGCCGAGCATCCCGCTCCCGAGCGTCAGGAGGTGATCGCCGACGAGCTGCGACTGACCAGCGTCGACGTCACCGGCCACGTCATGGAGATCCATCACGAGACGCTGGAGCAGCTCGGAGTCACCCGGGCCGAGGATCTGCTGAGCCTGCGAAGCGGCTCGACAGTGCGGGTGGCCGGCATCCGGGTCGCCACCCAGACCCCGCCGATGGCCAGCGGCAGGCGGGTGGTGTTCATCAGCCTCGACGACGGCACCGGCTGCGCCGACGTCGCCTTCTTCGACGAGGCCCAGGGCAACACCGGCGAGATCCTGTTCACCGCCCAGCTGATGCTGGTCGAGGGCACGATCCGCCGCACCGGCCCCCGGGCGGTGAGCATCCAGGCGCTCGACGCCTGGGATCTGCGTCGCGAGGACCAGCTGGCCGCGCTGCGCCGTCGTCGGGTCCCCGAGCCGCCGCGGCGAGGACGAGGCCAGCAGGGGCGGGTGAACGCCTCGCCCCTATGACGACCCGCAGAACGTCTCGGCCTCGCAGCCACGCTCCCCGGCAGATTGCGCTCAGTGGGTCAGCCGCTGCGCACCGGCTGAAGCTCGGCGGCCTCCTCGTCGGTGAACAGCCGCGAGCGGATGATGAACCGGTGGCCGGTGGGCCCCTCGATGGAGAAGCCCGATCCCCTGCCCTCGGTCACATCGATGGTGATGCGGGTGTGCGACCAGTACTCGAACTGCGCCTTGGAGATCCACACCGGGATGGGCTCCGGCGTGCCGGCGTCGAGCTCGCCGAGCAGCACGTCGGCGCTGCCGGTGAGGAAGGTCCCCTGGGTGTAGCACATCGGCGCGGAGCCGTCGCAGCAGCCGCCGGACTGATGGAACATCAGGGCGGCGCCGTGCTCCTCGCGCAGCCGGCGCAGCAGTGCGGCGGCCCCCTCGGTCACGTCCACGCGGGCGACGGACATGGCGATCACTCCTTCTCTCCTCGATCCGGTCTGCGACCTGACATGCGACCTGACATGCGACCCCGTCGACGGCCGGAGGCCGTGCGGTCCGGGACGCCCTCGCCCCGGACCGCATGGCCCGCCGATCAGGTCCGTCCGCCCGGATTCGCCGATCAGAACAGTCCGGCCGGGCCCTCGGAGTAGCTGACCAGCAAGTTCTTCGTCTGCTGGTAGTGGTCCAGCATCATCGCGTGGTTCTCGCGACCGATGCCGGACTGCTTGTATCCGCCGAAGGCCGCATGCGCCGGGTACTGGTGGTAGCAGTTGGTCCACACTCGACCGGCCTGGATGGCCCTGCCGGCACGATAGGCGGTGTTCGCCTCGCGGGACCAGACCCCGGCGCCCAGTCCGTAGAGGGTGTCGTTGGCGATGGACATCGCGTCGTCGTAGCCGGAGAAGCCGGTCACCGAGACCACGGGACCGAAGATCTCCTCCTGGAAGATGCGCATCGAGTTGCTGCCGCGGAAGATCGTCGGCTGCACGTAGTAGCCGCCGGAGAGGTCTCCGCCGAGGTCGACCTGCTCGCCGCCGAGGACCACCTCCGCGCCCTCCTGCTTGCCGATGTCCAGGTAGGAGAGGATCTTCTGCAGCTGGTCGTTGCTGGCCTGGGCACCGACCATCGTCGCCGTGTCCAGCGGATCGCCCTGGATGACCTGCCGCGTGCGCTCGACGGCGTCGTCGAGGAAGTCGTCGATGATCGAGTCGTCGATCAGCGCGCGCGAGGGGCAGGTGCAGACCTCGCCCTGGTTCAGCGCGAACATCGTGAAGCCCTCGAGGGCCTTCTCGTAGTAGGAGTCCTTCTCCCGGGCGACGTCGGAGAAGAAGATGTTCGGGCTCTTGCCGCCCAGCTCCAGAGTCACCGGGATCAGGTTCTGCGAGGCGTACTGCATGATCAGCCGGCCGGTGGTGGTCTCGCCGGTGAAGGCGATCTTGCGGATGCGCGGGCTGGAGGCCAGCGGCGCGCCGGCCTCGGAGCCGAAGCCGTTGACCACGTTGAGCACTCCGGCGGGCACCAGGTCGGCGATCAGCTCGGCGAAGACCAGGATCGAGATCGGCGTCTGCTCGGCGGGCTTGAGCACCACTGCGTTGCCGGCGGCCAGCGCCGGAGCCAGCTTCCAGGTGGCCATCAGCAGCGGGAAGTTCCACGGGATGATCTGGCCGACCACGCCCAGCGGCTCGTGGAAGTGGTAAGCGACGGTGTCGCCGTCGATCTCGCTGATGCCGCCCTCCTGCGCCCGGATCGCGGAGGCGAAGTAGCGGAAGTGGTCCACCGCCAGCGGCAGGTCGGCGGCCAGGCATTCGCGCACCGGCTTGCCGTTGTCCCAGGTCTCGACGACGGCGAGGGTCTCCAGGTTCTCCTCGAGCCGGTCGGCGATGCGGCTGAGCACCAGCGCCCGCTCGGCGGCGGAGGCGGCGCCCCAGGCCGGCGCGGCGGCATGGGCGGCGTCCAGCGCGCGGTCGACGTCGGCGGCGGTGGACTGGGCGACCTCGGTATAGACCTGTCCGGTCACCGGAGTCGGATTCTCGAAGTAGCGTCCCTCGGCGGGCGGCGACCATTCCCCGCCGATCCAGTTGTCGTAGCGGCTCTGCAGGCTGATCAGGCTGCCGGGCGTGCCGGGCCGTGCGTAGACACTCATGATGGTCTCCTCTGCGGTGGGATCCGTGCTTCGACGTCCCGCACCACCGCCGACGACGCCCGAAGACGGCCGAAGGAGTGATGCGGATCACGTACAGCGCCACCCTAGCGACGCGGGCGTTGCACCGGCGTTGCACGACCGTCGACCGCGGCGCGCACCGGGCGCCCGACTCGCTCGGATCCTCGACCCCAGGGGTGTCGCCGCCGCTCACGACTGGTCTATGCTAAACCTGACCATCAGCGTGTGGCTGTGATCACACCTGCCGTCGCGCCTCAGGAGGGTCCATGGAGCACCAGGCCACTCCGGACGAGCCGCAGACCTGGTCCACGCTCCCGCCGCTGGTCCGCGAGTCATGGCGCCGATCAGCCGGCTACCTCGAGGATCCCGGCCGCGCCCTGCCGCTGGTGGACCTGGAGGGCAGCGCGCTCCACGCGCACCGCGCGGCCCACCCGCTGGCGCCGGTGCTGCCGCTGCTCGACCAGCTGCTCGTCCAGCCCGCCGCCGAAGCCGGCCTGATCACTGCAGTCGGCGACGTCGACGGCCATCTGCTCTGGGTCGACGGCGCACGACGGACCCTGCGCCGCGCCGAGACCAGCGCTTTCCAGCCGGGGGCCGACTGGTCCGAGCGAAGCATCGGCACCTCGGCCCCGGGCACGGCTCTGGCCACCGGCCGCGGCGTCCAGGTCGACCAGGCCCAGCATTTCGCCGTCGCCGCCCACCAGTTCTCCTGCTCGGCGTTGCCCGTCCACTGCCCGCACACCGGCGTGATGCTCGGCGTCGTCGACATCACCGGCGGCCGAGAGGCGGTGGCCACCCATTCTCTGCCGCTGATCCGCGCGGCCATCGCCGCCGCCGAGGCCGAGCTGCGCACACTGCCCGCTCGCGGCCGCGCGCCCCGATTGGACGCTCTGGGCCGGGACGCGGCCGCTCTGGGCATCGGGTCCTGCACCACGCGGCTGAGTCTGCGGCATGCCGAGCTGCTGGTGCTGCTGACCTGGCACGACGAGCACCGCCATCCCCAGGGAGCCGCCGGCCCGAGCGCGGCGACGCTGGCCGAGGAGCTCTTCGGCGAACCCGGCCACGAGGTCGCGCTGCGCGCCGAGCTCGTGCGACTGCGGCGCATGCTGGCCGACTCCTCGACCGCCCACGGGCTCGACCTGCTCTCCCGGCCCTACCGGCTGTCCGGGGCGATCACGCTCGACGCCGTCGAGGTCTCCCGGGCGCTGGCCGCCGGAGATCGTTCGAGGGCCCTGGATCTCTACGCCGGCGAGCTGCTGCCGGGCTCCGACGCCCCGGGCATCGTGCGTCTGCGTCGCACCGTCGCCGCCGAGCTGCGCGAAGCCGTCCTGCAGGACGGTTCGCCGGCGGAGATCTGGCGCTATCTGCAGCTGCCCGAGGCCGAGCACGACGATGCGGCGATCGTCGAGGCGCTGCGCACGCTCCCGTCCGATGCTCCGGAGCGGGCCCTGCTGGTCGCCCGGGCCGAGTAGACCCGGCCCTGACGACGTCGGGCGACGGCGTCAGGGCCCGGTGCCCACCGGGCTTTCCCGGACCGCCCCGACGGTCGCCGCCGCTGCAACACAGGTGCAACTCCGATGTGCGTAGCGTCATACATGCCATGCAGGACGACGAACTGAGGAGCATCGATGAGCACCATGACAGCAGCTGTCGTCGACGAGTTCGGCGCTGAACTCGCCGTGCGTGATTACGCCCTTCCTGAGCCGGGCCCCGGCCAGGCGCTGGTGCGGCTGGTCGCCTCGGGGGTCTGCCACACCGACCTCCACGCCGCCGAGGGTGACTGGCCCGTGCGGCCGACTCCGCCCTTCGTGCCCGGCCACGAAGGCGTAGGTGTCGTGGAGAAGATCGGTGAGGGCGTCACGGACGTCGCCGTCGGCCAGATGGTCGGCAATGCCTGGCTGTGGAGCGCCTGCGGCTCCTGCGAACACTGCCGCAGCGGCTGGGAGACGCTCTGTGAGGAGCAGGTCAACGGCGGCTACACCGTCGACGGGTCCTTCGGCGAATACATGATCGTCGACGCCCGCTTCGCCGCCGCCATCCCGGAGGGCACGGATCCCTACGAGGTCGCCCCGGTGCTCTGCGCCGGAGTGACCGTCTACAAGGGGCTCAAGCGCACCGGCGTGCGGCCCGGCCAGTGGGTGGTGATCTCGGGCATCGGCGGCCTCGGGCATCTGGCCGTGCAGTACGCCGTGGCGATGGGCATGCGGGTGATCGCCGTGGACATCGCCGCGGACAAGCTGCGCCTGGCCGCCGAGCACGGCGCCGAGATCACCGTCGACGCCTCGGCCGACGACCCGGCCGAGGAGATCCAGCGTCAGGTCGGCGGCTCGCACGGCGTGCTGGTCACCGCCGTCCACCCGGCGGCCTTCGGCCAGGCCATCGCCATGACCCGCCGCGGCGGGACCATCGTCTTCAACGGGCTGCCGCCCGGGGACTTCCCGGCCCCGATCTTCGACATCGTGCTCAAGGGTCTGACGATCCGCGGCTCGATCGTCGGCACCCGGCAGGACATGGTCGAGGCGCTGGAGATCTACTCCCGCGGCCAGATCCGTCCGACGATCTCCACCCGCTCGCTGACGGAGATCAACACCGTCTTCGACGAGATGCGCCGCGGCGCGATCGACGGGCGCGTGGTCATCGACTTCGGCGACGAACGCTGACGGCTCGACGCCCCGGACAGTTCAGTGCCCCGCGTCCGGCGACGCGGGGCACTGAACTGTCCGGGGCCGTCAGCGGGAGCGGCTGGAGAGCACGCAGAACTCGTTGCCCTCGGGATCGGCGAGGATCGTCCACGACGCATCCGCGGGCTGACCGACGTCGATGACCCGCGCGCCGCGCTCGACCAGGCGGGCGATCTCGCCGTCGCGGTCGTCGTCGGTGGACGGAGCCAGATCGAGGTGCAGCCGGTTCTTGTGCGTCTTCGACTGATCGGCCGGGACGAAGACCAGTCCTGGCGGCACATGGTGGAAGTCCAGGATCTCGGTGAACTGCGACGCCCACGGCGGGACGACGATCGCCTCGGCGTCGGTGTCGACGGCGACATCCCACTCCAGCGACTCAGCCCACCAGCGGGCGAGGCCGTGGTGGTCCGCGGCGTCCACGACGGTGGAGTACCAGCGCAGGGCCATGGTCCCTCCCCTCCTCCCCGGGCGCATCGCGGCGACTGACGCGAGCGAGGCGTCGCGGCGCCGGGGAGGCCAGATTAGCCCATCAGCGGCGAGCCGATGAAGGGATCCAGCGCCAGGCCGACGAAGAGCAGCGTCAGGTACATGATCGACAGGTGGAAGACCTTCATGGCCTTCTTGTCGGTCAGCGACTCGTCCTGCGCCTGGCGATGCAGCCTATGCGACTCGAGGATGAACCAGCCGCCCGAGACGGCCGCGAAGGCGGTGTAGGTGATGCCCGCCCAGCCCATCGGGATGAGCAGCAGCGAGCAGACCACTGTGGCCCAGGCGTAGAGCACCACCTGCACCGAGACGGTCCGCGCCGTGGCGACGGCGCCGAGCATCGGCACGTCGGCGGTCTGGTAGTCGGTGCGGTACTTCATCGACAGCGGCCAGTAGTGCGGCGGGGTCCAGAGGAAGATGATCAGGAAGAGCACCAGGGCCGGCCACTCGACCGTCTCGCGGACCGCCGCCCAGGCGATGAGCACCGGGAAGCAGCCGGCGATGCCGCCCCAGATGATGTTCTGCTCGGTGCGTCGTTTGAGGATCATCGTGTAGATGACCACGTAGAAGAACATCGCCGCGGCTCCGAGCGCCGCGGCCAGCAGATTCGCGCCGACCCAGAGGACGCCGATGGCCAGCGCCCCCAGCACCGAGGCGAAGACGCAGGCCTCGCGCGGGGTGAGCTCGCCGGTGACCAGCGGACGCTTCTTCGTCCGATTCATCAGCCGGTCCATGTCCCGATCGATGTAGCAGTTGAACGCCCCCGACGACCCGGCGGCGAAGGCTCCGCCGACCATGGTGGCCAGCACCAGGGTGAGGCTCGGGAGGCCGCGCTCGGCGAAGATCATCGTCGGCAGCGTGGTGACCAGCAGCAGCTCGATCACCCGCGGCTTGGTCAGCGCCCAGTACGCCGCGGCCTTGCGCCGCCACGGCGAGGGCGCGCCGCCGTCGGGGCGCGCCGCATCCGCGCCGTCGGGCGCACTGCTCACGGGTGCTGAAGTCTTCTGGGTCACGTCAGACGCTCACAATGGGTCAGGGCTCGATCAGGTGCCCGTCCAGTCTAGCGGTCTTCGGCGACTCGCCGGCGGTGATCAGGGTCTCGACGGCCGTCTGTTTCGACACGTTGTAGAACTTCGGCACTGCGGTGCCGTTCGCCCGCGCCCCTGCTGCGGACACTGCGACGGACCGACGGCGGTCGGGCGAGATGACGGGGCCGAATGTGAGCAGACCGATCTTCCCAGGGGCGCCGATGGACGCCGGCGCGTCTCAGACGTCGAGGCGCTCGAGGTCGAGCGCCTTGGACCCCTCGATGATGAAGTCCTTGCGCGGAGCGACCACTGACCCCATCAGCAGGTCGAAGACGCGCTCGGCGGCTTCGGCGTCCTCGATCCGGATGCGGCGCAGCGAGCGGCGCGCCGGATCCATGGTGGTCTCGGAGAGCTGATCGGCATCCATCTCGCCCAGACCCTTGTAGCGCTGGATGGGCTCCTTGTACCGCAGCCCCTTCGCCTCGAGGTCGGCGAGCATCGTGGTCAGCTCCGCCTCGGAGTAGGTGTAGTGCACCTCGTTGGCCTTGCGCCCGGGGTGGATCACCTCGACGCGATGCAGCGGCGGCACGGCGGCGAAGACCCTCCCCTCCTCGACCATCGGGCGCATGTAGCGGAAGAACAGCGTCAGCAGCAGCGTGCGGATGTGGGCGCCGTCGACGTCGGCGTCGGTCATCAGCACGACCTTGCCGTAGCGCGCCGCCTCGAGGTCGAAGGAGCGGCCCGAGCCGGCGCCGATGACCTGCAGCAGGGCCGCGCACTCGGCGTTGGAGAGCATGTCCGAGACCGAAGCCTTCTGGACGTTGAGGATCTTGCCGCGAATGGGCAGCAGCGCCTGGTAGTCCGAGGAGCGGGCCAGCTTCGCAGTGCCCAGCGCGGAGTCCCCCTCGACGATGAACAGCTCGGAGGCCTCGACGTCCTTGGAACGGCATTCGACCAGCTTCGCCGGCATGGAGGAGTTCTCCAGCGCGTTCTTCCGCCGCTGGGTCTCCTTGTGCATGCGGGCGGAGATGCGCGACTTCATCTCCGAGACGACCTTCTCCAGCACGGCGTTCGCCTGCTGCTTCTCGGTCCGCCTGGTGGCGGTGAGTCGCTGGTTCAGCTCCTTCTCCACGACCTTGGAGACGATCTGCTTCGCCGCCGGGGTGCCGAGGATCTCCTTGGTCTGGCCCTCGAACTGCGGCTCGGCGATCCGCACGGTGACCACTGCGGTCAGTCCGGCGAGCACGTCGTCCTTCTCCAGCTTGTCGTTGCCGGCCTTCAACTTCCGCGCGTTGTCGGCGACGACCTTGCGGAAGGTCTTCAACAGGGCCTGCTCGAAGCCCGACATATGCGTGCCGCCCTTCGGGGTGGCGATGATGTTGACGAAGCTGCGCACCGTCGAGTCATAGCCGGTCCCCCAGCGCAGCGCGATGTCGACCTCGCAGTCCCGCTGGACGTCCTGCATGTGGCTCTGCCCGTCGTCGCCGATCACCGGCACCCGCTCGGTGAAGCCTCCGTGGCCCTGGAAACGCCAGATGTCGGTGACCGGGGCGTCGCCGGCGAGGAAGTCGGCGAACTCACCGATGCCGCCGTCGTACTGGAAGACCTCCTCGACCGGCTCCTCGCCGCGCTCGTCGCGCACGGTGATGCGCAGGCCCGGCACCAGGAAGGCCGTCTGCCGCGCGCGGTTGGTCAGCTCCTCGTCGTCGAAGCGGGCGTCGGGGGTGAAGATGTGCCGATCCGCCCAGTACCGGATCGAGGTGCCGGTGACCCCGCGTCGGGCCTTGCCGACGACCTCGACGGGCGAGCCCTGCTCGGCGGGGCTGAACTCGGCGTCGGGGGACGGTCGGCTGCCGGCGAACGTGCCCGGCTCGCCCCGGCGGAAGGACATCTGGTGGACCTTGCCGCCGCGCGTCACCCGCGCGTCCAGTCGCGCGGACAGCGCATTGACCACCGAGGCGCCGACCCCGTGCAGGCCGCCGACGGCGTTGTAGGAGCCGCCGCCGAATTTTCCGCCGGCGTGCAGCTTGGTGAAGATGACCTCCAGCCCGGAGAGGCCGGTGCGCGGCTCGACGTCGACCGGGATGCCGCGACCGTCGTCGGAGACCTCCACCGAATCGTCCGGATGCAGCACCACCGAGATCGTCGAGGCGTGGCCGGCCAGCGCCTCGTCGACGGAGTTGTCGATGATCTCCCAGAGGCAGTGCATCAGGCCGCGCGAGTCGGTGGAGCCGATGTACATGCCGGGCCGCTTGCGCACGGCCTCGAGTCCCTCGAGCACCGAGAGGTGCCTGGCGTCGTACTCGGAGCGCTGGGCCACGGATCTCCTCCTGCGGGGGTCGTCGTCGAGGGTCGCGGGGCTCGCACAGGCGGCCGATCCGCCGGGGCCGTCCGCGACCGCACTGGTCACCACACTATCCGCCCGGCGAATCGCTGCGGCGGCGAAGCGCCGTCGACTCCCGGATCGAGGCCGGATCGTGACGCATCGCCCTGGTCGCGGTACGCGGACAGCGAAAGACCGGGGTTCCGGCGGGCGTGGAGCGAATGAATGGGCCGGGATCGTGGTTGTATGGGTAGTTACCACGTCACGTGAGGAGGCGAAGAGCATGACCGGCACGACTGGGACCCTCGAGGCTACGACCAACACCCTGACCGCCCTGGATCGCTGCGACCGTTGTGGTGCGCAGGCATACGTCCGCGCGGTCCTCTCCTCCGGCACCGGTGCGCTGCTCTTCTGCAACCACCATGCGCGCCAGGTGGAAGAGACCCTGCGTCCGAAGACCTCCGAATGGGTGGACGAGTCAGGGCGGCTGGCCGAGGCCGGCTGATCGACCAGGACTCGTCCTGACCGTGGGCCGACTCGACGGCCGCACGGATGACAGAAGGGGCATGGTCCGGAAGCGATTCCGGGCCATGCCCCTTCTTCTGTGTCGTCTCTGTCGTTGGGCGAGCTCCCCGATCGGGAGCTCTGCTCATCGCCCCCACCGGACGGACGGGTGCCGGAGGACGCCTGCCTCCGGGCTCCCGTCCACTGCCACGGTGAGGGATCGGGCCTGCTAAGCCGGGTGGGCGACGAGCCGCCGCCCACCCACGGACTGCGGCGCCGGAGGCGATGCCGTTCCCGAGCATGGTCAGGATCGGCGCCGTCCGGGCCGCGAGCGGGTCAGGCCGTCGAGATCAGTCCAGGTAGTCGCGCAGCACCTGCGAACGGCTGGGGTGCCGCAGCTTCGACATGGTCTTGGACTCGATCTGACGGATGCGCTCGCGGGTCACGCCGTAGACCTTGCCGATCTCGTCTAAAGTCTTCGGCTGGCCGTCGGTGAGCCCGAAGCGCATCGCGACGACGCCGGCCTCGCGCTCGGCCAGCGTGTCCAGCACGGAGTGCAGCTGCTCCTGGAGCAGCGTGAAGCTCACGGCGTCGGAGGGCACGACGGCCTCGGAGTCCTCGATCAGGTCTCCGAACTCGGAGTCGCCGTCCTCGCCCAGCGGAGTGTGCAACGAGATCGGCTCCCGGCCGTACTTCTGGACTTCGACGACCTTCTCGGGCGTCATGTCCAGCTCCTTGGCCAGCTCCTCCGGATCCGGCTCGCGGCCCAGGTCCTGCAGCATCTGGCGCTGCACGCGGGCCAGCTTGTTGATGACCTCGACCATGTGGACCGGGATGCGGATCGTGCGCGCCTGGTCGGCCATGGCACGCGTGATCGCCTGACGGATCCACCAGGTGGCGTAGGTCGAGAACTTGAAGCCCTTGGTGTAGTCGAACTTCTCCACCGCGCGGATGAGGCCGAGATTGCCCTCCTGGATGAGGTCCAGGAAGAGCATGCCCCGTCCGGTGTACCGCTTGGCCAGCGAGACGACCAGACGGAGGTTGGCCTCCAGCAGGTGGTTCTTGGCCCGCCGGCCGTCGGCGATCACCAGCTCCATGTCGCGGCGCAGGCGACGGTCGGTGATCTTCTCGTCCGCCATCTTGTGCTCGGCGTACAGTCCGGCCTCGATGCGCAGAGCGAGGTCGACCTCCTGCTCGGCGTTGAGCAGCGAGACCTTGCCGATCTGCTTCAGGTAGTCCTTGACCGGGTCGGCCGTGGCGCCGGCGGAGACGACCTGGACCGCCGGAGCGTCGTCGTCGTCCGCGTTGGAGATGACGAAGCCGCGGCCCTTGGTCTCCTCCTCCTCGGTCTCCTCGCCCTTGGCGGCCTTCTTGACGTTCTCGACGATGGCCTCGGCGTTGGACTCGTCGCCGGCCGCCGCGGCCACCTTCTTGGCGACCTCCTCCTCGTCGCCGTCCTCGAGGGCCTTGGCGACGGCCTCCTCCAGGGCCGCCGTCGGCGCGGCGGTCTTGTCCGCACCGTCGACCTCGGCGAGGATCTCGTCGACCGGGTCGGCGGCGGCACCCTCCTCGGAGGACGAGTCTCCGGCGGCGGACCCGTCGGACTCGGCGGTCGACTTCTTGGTGGTGGACTTCGACGCGGCGGACCGCGACTTCGTCGAACTCTTCTTCGCAGCCGAGCTCTTCGAGCGGGTGCTCGAGCTCGTGGCGGCGGCCGAGGCGTTCTCCTCCTCGGCCGCGGCTGCGTTCTCTTCAGTGGTCTGGGACGCAGTAGTGGGCACGATGACCTTCCGACTAGGACGTGTGAAGGCGATGGGCTGATTGGTGGTCAACACACCTATGACCCTGTCAAGGCCATCGTCGTGGACACGCGGTACGTGCAGCCGTCTCCGGGCCGAAGCGACGATCTCCGCCGCCGCGGGTCCCGGCACGCTGCCACGCATGCCCCGACGATGGTTTGCAGGGTCTCAGCACAGCACAACACAGGGTACCTGCTCGACATTCCCGTTCGTCGACATTCTTCGGGGCGATCTTCCTCGCATCGTCACCCTCCCCTGATCATCACGAGTCACAGAGACCGCCCGAGACGAGCTTCCGGCCCGCCGGTGCCGGGTTCAACGACGCGCGAAGCGCTGCTGTTCCCGGCCCGGTCGTCCCGGAGCCTGGCGTCGCGCTATCCGCCTCCCGCCCCCATCCTTCCTGCATCCTCCCCGCACGCCGCCAGCACCGTCATCCTGCGCTGTCTCCCCGGCCGTAGGACCAGCTGTGCTCCCGGACCCGGGCCCAGGGGCAGATGCCGCCGAGGGCCATCGCCCGTTCCAGCAGGTCCGCCAGGCCGTGTGCGGGCTCCAGCTCTCGACAACGGTCCAGGTACGCCCCAGCGACCGATCCCCTCCCCCTGGCCCATTCGATCCACCCGACCATGGCCAGGACTTCGGCGCGCACGTCGTCGTCGACGGCGTGGTGAAGCCGGCTCAGCAGCGTCTCGAGCGCATCGATCCGAGCCCAGTCCGGCCGACGCCCTGTGGCACCCAGGAACGCCGCCTCGAACTCGCCGACCAACGACACCAGCTGGGGCGGCGGGCCGGAGGGGCCCTCGAGCCTCTCCAGCGCCTCCCCGGGCGTCTCCCCGGGAGCCGCCGAACGGCTGACCCGCAGGCCGGCCAGCGCGGGGGCGACGCCGACCGCGGCCTGCACCAGCAGCGCGTCCCGCACCTGCCGGTCGGCGAGCGCGGACGCCGCGGCCGCCAGGTCCTCTCCGTGGTCGAGGTACCAGCGGTGCAGATCCTCGGGATCGTCGAGCCGACCGGCGAGCTCGTCGTCGAGGGAGCACTCCCAGACGGCGAGGGCATGTTCTGCTGAGTCCGGCCCGCCGGGTCCCGGCGGGCGGTCCGGGACGTGCGCGGCGACGGCATCGCGCTCCGCCGGCATCGGCCTGCGATCGTCCAGGAAGGCCTCGGTGATCTCGGTCGGGGTCCGCAGCGCCCTCCGACCGCGATAGACCATATGCGTGTTCAGCACGCTGTGGGCAGCCGTCTCGACATCCTGGCCCGGATACGGACAGCAGTCGGCGTCCGGACAGTGGTAGTCGCGGATGCTTCCGCCGCCGACGATCCAGGTCTGCACCACCGGCATTCGCCGCCGGGACATCTCCGCCTCCAGAGCTCCGCAGAGCGCGGCATGCGGTCGGAGCGCCTCGTCGCCGTTCATCGGCGGAGCGGGCGCCTCGTCGCCGAAGAACAGCACGACCGACCCGTCAGCTCCGGGGTCGGTCTCCGCGCCGCCCAGGCAGTCCGCCGCCCAGCGCGCGAGACGTCCGGGATCGTCGGCCGCGGCGGCGAGATCCACCCGAAGGTGCGCGCCGGTGGTCCCGCGGGTCAGGCCGATGATCACCAGCGAGTCTTCGGGCATGAAGCCCAGCGTGTGCTGGACCAGCGCGAGGGCGTCGCCCGGTTCCCCGATAGAGAGTCGGAGACGTTCCTCCGGCGGGCCTCTGAAATCGGCGGCCGCGTCGTCCTCTGCTCGGGGCTGCCCGGGACGCTTCTCATCAGGCCCCTCGACGCGCCCCTCACCGGGGGCCTCGCGGCCGACGGCCCCGACGGGGGAGTTCTGTACTGTGCTGTCTGCTGCGGCGCCGCGCGCCTCGGTGTCTCCATCCATGCCCACGACTCTGCGTCGTGGACGCCCCGACGAGCAGTCGAGAACTCCGGGATGTGGAGAGCACGGCGTGTCGGATGCCCTCGCCGGACTCCTGTGCAGGACTCCGGCGGTGCCCCGATCAACGCTCAGCGACCCTCGTCGCCCCGATCCGAGGGATCCCCATCCCCTTCGGGCGACCCTCCGCCTCCGATCCGATCGTCGCCGTCGCCCTCGTCTGGGGCGTCGGAGCCATCGGTGTCGTCGGCTCCGTCCTCCTCGATCGCCTCGAAGAGCTCGTCGCCGAGGACCTCATCGCCGAAGACCTCGTACCCGAAGACCTCGTCGCCGAAGAGCACCGGCAGCGCGCCGGCCCCGCCGACACTCGTCTCGTCGCCCGCATCGTCGGGACTGGCATCGGTGCTGGCATCCGCGCTGGCTTCGGTGCTGTCTCGGGGGCGGGACCGTCGGGCTCGCCGTCCGCCTCGCGACGCCGCGCCTCGTCGATCGCCGGGTCAGCAGGCCGGGTCGCCAGATACGCCTCGACGGCCTCACCCAGCTCCTCGGCGTCGGGCACCTCCTCGTCGCTCTTGACCAGCAGCGACCGCGGCGTCGAGGTGGCCTGGGCGTCGAAGCTGCGCTCCAGTCGATCGACCATGCCCTGCACCTCGCTGTTCTGTTCGACCTGGCGGCTGATGTCCTGCTCGACCATCCGGGCCGACTCGCGGAGATCGTCGGTGGGCAGCATCAGCTCCATGGCCGCTCCGGCGTACTCCAGCCCGGCCACAGCCACCTGCGGATACCGGCCGCCGGCCAGGTAATGAGGCACGTGCAGCGTGTAGCCGACGACCTCGCGTCCGCGTTCGGCCAGTCGCATCTCCAGCACTTGACTCAGACCGGCCTCGATCTGGGCGTTGGGGCTCCACGTGGAGATGCCGCTGATCAGGTCGTCCCGCGTGCCGTGGGCGGTCACGCCCAGCGCCCGGGTGTGCGGCACCGGCAGTCCCAGGGCGTCGACGAGCACCACCAGGCGCACGTCGAGCCGGTCCACCAGCTCCAGGACGGTCTCCGAGACCTGTTCCCAGCGGAAGTCGGGCTCGTCGCCGGTGAGCATCAGGAAGGGTCGGCCCAGCGAGTCGCGGACCTCGTAGAGGCTCAGCTCCGGGCCCTCGTAGTCGGAGAACCGCCCCTGCGAGAACGTCACCTGGGGCCGCCGCGACCGGTAGTCGTAGAGCTCGTCGACGGCGAAGCTCGCCAGCCGGCGATGCGGCAGGGTGCTCAGCAGCGTGCCCGAGAGCTGGTCGGACAGACTGCCGGCGTCGGTGTGGCCGCTCCACGTGACGAGCATCGACAGCGACTCCCGGTCGGCGACGGCGTCCCCGGGGACGAGATCGCCCTCGAGGACGTCCACCGCGTGTCCGGCCTCGGCCGCGGCGGTCCCGGCGTCCGAGCCGGCGGAGCGGTCGGAAGCGTGCACGTGCAGCAGATCCAGCGGATCGGTCACTTCGCGTTCTCCTTCTCCACGGACGGATGACGAGACGGTGCAACAGTCGCGTCAGCCCCGCAATTCCCGCCGCCGCGGCCGCGGGCTCCGCTCCTCCGGAGCCCGGCGACGGGATGCGTCCGCCATGGTCTCCGATAGGATCGACGACGAGGCCGCCGGGCGCAGCCGGCACCACAGAGCCGGCCCCGGCGGACGCAGATGACACACGACTCAAGGGCCCCCACAGGGGACCAGACGGGATTCACGTGATCGACGACTTCCACCCCACACTGTCAGCAGTCACCTCCTCGGTCGAGAAGGCCGACGCCGATGCGCTGGTGCTCGGCGTCGCCCAGGGCCCGCAGGGACCGATCCTGCTGCCGAACCCGCTCGCCGACGCGGCCGCGCAGAGCGTGGCCGACTCGCTCTCGGCCCTCGGCGCCACCGGGGCGGCCGACCAGCTGCTCCGCCTGCCCGGAGTCGACGGCTTCCGCAGCGAGACGCTGGTGCTCGTCGGCGTCGGTCGGCTCACCGGCGAGCCGACCGGCGGGGTGAGCCTGGAGGCCCTGCGCCGCGCCGCCGGCGCCGCAGTGCGCCAGCTGAGCTCGCTGGACTCGGTCGCCCTGGCCCTGCCGGCCGCGACCGTCGAGGAGGTCGGCGCCGTGGCCGAAGGTGCGGCGCTGGGCGCCTACACCTTCACCCACTTCCGCGGCGACGAGGAGGCCCGGTCGAAGACTGCGGTGGCCGACGTGCGCATCCTCACCGACCTGAAGGAGCGTCACGTCGCCGGCGTGCTGGACCGCGCCGCCGTCGTGGGTGCGGCCGTCCGCGCCACCCGCGACCTGGTCAACACTCCGCCGAGCCACCTCTACCCGGAGAGCTTCGCCGAGATCGCCGGCGACCTCTCGGCGCGCACCAAGGCCCCGGCCGCCGAGGGCACGCGGAAGAGCTCGAAGCTCAAGCTCACCGTCTGGGACGAGGACGGCCTCGCCGAGGAGGGCTTCGGCGGCCTGCTCGGCGTCGGCGCCGGCTCGGTCCGCGGCCCGCGCATGGTCCGCATGGAGCACGCCCCGTCCAAGCCGGTCGCCCACGTGGCGCTGGTCGGCAAGGGCATCACCTTCGACTCCGGCGGGCTCTCGCTGAAGCCCGGCAGCGCGATGACCACGATGAAGCTGGACATGGGCGGTGCGGCCACCGTCGCCGCCGTCATCCGCGCCGCGGCCGACCTCGACCTGCCGGTCAAGGTCACCGGCTGGCTGTGCCTGGCCGAGAACATGCCCTCCGGCAGCGCCCAGCGCCCCGAGGACGTCATCACCATCCACGGCGGCAAGACCGTCGAGGTGCTGAACACCGACGCCGAGGGTCGACTGGTCATGGCCGACGGTCTCGACGCGGCCTCCGCCGAGCAGCCCGACGCGCTCATCGACATCGCCACGCTGACCGGTGCGCAGATGATGCCCTCGGCGTGCGCACCTCGGGCGTGATGGGCGAGGAGAGCCTCCGCGGGCAGCTCGTCTCCTCCGCCGAGGCCAGCGGCGAGCAGCTGTGGCCGATGCCCATCCCCGAGGAGGCCCGCTCCGGGTTCGACTCCGAGATCGCGGACCTGACCAACCTCGGCGACCGCAACGGCGGCATGCTCGGCGCCGCGGCGTTCCTCCGCGAGTTCGTCGGCGACCGCGCCGACGCCGACGAGGACGCCCTGGATCCGGAGGCGAAGCGCATCCCCTGGGCCCACATCGACATCGCCGGGCCGGCCTTCAACGAGAAGTCCGCCTACGGCTACACCCCCGCCGGCGGCACCGGCGTCATGGCCCGGACGCTGATCAACTACCTGGAGAACCTGGGACGCTGAGCCCGGGCCTCGCCGTCGGTCGGTGCCGGGCCTCGCCGCGCAGCACCGACCGGCGGTGACCGGCACCTTCCGGACCCGGCGACCCCGTCCCGACGCCCGCCGGGTCCGGTGGAAGCCGCAGACGCATCAGCGATAGGCTGACGACAGCGCACGACGGGGCCCGTGCGGTCCGCATGCACGGGTCGCACGGCCCGACGCCACAACTGCAGACATCATCACGCGACCCAAGGGAGCAACGACCGTGGCCGACCAGCCTCAGGCACAGGAATTCGACGTACTCGTCCTCGGGGGAGGCAGCGCCGGCTATGCTGCCGCGCTGCGCTCGGTCCAGCACGGCCTCAGCGTCGGGCTGGTCGAGAAGTCCAAGCTCGGCGGCACCTGCCTGCACACCGGCTGCATCCCCACCAAGGCCTACCTGCACGCCGCGGAGCTCGCCGACGAGGCGCGGGAATCCGAGAAATACGGCGTCAAGACGTCCTTCGAGGGCATCGACATGGCCAAGGTGCGGGAGTACAAGGACGGCATCGTCGCCGGCAAGCACAAGGGCCTGACGGGTCTGCTGAAGATGCGCAAGGTCACCGTCGTCGAGGGCGAGGGCCGGCTGGTCTCCCCCACAGAGGTCGAGGTCGCCGGCACCCGCTACTCGGCTCAGCACATCGTGCTGGCGACCGGGTCGACGTCGAAGACGATGGGCCTGCCGCTCAGCGACAGGATCATCACCTCCACCGAGGCCCTGGAGCTGGACCGGGTGCCGCAGTCGGCCATCGTGCTCGGCGGCGGCGTCATCGGCAGCGAATTCGCCTCCGCCTGGACCTCCTACGGGACCGACGTGACGATCATCGAGGGCCTGCCCTCGCTGGTCCCGAACGAGGACCCGGCGATCATCAAACAGCTCGAGCGCAGCTTCAAGAAGCGCGGGATCTCCTTCAACACCGGCACCTTCTTCACCGACGTGACCGAGACGGCCGACGGTGTGAAGGTCACCCTGGAGGACGGCAAGACCTTCGAGGCCGAGATCTGCCTGGTCGCCGTCGGCCGCGGCCCGGTCACCGAGGGCCTCGGCTTCGAGGAGCAGGGCATCACGCTGGACCGCGGATTCGTCATCACCGACGAGCGGCTGCACACCGGCGTGGGGAACATCTACGCGATCGGCGACATCGTGCCCGGCCTGCAGCTGGCGCACCGCGGCTATCAGCAGGGCATCTTCGTCGCCGAGGAGATCGCCGGGAACTCCCCGATGGTCGTCGAGGACATCAACATCCCCAAGGTCACCTTCTCCGAGCCGGAGATCATGTCGGTCGGCTACACCCAGCCGAAGGCCGAGGAGGAGTTCGGCGCGGACCAGATCGAGGTCACCGAGTACAACCTCGCCGGCAACGGCAAGTCCTCCATCCTGGGCACCGCCGGCCTGATCAAGATGGTCGGGGTCAAGGGCGGGCCGATCGTCGGCGTCCACGGCATCGGCAGCCGCATCGGCGAGCAGATCGGCGAGGCCCAGCTCATCGTCAACTGGGAGGCCTACCCCGAGGACGTCGCCACGCTGGTCCATGCCCACCCGACCCAGAACGAAGCCATGGGCGAGGCCGCCATGGCCCTGTTCGGCCACCCGCTGCACGGCTGAGCGCCCTCGCCGGCCAGGCCGGCAGAAGAGTCAGCACACCCAGAGAATTCGCCCCGGTCGGCACGGCCGGCACACGCATTGCGAGAGTAGGAGTCGGACATCATGTCTGAGACCGTGAACCTTCCAGCCCTCGGTGAATCGGTCACCGAGGGCACTGTGACCCGTTGGCTCGTGGAGGTCGGTGAGCAGGTCGAGGTCGACCAGCCCATCGTCGAGGTCTCCACCGACAAG
The DNA here is from genome assembly GCF_000220985.1 of Nesterenkonia sp. F. Lineage (GTDB taxonomy): Bacteria > Actinomycetota > Actinomycetes > Actinomycetales > Micrococcaceae > Nesterenkonia. The sequence continues at coordinate 24,253 of NZ_AFRW01000021.1, forward strand.
GTCGACACCGAGGTCCCCTCCCCGGCCGCCGGCACCGTCGAGGAGCTGCTGGTCGCCGAGGACGAGACCGTCGAGGTCGGCTCGCCGCTGATCACCATCGGCGACGGCGCCTCGTCCGGCGGGTCCGACGAAGGTTCCGACGCGGCCGCCGCCGAATCCGCCGCCGAGTCCGAGCCCGCCCCGGAGCCGGAGCAGCCGGCCCAGGAGTCGACGCCGGAGCCGGCTCGAGAGGAGCAGGCCGAGCAGTCCGCGGCGCCGGCCTCCGGAGGCGGCGACGGCGAGGAGGTCACCCTCCCGGCCCTGGGCGAGTCGGTCACCGAGGGCACCGTCACCCGGTGGCTCGTCGAGGTCGGCGACGAGGTCGACGTCGACCAGCCGTTGCTGGAGGTCTCCACCGACAAGGTGGACACCGAGGTGCCCTCCCCGGTGGCCGGCACGGTCCAGGAGCTGAAGGTCGGCGAGGACGAGACCGTCGAAGTCGGCTCGGTGCTGGCACTCGTCGGATCCGGAGCCGCGGCCTCGGCTCCGGCTGAGGAGAAGCCCGCCCCGCAGGCCCAGGAGCCCGCGGAGAAGGCCGAGCCGAAGCCTGCGGAGAAGCCGGCCGAGCAGGAGCCGCAGCCTGAGCCGGCCGCGGAGGAGCCGGCT
>NZ_AFRW01000020.1 GCF_000220985.1 Nesterenkonia sp. F
CGTCGGATGGTGCTGCTGGCTGGGATGGCCGCGCTCGCCGTCGCCGCCTCCGTCGGGGTATTGACCTGGGACAACCCGATGCCGGTCGGCACCGAGGGGTTCTGGCTCATCGCGCAGATGCGCGTCGAGACGCTGGTGACCGTCGCGGTGGTCGCCGTCGCCCAGGGCGCGGCGACGGTGGCCTTCCAGACGGCGACGCACAACCGTATCCTCACCCCGTCGATCATGGGCTTCGAGTCGCTCTACACCGCCGTGCAGACCGGGGCGGTCTTCCTCTTCGGAATCGCCGGGGCCACGATGGTCTCCGGGCTGCCGCAGTTCCTGCTGCAGGCCGCGCTCATGGTGGCCTTCGCCTCGGCGCTCTACGGCTGGCTGCTCTCCGGCCGGTTCTCGAACATGCATCTGATGCTGCTGGTCGGGGTGGTCATCGGCGGGGGACTGGGGTCGCTGTCGACGTTCATGCAGCGGCTGCTCACGCCCTCGGAGTTCGACGTGCTCACCGCGCGGATGTTCGGCAGCATCGCCAACGCCGAGTCGGCGTACCTGCCCTATGCGCTGCCGGCGGTGCTGGTGGTCGCCGCGGTGCTGTGGCTGCGCGCCCGCCGGCTCGACGTCATCGCCCTCGGCTCGGACGCGGCGACCAGCCTGGGGCTGAACCACCGGCGCGAAGTCATGCTGATCCTGCTGATGGTCTCGATCCTGATGGCGATGTCGACCTCGCTGGTCGGCCCGATGACCTTCCTCGGATTCCTCGCCGCCACGCTGACCTATCAGCTGTACGACACGCCCTCGCACCGGCTGCTGCTGCCGGCCGCGGGGCTGGTCGCCTACACCATCCTGACCGTCGCCTACTTCCTGCTGCGCCATGTCTTCTACGCCCAGGGGGCGGTGACGATCATCGTCGAGCTGGTCGGCGGCGGCGTGTTCCTGATCGTGCTGATGAGAAAGGGGCGCCTGTGATCACCCTCGACGCGGTCACCAAGACCTACTCCTCGGAGGTGTCCATCGGGCCGGTCTCGGTGGAGATCGCTCGCGGCGGCATCACCGCTCTGGTGGGCCCCAACGGGGCGGGCAAGTCGACGGTGCTGACGATGATCGGCCGGCTGCTCGGCGCCGACGACGGCACCATCGAGGTCGGCGGCCACGACGTCGCGACGACGCGCTCGCGGACGCTGGCGACGGTGCTGTCGATCCTGCGCCAGGAGAACCACTTCGTCACCCGGCTGACCGTCCGCCAGCTGGTCGGCTTCGGCCGCTTTCCGCATTCCCGGGGGCGGCTGACCGCCGAGGACGAGCGGCACATCGACGCCGCGATCGACTTCCTCGACCTGGCCGACCTGCAGGACCGGTACCTGGACCAGCTCTCCGGCGGCCAGCGGCAGCGGGCCTATGTGGCGATGGTGCTGGCCCAGGACACCGAATACGTGCTGCTCGACGAGCCGCTGAACAACCTCGACATGCAGCACGCGGTGCAGATGATGCGCCAGCTGCGCCGGGCCGCCGACGAGCTCGGCCGCACTGTGGTCGTGGTGCTGCACGACGTGAACTTCGCCGCCCACTACGCCGACCGGATCCTGGCGATGCAGGACGGGCACGTCGTCGAGCACGGCGCCCCGCGCGAGATCATGACCGACGAGGTGCTCACCCGCGTCTTCCACACCGAGGTGCAGGTCATCGAGGGTCCGCACGGGCCGCTGGCGGTGTACTACTGAGCGGCGGGCCGGCCGGCATCCGGAGACGATGACTCCGTGGAAACTGTGGGAAAGAGTGCGCTTTCCCACAGTTTCCACGGACTCATCGTGGACCGAACGACGACGGCGACGGCCCCGGCGCGCATGCCGGACCGTCGCCGTCGTCGTCTCGGCTCACTCCGCCGCGGCGGTGTACAACGAGCGGGTCCTGGTCTCCGGAGCCAGCCAGAGGGCGACGAAGGTCAGCGCGCCGAGCAGGGCGAGGTAGTAGCCGACGGCGTCGACGCCCTGGACCTGCACCAGCCAGGAGGCGGCGAAGGGGGTCAGGGCCGCGCCCAGGATGGAGGCGGCGTTGTAGGCGACGCCCGAGCCGGTGTAGCGGGTGTTGGTCGGGAAGAGCTCCGGCAGCACCGCCGACATCGGCCCGAAGGTCAGGCCCATCAGGGCCATGCCGACGCAGAGGAAGACCAGCATGAGGCCGACGTTCATGCCTTCGCCGGTGCCCATCGATGCCGGCGCCAGCCAGATGCCGAAGGTGAAGCCGAAGACGATGATCGCGGCGGTGACCACCAGCAGCATCGGCCGACGGCCGACCTTGTCGGCCAGCGCACCGGAGACCGGGATGAAGGCGGCGAAGAACAGGATCGAGATCAGCTGCAGGATCAGGAACGAGTGGTAGTCGTACTGCAGCCCGCCGGTCTCCGCCGAACCGATGGCATAGGACAGGATCCAGGTGGTCATCAGGTAGAAGAGGCCGTAGGTGGCCAGCATGATGAAGGTGCCCATGACGATGCGCCGCCAGTCTTTGGCGAAGACCTCGCGGATGGGCGCCTTCACTCGCTCGTCGTTCTGCATCGCACGGGCGAAGACCGGCGTCTCCTCGATGCGCAGACGGACGTAGAGGCCGATGCCGATCATCACGATCGACAGGAGGAACGGCACCCGCCAGCCCCAGACGACGAACGGGTCGTCGAGCGACGGCGAGGTGGAGTCGTAGGCGAAGAGCGTGGTGAGCACCAGGAAGAGACCGTTGGCCAGGATGAAGCCGAACGGCGCGCCGAGCTGCGGCCACATCGCCGCCGAGGCGCGTCTGCCGGGCTTGGCGGTCTCGCTGGCCAGCAGGGCCGCGCCGGACCATTCGCCGCCGAGGCCCAGTCCCTGGCAGAACCGCAGGATGGTCAGCATCGTCGGCGCCCAGATCCCGATCTGGTGGTAGGTCGGCAGCATGCCGATGAAGAAGGTGGCCAGCCCCATGATCAGCAGCGCTCCGACCAGGGTGGCCTTGCGGCCGACGATGTCGCCGAAGTGGCCGAAGATCACCGAGCCCAGCGGCCGCGCGAGGAAGGCGACGCCGAAGGTCGCCATGGACAGCAGCAGGTTCATCGCGTCGGTGTCGCCGTGGAAGAACAGCAGCGGGAAGATCGAGACCGCCGCGGTGGCGTAGATGTAGAAGTCGTAGAACTCGATCGTGGTGCCGATGAGCGACGCCAGGATGATGCGGTGCCGGGGGATCTCGGCGTGGGCGGCCTCGGCGGCGCCCGCCGAGACGCTCGTCGACCCCTGCGACGGACTGCTGGACATGGACAGGACTCCTCGATCAGGTCAGCGATGACAGGATGACGTCGTCACTGTAGAGCCGGTTCCGCCCGTGCGGGGCGGGCCGGCCATCAGGTTCCGCATGCTGAGACCGTGCGCCGGCGGGCCCGCCCGCCGCACGATGAGTCCGTGGAAGGTGTGGGAAAGAGCGCGCTTTCCCACACCTTCCACGGACTCACCACCGGGGGGAGCGGAGTGCGGCTCAGGAGGCCAGCGGCGTCGGGGCGTACTCCACCATCTGCAGCCGACCGTCGAAGAGGCGGCTGGAGAGCATCGTCAGCGCGACGTCGCCGAAGCCCTCGAAGACCCGCTCGCGGCCGGAGGCGCCGGTGATCACCGGGAAGATGACCAGCCGCAGCCGGTCGACGACGCCGGCGGCCATCAGCGAGCGGCAGAGGCTCAGGCTGCCCAGCGTGCGCAGCGACTGACCCTCGGCCTTCATCCGGCGCACCGCCTCGGCGGCGTCGCCGCGGACCAGCTCGGTGTGCGGCCAGGTCAGCGGCTGCTCGAGCGAGGAGGAGCAGACGACCTTGTCGGCGTCGTCGAGGGCGATCAGCGTCTCGGCCTCCTCCTCGGAGACCTCGGCCTTCCCGTCGTGGACCGCCCGGGACATCTCCGACATCACCTCATAGGTGGTCGTCCCCATCAGCAGGCGGTGGGAGTTCTCCGGCTGGTGGTCCAGCCAGCGCAGATACTCCGGGCCCTCGCGGCCCCACCAGCCGGGCCATCCCTCGGCGGAGGCATAGCCGTCCAGCGAGGTGACGACGTCCATCAGCAGCTCCGGCTCCCGCCGGCGGGCGCTCCGAGTCATGATCGTCCCTCCTGGGCCCACTCTAGTGCGCCGGGCCTGCGGGCGGAATGCCCGGCCCGTCCGCGCGCGAGCTCCTGAGGCGCGATGACTCCGTGGCAACGGTGGGAAAGCGCGCGCTTTCCCACAGTTTCCACGGAGTCATTCCGGGAGGGGAGGGGAGGAAGAAGGGCGACGGCGACGGCCGGTCCCGGTCACCCCTCGATGGTGGCCACGATCTCGCCGGCCGAGAGCGTCGCGCCCGGCTCGACGGACAACCCCTTCAACGTGCCGGATTTGTGAGCGGTCAGCGGCTGCTCCATCTTCATCGCCTCGAGCACCAGGATCTGGTCGCCCTCCGAGACTGTCGCGCCGTCCTTCGCCTGGACCTTGACCACGGTGCCCTGCATCGGCGAGGTCAGCGAGTCGCCCGAGGGTGCGGCGGCCGAGGAGCGGCGGGACCGCCGCCGGCGCTTCCTCGTCGGGGCGGCGGCCAGTTTGCCGGCCGCCAGCGAGGCCGGCAGCGAGACGTCGACGCGCTTGCCGTTGACCTCCATGACCACCGACTGCCGCTCCGGCTCCGGGGCGGCCTGGGCGGCTGGAGCGTGGTGCGGGGCGATGGTGTTGTCGAACTCGGTCTCGATCCAGCGGGTGTGCACTGCGAAGGACTCGGGCTTCTTCTTCGCCCCGGGCGCGGCATGCAGCTCCGGCGCGAAGGCCGGGTCCTCGACGACGACGCGGTGGAAGGGCAGCACCGAGGGCATGCCCTCGACCTGCATCTCGGCCAGCGCGCGCTTCGAGCGCTGCAGCGCCTGCTCGCGGCTCGCGCCGGTGACGATCAGCTTGGCGATCATCGAGTCGAAGGCCCCGGAGATCGACTCGCCGGAGCGCACGCCGGAGTCCACACGCACACCCGGACCGGTGGGCAGTCCGAAGTGCTCGAGCTTGCCCGGCGCCGGCATGAAGCCGCGCCCGGCGTCCTCGCCGTTGATGCGGAACTCGAAGGAGTGCCCGCGGATCTCCGGGTCGTCGTAGCCCAGCCGCTCGCCGCGGGCGATGCGGAACTGCTCGCGGACCAGATCCAGGCCGGTGACCTCCTCGGAGACCGGGTGCTCGACCTGCAGCCGGGTGTTGACCTCCAGGAAGCTGATGGTGCCGTCCTGGCCGACGAGGAACTCGCAGGTGCCGGCGCCGACGTAGCCGGCCTCCTTCAGCAGCGCCTTCGACGCCCGGTAGAGCTGACGGGTCTGCGCGCGCGTCAGGAACGGCGCGGGGGCCTCCTCGACGAGCTTCTGGTTGCGCCGCTGCAGCGAGCAGTCGCGGGTCGAGACGACGACGACGTCGCCGTGGGCGTCGGCCAGGCACTGGGTCTCCACATGCCGGGGCGCGTCGAGGAACCTCTCGATGAAGCACTCGCCGCGGCCGAAGGCGGTGACCGCCTCACGGACGGCGGAGTCGTAGAGCTCGACGATCTCGTCGCGCTTCCGGGCGACCTTGATGCCGCGCCCGCCGCCGCCGTAGGCGGCCTTGATGGCGATCGGCAGCCCCTGTTTGTCCGCGAACTTCACGACCTCCTTGGCCGAGGAGACCGGCTCCTTGGTGCCCGGGGCCAGCGGGGCGCCGACCTTCTCGGCCAGCTGTCGCGCCGAGACCTTGTCGCCCAGGGTCTCGATGGCCGCCGGCGTCGGGCCGATCCAGGTCAGTCCCGCCTCGGAGACGGCGCGGGCGAAGTCGGCGTTCTCGGAGAGGAAGCCGTAGCCGGGGTGGACCGCATCGGCGCCGGTGGCCCGGGCGGCCTCGAGGATCTTGTCGATGACCAGGTAGCTGTCGGCCGCCGTCGCCCCGCCCAGGGCATAGGCCTCGTCGGCCATGGTCACGTGCATCGCCTCGCGGTCCGGGTCCGCATAGACGGCCACAGTGGCCAGCCCCTCGTCGCGGGCCGCGCGGATCACCCGCACGGCGATCTCGCCGCGGTTGGCGATCAGCACCTTGGAGAAGTCAGTCATGGTCGTCGGAAGCTCCTGATCAGCGGTCGTGGGTCCACAGAGTCGTGATGTCGATGTCCAGCTCGGCGAGCAGCTCGCCCAGCGCCCTCGGCGAGACGCCGATCACCGACTGCGGGTCGCCGTCGACCCCGTCGATGAAGGCCGCGCCGCGGCCGTCGATGGTGAAGGCCCCCGCACATCCCAGCGGCTCGCCGGAGTGCGCGTAGGCGCGGATCTGCTCCTCGCTCGGCGTGCCGAAGCGCACCTGCGTGGAGACCGTCCGCGCCGCCGTCGCGCCGTCGCGCGGCCGCACCAGGTGATGGCCCGAGTGCAGCGTGCCGGTGCGTCCGCGCAGACCTCGCCAGCGCTCGACCGCGACCTCGGGTTCGTGGGGTTTGCCGTAGGCGACGCCGTCCAGCTCGAAGACCGAGTCGCAGCCGAGCACCAGCACTTCGTCGGAGGCGCCGGGCTCGGCGGCCTCCTCATCGCCCTCCTCGGCGACGGCTCGGGCCACCGCCTCCGCCTTGGCCTGCGCCAGCAGCCCGGCCATGCGCGACGGGGTGACCTGCTCGCCGGCCGCTCGGGCGGCCTCGACGGCGGCGTCCTCGTCCACCGCGGAGACGCGGACGGTGAAGTCGACGCCGGCGCGGGTGAGCACCTCGGCGCGGCCGGGGGAGGCGGATCCCAGGATCAGCCGGGCGCTCATCGCAGTCCTCCGGCCTGGAGCCAGGAGCCGAGGCCGGGCCGCGGCCACAGGCCCAGCCGACGGCGGCGCTCCAGCGTCCGGTCGCGGGGTCCGGTGCGGCCGTGGTCGGTCTCGGCGGCGGGCTCGGCACCGGCCAGCCGGCCGACGACGGCGGCGACGGCGGCCTGCTCCTCCTCGGTCAGCGGTGTGCCGGTCACGCGCAGCAGCGGCGCCTCCTCGGCGTCTCCGCCGCCGGCGTCCGTCGGGTCCCCGGCGTCGGGGGCGCTCGTCGAAGTCATGAACGTCGTCCTTCCTGCCGAGACCGGCTCACAGCGGGATGTTGCCGTGCTTCTTCGCCGGCAGCGCCTCGCGCTTGTGGAACGTCGCCCGCAGCGCCTGGGTGATCTGCCAGCGGGTCTCGGCGGGCTCGATCACCGCGTCGATGTAGCCCAGCTCGGCGGCCTGGTACGGGGTGAGGAGCTCCTTCTCGTACTCGTCGACGAGCTCGGCGCGGCGGGCCTCGACGTCGCCGCCCTCCTTGCCGACGGAGGCCAGCTCGCGACGGTGCAGGATGTTCACCGCTCCGGAGGCGCCCATCACGCCGATCTGGGCGGTGGGCCAGGCCAGGTTCACGTCGGCGCCGAGCTTCTTGGAGCCCATGACGATGTAGGCGCCGCCGAAGGCCTTGCGGGTGATCACGGTGATCTTCGGGACGGTCGCCTCGGCGTAGGCGTAGAGCAGCTTGGCCCCGCGCCGGATGATGCCGTTGAACTCCTGGTCGGTGCCCGGCAGGAAGCCCGGCACGTCGACGAAGGTCAGGATCGGGATGTTGAAGGCGTCGCAGAACCGCACGAAGCGAGCGGCCTTCTCGCTGGCGTCGATGTCCAAGGTGCCGGCCAGCTGAGAGGGCTGGTTGGCGACGACGCCGACCGTGCGGCCCTCGACCCGGCCCAGGCCGATGAGCACGTTGGGCGCGCGCAGCGCCTGCAGCTCGAGGAAGTGGCCGTCGTCGAGCGTCTGCTCGATCACGGCGCGCATGTCGTAGGGCTGGTTCGCCGAGTCGGGAACCAGCGTGTTCAGCGCCTCGTCCTCGGCCTCGATCTTCACCCGCTCCTCGTGGGGCTCCACCGGCGCCTCGGCGAGGTTGTTCAGCGGCAGGAACTCCAGCAGCTCCTTGGTGAACTCGAGGGCGTCCTCCTCGTCGGCGGCCAGGTAGGAGGCGGTGCCGGTGGTCTCGTTGTGCGAGCGGGCGCCGCCGAGGGTCTCCATGTCCACGTCCTCGCCGGTGACCGACTTGATGACGTCGGGGCCGGTGATGAACATGTGGCTGGTCTGGTCGACCATGATCACGAAGTCGTTCAGCGCCGGGGAGTAGGCCGCCCCTCCGGCGGCCGGGCCCATGATCAGCGAGATCTGCGGCACGACGCCCGAGGAGTGGACGTTGTTCCGGAAGATGTCGGCGAACATCGCCAGCGAGGCCACGCCCTCCTGGATGCGCGCGCCGCCGCCGTCGTTGATGCCGATCACCGGGCAGCCGTTGCGGGCGGCGAACTCCTGGACCTTGACGATCTTCTCGCCGTTGACCTGGGAGAGCGAACCGCCGAAGACGGTGAAGTCCTGGGCGTAGACCGCGACCAGCCGGCCGTCGACGGTGCCGTAGCCGGAGACCAGGCCGTCGCCCAGCGGCTTGCGCTTCTCCATGCCGAAGGAGGTGGAGCGGTGCACCGCCAGCGCGTCGAGCTCGACGAAGGAGTCGGGGTCGAGCAGCATCTCGATGCGCTCGCGGGCGGTGTGCTTGCCGCGCTCATGCTGCTTCTCGACCGCGGCCTCGCCGGCCGGGGCCAGGGTCTGGTCGCGGCGTCGGCGGAAGGCGGCGAGCTTGCCGGCGGTGGTGTCCAGGTCGAGCTCCTCCGCGCCGTCGGTCGCGGAGCGCGCGCGGGGGCCGGCGCCGGAGTCGGAGCGGGGCGAAGAAGTCATCGGTGGGGAGCTGACCTTTTCTCGTCTCGGAGGAACTCTACAATCCGCACGTCAGTCTAGCCCGCTGTCAGCGGCGTCCGGCTGTAGGAAATCTACAACGCCGGCCGGTGTGTCGACGTGCCGGTGTGATGCGGGTGACATCATGCGGTTACCGGTGAGTAGACTGGAGGCATGAGCGAACAGCCGAGCACCCGCCCCCGCCTCGCCCCGCCGGTGGGCCCGCGCGAGCTCTCCGGACGTACTGTGCTGATGTCCGGCGGCAGCCGCGGCATCGGTCATGCCATCGCCGTCGCGCTCGCCGCGCAGGGCGCGAATCTGGTGCTGCTGGCCAAGACCGACGAGCCCCATCCGACGCTGCCGGGCACCGTGCACTCGGCCGTCGCCGACGTCGAGGCCGCCGGCGGCCGCGGACTCGCGGTGGTCGGGGACCTGCGCTCCGACGAGAACGTCGACCGTGCCGTCGCCGCGGCCGAGGAGGCCTACGGCGGCGTCGACGTCGTGGTGAACAACGCCTCGGCCATCGATCTCTCGCCGACCGAATCGCTGAGCATGAAGCGCTGGGATCTGATGCACGACATCAACGTCCGGGGCACCTTCCGTCTCTCGCAGGCGGCGATGCCGCATCTGCGCGCCTCGGCGCGGGCGGCCTCCGGGGGCGGGCAGGAGGCCGGATCTCCCTGGCGGCCGCAGATCCTCACCCTCTCGCCGCCGCTGACCGACGCGGAGGGGCGGCTGGAGCCGGAGTGGTTCGGCCGGCACCTGGGCTACACGATGGCCAAGTACGGCATGTCGATGACGACGCTCGGCCTGGCCCGCGAACTGGCCGACGACGGCGTGCTGGTCAACTCGCTCTGGCCGGCGACGCTGATCGACACCGCCGCAGTGCGGGCCATGCCCGGCGGCGAGGGGCTGGTCCGCTCGGCACGGCGGCCGCAGATCGTCGCCGACGCCGCCCGGGCGGTGCTCACCGGCGCCGTCGGCGCACCCAGCGGGGAGTTCCTCGTCGACGAGCAGGTCCTGGAGGCTTCCGGCGTCGCCGACCTGCGGGGATACGCTGTGGAGGACGGGCGCGAGCTCATCCCGGACGCCTTCCTGCCCGCGGCGCTCGACGCCTGAGGCGGAGGGGAGCGGATGCGGCGAGGCTGCGCCCCGGCACCCGATCCGTCCCGCGGCAGTCCAGGAATCTCCAGGAGGATCTCATGGCAGAGAGCCCGACCGACCATCCTCGGCGCATGCTCGACGTCGAGCTGCTCCGCCGCTCGCTGGTCGCCCCCGGAATCCTGGCCGACCTCGAGCACGTGGAGAGCATCGACTCCACCAACGCCGCGCTGCAGCGCGAGGCCGCCGAGGCGGACTTCGCCCGACGCCGGCCGCATCTGAGCCTGCTGGTCGCCGAGGAGCAGACCGGCGGCCGCGGGCGGATGGCGCGCGGCTGGTCCTCGCCGCCGCACACCTCGCTCTCCGCCTCGCTCGTGCTGCGACCTCGACTGGATCCCGACGCCATGCCGTGGATCTCGCTGGTCGCCGGCCTGGCCCTCGTCGAAGCCCTGGTCGAGGAGCACGGTGTGCCGGCCCGGCTCAAGTGGCCCAACGACGTCCTCGTCGGCGGCCGCAAGATCTGCGGCATCCTCGCCGCGCTCGCCCCGGGGACCGCCGCCGCGGGAGGCTTCGTCTCCGGCCCTTCCGGCCCTTCCGGCCCTTCCGGGCCGACGGCGCCGATGGTGATCCTCGGGACGGGCATCAACGTGCTCCAGGAGGAGCATCAGCTGCCGGTCGAGGGAGCCACCTCGCTGGTGCTCGAGCGCCGACGGGCCGGAGCCGCCGCCGACGTCGGCCTGCTGCCCGGCGACGACCCCGCTCGCGCGGACCTGCGCGCCGATCTGCTGATCCAGTTCATGACCCGGTTCGTCGGTCACCTGACCACGCTGGAGTCCTGCCGCCGCGGCGAGGTGCGCGACTCGCCGGTCGGCCGCGCCGTCGTCGAGGCGATGGAGACCGTCGGCCGTCAGGTGCGCGTCGAGCTGCCCGACGGCTCCGCCCGTCGGGGCAGGGCGGTCGGCGTGGCCGACGACGGCGCGCTGGAGGTCGACGTCGACGCCGAGCGCTCCTCCGCCGAGGAACGCTGGCGCGAGCGCCCGGCGCGGCGGGAGAGCTTCAGCGCCGGGGACGTGGTCCACCTGCGGCCGGTCGAGGAGCCTCCGGGGGCCGCCGGGTAGACTGGGCCGGAACTCATGGGAGGACGGCGATCGGGAGGTCGGAGACCGCGATGAGGCTCAGACTGGTCGACGGCGAACAGGTCGTCGTGCGCACGCGCGCCCACCGGCGCTCGCTGCTGCCGGCCCTGCTGACCCTGCTGGTCACCGTGGCGCTGATCAGCTTCCTGCTGGGCTACGTCTCCCGCGGCTCCCAGCCGGAGGTGATCCGCCACTACAGCCATGTGCTCTCGGTGCTGATCGTCGGCGCCGGAACGCTGACTCTGGTCTTCGGCACGCTGCGCCCGGTGCTGGCCTGGGCCAACCGGGTCACCTGGCTGACCGATCTGCGGGTGGTGCAGAAGAACCTGTTCGGCGCCCCGCAGCCGGTGATCGTGCCGCTGGGGCTGCTCGCCGAGGCGCAGCTGAAGCAGACGCGCCTGCAGGCGATGAGCGGCGCCGGCGACCTGGTGCTGCATCACGGGGCCTACGGGCAGCAGCAGCGCACAGTGCTGGCCGACATGCCCGACGCCGAGCATCTCCACACCGTGCTGGCCGAGGAGCTGGGCGCCTATCGCCGGGCCGCCGCCGCGCAGCACGCCCGCCGCGCCCGCGAGGCCGCGGTGACCACCGATCGAGGGAGCCTGAATGTCTGACTCCAGCCCGGGAACCAGCTCCGATTCCGTCGACGCCTCGGCGGACGACCCGGCGCGCGTGCCCTCGGGCGCCGGCGACCGGGCGCCCGAGTACCTGGCGGGCGAGACCGGCGAGGTTCCGGGCCCCTGGGAGGGCGCCGACGGCTATGCCCCCGAGGAGCTGGCCGCCGCCCGCGAGGACTGGTCGGACTTCCCCTCGCCGCGCAGCCGCCCCGCCGGCTCGCCCGGCGGACCGAGCCTGGGAACCGGCGAGATCGCGCTGCCGCGGCCCCCGCGCCGTCGGGGCGCCGCCCCGGCCGCGGCCACTCCGGAGGACCCGGGCGCGCACAGCCTGCTCGACCCGGTCGACGCCGACACGCCCGAGGAGGCCGCTGAGCGGGCCGCCGTCGAAGCTCCGGCGGCCGGCGTCTCCGACGAGGAGGCCGCCGTCGAGCCGGAGACCGGCCCCGACGGCGCCGCGGACGCCGACCGGGCCCCCGAGACCGCCGCGATCCCGATTCCGACGCTGGAGCAGCGCTCCTGGCATGCGCGGATCCGCGACCTCGAGCGACGGCTGCTCGGCGCTGAACGGACGCTGACCTACCGGCAGATGGCCCGCGAGATGGGCGTGTCCACCCACTCGGCGCGGAAGCTCTGGCGCGCGCTGGGCTTCCCGAACCTCGACGACGACGTCAAGGCCTTCACCCACACCGATGTCGAGGCGCTGGCGACGATGATCGACCTGGTCCGCGAGGGGCACCTCAACGAGGAGACGGCGATCTCGCTGACCCGGTCGATCGGCCAGATGACCGACCGCATGGTGGTCTGGCAGATCGAGGCGCTGGTCGAGGACAAGATCGCCAACGAGCAGCTCTCCGACGCCACCGCACGCAGCCAGGTGGTCGAGACGCTGCCGGAGCTCATCGAGCCGATCCAGCGGCTGATGGGCTACGCCTGGCGGCGCCAGCTCTCGGCGGCGCTGCAGCGGCTGACCGTGCGCGTGGAATCCGGACTGGCCGCCACCGCCCGCGGCCGCGACGGCTCCGAGGACGACTCGCCGCTGCCGCTGGCCCGGGCGGTCGGCTTCGCCGACCTCGTCTCCTACACGTCGCTGTCGCGGACGATGAGCGAGCGGACGCTGGCGCAGACGGTGCAGCGCTTCGAGTCCAAATGCGCCGAGATCATCTCCATCGGCGGCGGCCGGCTGGTCAAGACGGTCGGCGACGAGGTGCTCTACAACGCCGAGACCCCGGAGGCCGGTGCGGAGATCGCCCTGGCCCTGGCGGAGACGATCGCCGCCGACGACGTGCTGCCCCAGGCGCGGGTCTCGGTGGTCTGGGGGCGCGTGCTCTCCCGGATGGGCGACATCTACGGACCCACGGTGAATCTGGCGGCCCGGCTGACCGCGCTGGCGGATCCGGGCACTGTGCTGGTCGACTCGGTCACCGCCCGCGCCCTGGAGCCCGACGACGACTACCTGATGGTCCCGCAGCCGCCGCGGATGGTCCGCGGCTTCGGCGAGGTCACCCCGCATATGCTGCTGCGCTCCGGCGGCACCGGCATCGTGCTCGACGGCGGCTGATCGGCCTGCGGACGGACGATGACGAGGAAGGATGGACCGTCGTCCTCTGCCGGGCGTGACCCGACCGTGACATGATGGGGGAGTGCTTCGGCGCACACCGCGCGAACTCCCACCTCCATTCCAGCAAGAAGGGGCGAGCATGAGCGATGAGCAGCAGTCCCGTCCGCGTGCCGAGCTGATGCTCGACTACGGGTACGGTTCGCATGTCGGGCTGCGACGGGAGCTGAACGAGGACTCCTCCGTGGTCACCGACGAGCTCTTCGCCGTCGCCGACGGCATGGGCGGCCACGAGGCGGGCGAGGTCGCCTCCTCGCTCGCCGTCCAGGCACTGGCCGAGGGCTGGGAACGCGCCCGCGGGCGGATCGACGACGCCGCGATCCGCGAAGCGCTGCACGAGGCCGACGCCCGGATCCGACGGGAGACCGATTCGAAGGCCGGCACGACGCTGACCGGTGCCGTGGTCGCCGAGTTCGAGGGACGGTGCGAATGGCTGGTCTTCAACATCGGTGACTCGCGGACCTATGTGCTGGCCGACGGGCGGCTGCGTCAGCTCACCCGGGACCACTCGCAGGTCCAGGAGATGTACGAGTCGGGCATGATCACCGCTGCGGAGATGCCCCATCACCCCAACCGCAATGTGATCACCCGGGCGCTGGGCGCCGGCGAGGCCTTCAGCGGGGAGTTCACCGCCGTGCCGGTGGAGGTCGGTCAACGGCTGCTGGTCTGCTCCGACGGGCTCACCGGTGAAGTCTCCGACGAGGAGATCGCCCGGATCCTCGCCGCCGGACGCTCGGCCCAGGAGACCGTCGACTGGCTGATCCACCAGGCGCTGCGCGGCGGCGGGCGGGACAACGTGACCGTCATCGTCGTCGACGTGCACGCGGCCTGACGCGCTCGCCGAGGCGTCCTCGGCACGCCTTAGACTGGGGCGCGTGAGTCAGAGCCCCAGCCCGAGTCCCAGCCCGAGCTCCGAAGACCCCGCCGTGCCCGCCGACGCCCTGCGCGAGGAGCATGCGCGTCTGGCCGAGGAGATCCGCGGCCACCGTGCGCGCTACTACCAGGATGCCGAGCCGCTCATCTCCGACGCCGAGTTCGACGAGCTCTTCCGCCGACTGGAGCGGATCGAGGCCGAGCATCCCGAGCTGCGCTCGGCCGATTCGCCCACCCAGCAGGTCGGCGAGGGCATCTCCGAGGCCTTCGCGCCGGTGACGCACCTGCGCCAGATGTACTCGCTGGAGGACGTCTTCTCCCGTGAGGAGCTGCGCGCCTGGCACGAGCGCGCCGTCGCCTCGCTGGCCGAGCTGCGCCCCGGGGCGACCCCGCGCTGGCTGACCGAGGTGAAGATCGACGGGTTGGCGATCAGCCTGCTCTACCGCGACGGCCGGCTGGTGCGGGCGGCGACCCGCGGCGACGGGCACACCGGCGAGGACGTCACCCACAATGTGCGCACCATCGAGGATGTGCCGCGGCGGCTGGCCGGCTCCGATCACCCGGAGGAGCTGGAGGTCCGCGGCGAGATCTTCATGCCCACCGCGGAGTTCCACGCCTTCAACGAGCAGCTCGCCGCCCAGGGGAGGGCCCCGCTGGCGAACCCGCGCAACGCCGCGGCCGGCTCGCTGCGGCAGAAGGATCCGGCGAAGACCGCCGAGCGGCCGCTGAGCATGTTCGTCCACGGCGTCGGCGCCCGCTCCGGCGTCGAGCTGACCAGCCAGCACGACGCCTATGACCAGCTGGCCGCCTGGGGACTGCCGGTCAGCCCCTACACCCGCATCCTGTCCGGCCTGGAGGAGATCGAGGAGTACCTCGACGAGCACCTGGCGAAGCGCCACGAGCTGGTCCATGAGATCGACGGCGTGGTGGTCAAGGTCGACGACTTCGACCAGCAGCGGGCCCTGGGGCACACGTCCCGGGTGCCGCGCTGGGCGGTGGCGTACAAATACCCGCCCGAGGAGGTCACCACCCGGCTGGTCGACATCCGCGAGCAGGTCGGCCGGACCGGCCGCGTGACGCCCTACGCGGTGCTCGAGCCGGTGCAGGTCGCCGGATCGGAGGTCTCCCGCGCCACGCTGCACAATCAGGACGTGGTCAAGGCCAAGAACGTGCTGATCGGCGACGACGTCTTCATCCGCAAGGCCGGCGACGTCATCCCCGAGGTGCTCGGCCCGGTGCTGCCGGCCCGCGAGGGCCGCGAGGACGAGCTGCACGCGTACGTCTTCCCGGCCGAGTGCCCGTCCTGCGGGACCACCCTGGCCGCTGCGAAGGAGGGCGACGTCGACCGCCGGTGCCCCAACGCCGAGTCCTGCCCGGCGCAGCTGGCCGAGCGGGTCATCCACGTCGGCTCCCGCGGAGCCCTGGACATCGAGGCGCTCGGCGAGGAAGCCGGCCTGGCGCTGACCGACCCGGACCGCCGGCGACCGCCGAAGGAGCTGATCGACCACGAGGCGCTGGCGAAGTCCGGCGTCGAGGTGGCCTTCGACGAGGACGGCGAACCGCTGCCGCAGACTCCGGTGCTGCGCAGCGAGGCCGAGCTCTTCGACCTGACCCCGGAGGATCTGCGCGCAGTCCACGTCTGGCGCGAGGTGCGGCGGAAGAACCCCGAGACCGGCCAGCACCAGGGCACCGGACGCTGGGCGCCGTCGCTGTACTTCTGGACCAAGGTCCAGCACTACGCCGACGGGCGGCTGAAGAAGGCCTCCGAGCCCACGGAGAACACCGGGCAGCTCGTCGAGGAGCTGGAGAAGGCCAAGGAGCAGCCGCTCTGGCGCGTGCTGGTCGCGCTGTCCATCCGACACGTCGGGCCCACCGCCTCGCGCGCGCTGGCCTCGGCCTACGGGTCGATGGAGCGGATCCGCGCCGCTGACGAGGAGGAGCTCGCCGGCATCGACGGCGTGGGCCCGACCATCGCCGCGGCGGTGCGCGAGTGGTTCGGCGTCGACTGGCATCAGCGCCTGGTCGAGCGCTGGGCCGCGGCCGGGGTGCGGATGGTCGACGAGGTCGACGAGTCGACGCCGCGGACGCTGGAGGGCCTGACAGTGGTGGTCACCGGCAGTCTGGAGAGCTTCTCGCGCGACGAGTCCAAGGAGGCGATCATCGTCCGAGGCGGCCGTGCGGCCGGCTCGGTGTCGAAGAAGACGCACTATCTGGTGGCCGGTGAGAACGCCGGCTCCAAGGCCGAGAAGGCCGAATCCCTCGGTGTGCCGGTGCTGAACGAGGCTCAGTTCCGGACCCTGCTGGCCGAGGGCCCCGACGGGTTGGAGGACTGAGCATGACCGAGGCACGTGAACTGTTGGCCGTCGCCGCCGAGGCCGCGGCCGCCGGAGCCGCGGTGCTCGCCGAGCGCGAGGACGTCGCGCCGTCGGGCCGGGTGCTGCGCAGCGACGAGTCGGGCCTGGGGACCAAGTCCTCCGAATCCGACCTGGTCACCGATTTCGACCGCCGCTCCGAGCAGGCGGTGCGCGCGGTGATCGGTCGGCGGCGTCCGCAGGACGCGATCACCGGGGAGGAGTACGGCACCAGCACTCCGGAGCGGGCCTCCGGGATTCGCTGGTCCATCGATCCGCTGGATGGCACGACGAACTTCGTCCGCGGCATCGTCTACTACGGCACCTCGGTCGCGGTGCAGGGGCCCGACGGCGACTGGCTGGCCGGAGTGGTGCATGCCCCGGCGCTGGACCGGCTGTGGTGGGCCTCCCGCGGCGCCGGCGCGTTCACCGGTCGCGCGTCGGCGGCGCGGCCCGGCGCCGACGACGCCGGCCAGACCGGCGTGGACCGGCTGACCGGGCCGCAGGGCACGCGCGCGGCGGGGCTGCTCTCCACCGGCTTCGGCTACGATGCCGCCCGCCGCGAGCAGCAGGTGTCGGCCGTGGTCGAGCTGCTGAACAGCTTCGGGAACCTGCGCCGGCTGGGCGCGGCGGCGCTGGACATCTGCATGGTCGCCGACGGCACGGTCGAGGCCTACGCCGAGTACGGCATCCAGGAGCACGACTGGGCCGCCGGTGCACTGATCGCCGAGGAGGCCGGAGTGACCATGCGCCGTCCGCTGGCCGCCGACGGCGCGGCTCACCCGGACTGGTGCATCGCCGGCGACCTGGGCGTGCCGCATGAGCAGCTGCGACCGGCGCCGCGGGAGACCCGGCCATGAGCGGGGAGGCCGACGTCGCCGTCGGTGCGCGCGGGGCCGCGGCCGAGCTCGCCGACCGCGGCGCGTCGGTGCCGCGGGTGCGGGCGGCGGTGCCGGACGATCATCCCGCGATCGCGGAGCTGACGATGGCCGCCTACGCGGCCGGCGGACACATGCGCCGCGAGGATCCGTACATGCGGCAGCTGGCCGACGTCGCCCACCGCGCGGAGCACGGGGAGGTGGTCGTCGTCGAAGTCGACGGCGAGGCGGCCGCCTCGGCGGTGATCACCTGGCCCGGAGAGGTGCTCTCCGAGCTGGCGCGTCCCGGCGAGATGGAGTTCCGCATGCTCGCGGTGGACCCGCGGCACCAGGGACGCGGCGTCGCCCGCATGCTGGTGCGGCATCTGGCCGCCCGGGCCGAGCAGGCGCCGGGCACCGAGGCGGTGGTGCTGTGCAGTCTGCGCTCGATGACCGCCGCCCACGCGCTCTATCGCTCCGAGGGCTTCGTGGAGGACCCGACGCGCGATCTGGTGGTCGAGGGCATCGGTCGCTTCCCTTTCTTCCGCCTCCGCCTGGTGTGAGTCCGCTTCACCTGCGATGACTCCGTGGAAAGCGTGGGAATGCGCGCTCTTTCCCACACCTTCCGCGGAGTCATCGCCGGGGGCGCGGGCAGCTCAGGCCGCCGTCGCCGGACGCGTGCGCACCGCGCCGGCGCAGGCGACGATCACCAGAAGCATGGCGAGCAGATCCAGCGGGCCGAGGCGCTGGCCGAGGACCACGAAGGCTGTCAGCGCCGCCATCACCGGGGACAGGCACGTCAGGATGGAGAAGGTCGAGGCGTGCAGGCGTTGCAACACGCGCGTCTCGATGCCGTAGGGGATCGCCGAGGAGAGCAGCGCGATGCCCACGCCGACGGCGAGCACCCACGGATCCAGCAGCGCGGCCCCGGCCGATGCCGTCCCCATCGGCACCGCCACGAGCGAGCCGAAGCACATCGCCAGCGCGAGGCCCTGGGCGCCGGGCAGCACGCGGCCCGCACGACGATTCATCATGATGAATCCCGCCCAGCAGGCGGCCGCCCCGAGGGCGAAGGCGACGCCGACCGGATCCAGACCGTCGACGGCGTCGAAGCCGTCGCGGCCGAGCGTGCCGACGCCGACCAGGGCGAAGAAGGCCCAGAGCAGTCCGAGCAGGCGGCGTCCGGTCAGCACCGACAGCGTCAGCGGCCCCAGAGCCTCGATGGTCACCGCGATGCCCTGCGGGATCCGGTCGAAGGCCTCGTAGATCATCAGGTTCATGCCGGTCATCGTCGCGCCCAGGGCCAGCACGGTCAGCCACCCGGATCCGGTGATCGTGCGCAGCGTCGGCCGGAGGATGGCCACCATGATCAGCGCGGAGAACAGCAGACG
Organism: Nesterenkonia sp. F; assembly: GCF_000220985.1. GTDB lineage: Bacteria > Actinomycetota > Actinomycetes > Actinomycetales > Micrococcaceae > Nesterenkonia. Next base: position 18,660 of record NZ_AFRW01000020.1, read on the forward strand.
CATCATCACCATGCCCTGCGGGCCGACGCTGTCGAAGAGCGTGGCCGCCAGCGAGGCTCCCAGCTGCTGGCCCAGGATGCTGACCAGCACCAGCAGGATCGGGACGGCGGTCGAGTGTCTCACCCGGACAGGATAGACGGTCATGACCGGGGCCGGTCGATCCGCGACATGAGCGCGATCCCGGCGTGCTTGTGGAGAACATCTGCGGGACGGGCGGAGATCGGTCTATCCTCGTCGGGACGCCGCGGCGCGCGGAGGCCGCGGGAAGACTCAGGCTCGAACACGGAGAAGGGGGAACGAGCACGGCGATGCGATTCGAGATCCTGCCCGTCGAGGCCTCGTCCACGGTCTCCACGGTCGGCGACACGGCCGAGGAAGCACGAGGACGGACGAGCGGCGTCACGGCGGCCGCCACGACGCTGGCCCAGGACCTGGCGAACAGCTCCGTGGTGGCTGAGGCCGTCCAGGGGCTTGAGGCCGAAGTCCTGGAGCCCACTGGGACCAGTGCCGTCGCGCAGGCGGAGGCGGCGACGAGCGGGACCTCGACCGCCCTGGACCACTACTCCGTCGGTGACGACCAGATGGCGGCGACCGCCCGGAAGAGCGCCGGGGATGTCCAGCGACCGGACATGCCGGGGGCGGGCTGACATGGCCACGACCTATGCCGAGCGGTTCACCGTCGTGGACCTCGACGACCCCGACACCCTCGAGTCCTCCGCGACGGCGCTGAAGACGGCGACGGCCGACGTCGACGAGTCCATGGGGCGGGCCTCCCGCACCTGGGGCGGGCTGGAGCATTCGTACCGGGCGCCGGAGGCCGGGGAGCTGCTGACCGTGCTGCAGCCGGCCACGAGCCGGACGGCGGAGCTGGCGCGCGCCGGCGGGGAAGCCGAGTCCGCCGTGCGCACCTACGCGGAGGCCGTTCGGGAGATGCAGACGACGCGGCGGGTGCTGCTGGCCGACATCGAGACCTTCCAGACGCAGGGCGTCGAGGGAGCCGCCGAGGACGACTGGGCGGCGCGGGAGGAACGCATCGCCGAGCTGCAGCGCCGGTGCCAGGAGCTGGCCGAATCGAAGGACGAGGCGCAGAACGCGTGCGCGGCGGCGCTCGGGGCGATCACCACCAGCGCCTCGCTGCCGCGGGGGAGCCGGCAGGAGGTGTCGACGGCGGAGACTGCCGAGGAGGTCGAGGCTCCGGCGCAGTCGCCGGAGGACTGGCTGGTGGAGTCCCTCGGCGTCACTCCGGGCGAGAACTTCGGCGGCACCTGGACGGATGCGCTCTCCTTCGCCGCGTCGAAGGGGCTCATGGCGACGGGTGCGGTCGCCGACTCGCTGAAGCATTCCTGGTCCGAGGTGAGGCCGCGGCAGGGCTGGGCGCCCGAGTGGGCGAAGAACACCGCCGCCCGCGGAGAACGCGGGACCAAGCTGGTGCAGAAGGTGACCGGCTGGGACGCCCGCCAGGTGACCAACAGCGGGCAGTGGCTCGCGAAGAACTCCGCGCAGAATCCCTACCGGCGGCCGCAGGGCTTCCGCGACGGGGCCAAGGCCCTGCGGAGCCGCTTCTTCGCGAACTTCAACACGGACAACCTGACTCCGAAGGCTGGGAAAGCCGGGGCGTTCAGCACGGCGAGCAAGGTGAGCAGCTTCGCGACCAAGGCCGGTGGTGGCCTCACCTTCATCACCGGCACCGTGGGACAGTGGAACGAGGACAGCGCCGAGCACCCACAGATGAAGGGCGGGGAGAAACTTGCTCGGTCTTTCACAGTCGGCGGCGGCGCGGCCGTCGGCGGATGGGCCGGGGCGAAGGCAGGAGCTGCCGCCGGAGCTGCGATCGGGTCGCTGTTCCCTGGGCCGGGGACTGCGATTGGTGCCGTTGCCGGGGGCATCATCGGCGGAATCGCTGGAAGCACTCTCGGCAAGGAAGCGGCGGAAGTCGTAAAAGAGGGCGTCGGCGACGTCGCGGCAGGGGCGCAGGATTTCGTGGAGGACACCTCTGCGCGCATCGCCGAGGGGGCGAAAGACACATGGGACGCTGTCACATCGGTGTTCTGACTCCTTGAATCAGCAGAAACTCGACGAGAGCAAAGTGAGGAGACAAGGGTGAGCTTCGCTCTATGGTTCATCGGACTGCTGGTGTGCCCGGTGCTGACAGCATGGTTCATCGTCTACCCGCGCATCATCAGTGACGCTCATTGGTATGGCTGGATCTCGGAACGTCTGTACTTGTATGCCTTCCCTCCATTCTTCGCGATGGCGTCGGTGGCATGCGCGTATCGAGTGTCCGAGGTGTGGGGGATCAGCTGGCCGACGTGGTTGGAGCAGGTGACGATGGGAACAACCGGTTTCCTCATGCTCTGCGGTTTCTTCGCCACGATGGGCGTGCCAGTGCCGCCGTTCCTCACCCCGAAATGGGTGCGTGAGCGGCGGAAGCAGGATCGGGAAGAGCGTCGACGGCGCCGTGAGGCGAAGAGGGCGGCGAAGAAGGCTGGAACCGTGGCGAATCATGGGTGAGCCACGGTGTGAAGCGAAAGCAGGCGACCGACGGTGAGCACCGTCCTGTGGTTCATCGCCATGGTGGTGTGTCCGGTGGTCACGGTGTGGTCCGTCATCTACCCGCGCCTGATCACGGACGCGCATTGGTACGGCTGGTTCTCAGAACGCTTGTACTTGTACGCCTTTCCGCCGTTCTTCGGCCTGGCCTCCGTCGTCAGTGCTTCGAAAGTCTTTGAAGCTTGGGGGCTTCCATGGCCTGAGTGGCTGGAGAAGTGGACGATCGGCCCGTTGGCGTTCCTCATGATCTGCGGCTTCTTCGCCACTATGGGCGTGCCCGTCCCGCCCTTCCTCACCCCGAAATGGGTGCGCGAGCGGCGCAAGCAGGATCGGGAGGAGCGTCGCCGTCGTCGCCGGGAGAAGAAGGCCGCAGCGCGGCAGAACGAGCAGATCACCTGAAGACCGCCGGAGACGATCAGCCGGCACCCTGAACGGATGAACGGAGCAGCATGGACGCATCGCAGCGGCTCGAGCACCCGCAGTTCGCCGCGGCCCTGGAGATCCCGCAGCGTTGGGAGGTCGACCTCAGCGGGATCGGCGACGGGCTGGTCATCGTCGGCGACGACCGGCCGTGGAGCATGGGCTTCGTGCCCACCGTGGTCTTCACCCAGGCGCCGCTGGGCCAGGAGCACAGCACCGATCCGGCCGCGGTGTTGGATTCCCAGCGGATCGTCGAGTCCACGCTCGCCGAACAGCTGCGCGACCTCCGGCCGTTGCACCTCGACGTCGACACCTTCGGCTTCCTCGGCGAGCAGCAGGTCCACGGCGTCATGCGCGTCGCGTCCTACACCACCGCCGAGGCCGTGCCGGTGATGATGCACCAGTGGGTGGCCCGCTGCGTCGGCGTCGAGCTCTCCATGACCGTCACCTATCCGACCGTCGACATGCCGACCTGGTCCGAGGGCGGCTGGTCGCTGGCCAACACGCTCGAGTGGACGGGGGTCTCCTGATGGAGCAGCACAGTCCGAAGGAACAGCGCAGCATCGCACGGCTCGGCGCCGAGCAGCTGGACCAGCTCGCCGCCGCCCTCGGCTGGCTGGAGCCGGTCACCGTCCCCGAGCTCCGCGACCTCGACGGACAGCTCCTCGTGAGCGACGGCCGCCCCGCTCCCGAGTACGACCGCCTGATGCGCTCCTTCTCCGAGCAGCGCGCGGTGATCCTCGTCCAGCGTGTCGACTCCCAGGGGCGCGAGCGGAATACCACCATCCGGCTCAGTCCGCACGGCATGCTCTGGCAGGAGCCGCAGGACGACGGCTCCGTGCTGCTGCGCGGTGCGGCCGGCGGGACGCTCTACCCGGTGCTCATCGACTGGATGGGACTCGGTCCGCGCCCGGCCCCTGCTCACGGCGTCGTGCCCGCCGAGGTCCCGAAGGACCTGATGGTGCGGGCCGTGGACTTCTCCCAGGGACCCGACGGCCCGGCAGCCGCCCGGCACCAGGCCGCGGCGGCCGTGCGCGGACAGTCACCGCAGATCGCTGACGACCTGGAGGCCGGCCAGGCCGACGTCGTCGTGCTGGCGGCCGAGTGGGACGACGGCGCGGGCGGGGCGCAGGCCCGCCTGATGGGGGTCGACACTCCGGCCGGGATGCTCGTCCACTCCGCCGAACGGCGGTTCCTCGGCGAGAAGCACCTGCTCGAGCCGGCCCCGGCCTGGGTGGTCTGGCACATGACCGTGGCCTCCCTGCCCGGGGGCGAGGACATCGCCCGCTGGGGCCAGCACGCCTGAAGACCGGCCCCGGCGTCAGGACCAGCTGATCAGGCCCAGCGCCAGGCTGACGGCCAGCACCAGGACGCTGAAGATCCACATGGGGAAAAACGAGTATCGGAAGTGCTTGCCCATGTCGAGGTTCGCCAGACCGAGCCCCAACCACATCGAGGCGTTGAAGGGGCTCAGGTAGGTGCCGATCACGTTGCCGACGATCACCGTCTGGGTGATGGCCAGCGTGCTCACCCCGGCGTCGGAGCCGATGCCCTCGACCAGCGGCAGCAGCGCGAAGTAGTGCGCGTCGGTGGAGAACAGCAGCTCCAGGGGCAGGCCGACGGCGCCGACGATCAGGTGCAGCTGGGGCAGCAGGGCCTCCGGCAGCACCCCGATCGCCGCCGAGGCCAGCGCCTCGAGCATGCCGGACTCGGACATGATGCCCAGGAAGCAGCCGGCGGCGAAGATGATCGAGCCGGTGCCCAGCGCGCTGCCGCCGTGGGCGCGGATGCGGGCCATCTGGTCGGAGACCCGCGGATAGTTCAGCACCAGCGCGCCGGAGAGTGCGACCATGAAGGCCAGCGACGGCGGCACCACCTGCGAGATCAGCGCGGCGATGACCAGCACGACCAGTGCGGCGTTCATCCACAGCGGGCGGCGGGCGGCGTTCTCGTCGACCGGGTTGCCGACGTCGGAGGAGCCGGCGTCTGAGGAGCCGCCGTCGTCCGGAGTCTCGGCGGCGGACTCGTCGGCCACGCCGCGGGTGATCGCGGAGTTCGAGGAGGTGAACCGATCCCGGCCGGCCGATCCGTCCGAGGAAACGGCTCCCGCGTCGGTCGCGTCGACAGTGTCGAGCGAGCCGGAGGAGCTGCCGACGCCGACGGCCGCGCCGACCAGCTCGGGGTCGTCGGCGGCCACCAGCGCGCGCGTCTCCAGCCGCTTCTTCTCCCGGATGCCCAGGAGCACAGCCATGGCGACCAGGAGCACCAGCGCGACGCCCTGGACCGGGATCAGCGAGATCCACAGGTCCACCGGGTCCATGCCGGTGACGCTGGCGGCACGCCCGGTCGGACCGCCCCAGGGCAGCATGTTCAGGATGCCCATGCTGGTCGAGACCAGCAGGAAGAGCAGGTACGGGCTCATGCCCAGGTGCCGGTAGAGCGGCAGCAGCGCCGGCAGGGTGATCAGGTACGTCGACGCGCCGGCGCCGTCGAGGTGGCACACCGCCCCGAGCAGGACGGTTCCCACGCAGACGGCGATCACATTGCCGCCGGTGAGCTTGACCGTCGCCCGGATCAGCGGGTTGAACAGGCCGACGTCGTTCATCACCCCGAAGAACAGGATCGCGAAGATCAGCATCACCGCGACGTCGGCGACGTCGGCGAGCCCGGTGTCGAAGAACTCGCTGATCTCTCCGGGGCCGAACCCGGCGATCAGAGCTCCGGTGATAGGGATGACGGTCAGGCCGACCACCGGGGCGATGCGCCCCAGGATCAGCAGCGTGGTCATGCAGACGATGACGGCGAGGCCGACGATGCTCAGCATGTGTCCTCCGATGCGAACGGTGCGGCGAGGATCCGGTCCCGGTGCGAGACTGTGACGTGGATCCCCGATGAGGTCTCCGACACATCCTGGGGGTGACGTGAGGCGGGTCACGGCGTTGTACACACAGCCGCGATAATGGTCATAGTGGTCACGCAGATCCGCAGGACGACCGACCGACGAGGGGAGGGGCATGGCCGCACCACGCCGTCGTCGGCGCATCCCTCTGAGTCGCCGGCTCTTCCTGGTCAACGTCCTGCTGCTGGTCGGCATCGTGCTGGCGGTCGGAGCCCTGTGGTTCGTCCACGAGCGTCGGGAGGTCCACCAGGAGTACGAGCACCGGGCGATGACCATGGCCGAGACGGTCGCGGCCATGCCGCAGGTGCGCGAGGACCTCACCGCCGAGGACCCCGCCGAGACGCTGGCGCCGCTGGCCGAGACGCTGCGGAAGGCCTCGGGCTTCCGCTACATCGTCATCGTCGACCGCCACGGCATCCGCCAGTCGCACCCGGTCGAGGAGGCCATCGGCAGGCCGCCGCACACCGACCCCACCCCGGTGCTGGAGGGCGAGATCTGGACCGGCACCGAGCGCGGCCCCGCGGGGCTGACGCTGCGTGCTCGCGTGCCGGTCCGCGGCGACGACGGCGAGACGGTGCTGGGCTACGTCTCCGCCGGGATCCTCGCCGGCGACGTGCGCGTGGCCTCGCGCGAAGACGTCCCCTACATCCTCGGCGTCTCCGGGCTGGTCCTGCTCCTCGGCGCGGCAGCGGCGCATCTGCTGGCCCGCCGCATCCGGGCCGATACCCGCGGGCTGGAGCCGGAGCAGATCGCCGAGCTGCTCGACAGCAGGGAGGCTCTGCTGCACGCCATCGGCGACGGCGTGCTGGCCCTCGACCATGACGGACGCATCGTGCTGGCGAATCCGCCGGCGCGCCGGCTGCTCGGACTGCCCGCGGACGACGCCGAGACGCTGGGGCGCTCGCCGCGCGAGCTGGGGCTCGACGAGGCGCTGGCCGTCGCCCTGGTCGACGGGCCGTCGAGCGGGTCGGCGGAGGATGCCGCCGGCGAGCGGGATCCGGACCGCGACGCCACCGACGCCGCCGACGCGGGCGAGCTGCTCGCCGCCGGGGATCGGATCCTGATCTGCCGCCGTCGTCGGGTGCGTCCTGAGGAGCCCGACGGCGGCACGGTGATCACGCTGCGCGACCAGACCGATCTGCGGCGGCTGGCCGAGCAGCTCGACGGCGCCCAGACGGTCACCCGCGGACTGCGCGTCCAGCGCCACGAGTTCGCCAACCGCATCCACACCGTCGCCGGCATGCTGGAGCTCGGCGCGGTCGAGCGGGCTCGCGCCTTCGTCGCCGAGCTGTCGGCCGAGACCACGCGCGACGGCGCCGAGATCGCCGCGCGGCTCGCCGACCCGGCGGTCGCCGCGCTGACGCTGGCGAAGGCCGCGCAGGCCGCCGAGCGGCAGACGGAATTCACCCTGACCGAGCTGAGCAGCCTGCCCGACGACCTCGATTCCGAGCTGCGCGACGACCTGCTGCTGATCATCGGCAATCTGGTGGACAACGCGCTGGACGCCGCCGGCGCCGGCGGGCGGGTGGAGCTGCTCGTCCGCCAGCACGCGCTCGGCGGGGTCGACGGCGACGTCGTCGAGGTCCGCGTGACCGACTCGGGGCCGGGACTGGCCGCCGGGGAGGATCAGGTCTTCGCCGCCGGGTTCAGCACCAAGACCGGAGCCGCCGCCGAGCGCGGCCTGGGACTGGCTCTGGTGCGTCAGGCCTGTCGACGGCGGGGCGGCGAAGTCGTCGTCGACGCCGAGGAGGAGACGATCTTCAGCGCCTATCTGCCCCGCGAGCCGTCGGCGGAGGACCGCGCGCCCGCATCCGCCGATCACCAGGAGGACCGATGATCCGTGTGCTCATCGTCGACGACGACGCCCGCGTGGCCCAGAACCACCGGGAGCTGGTGGACTCGACGCCGGGCTTCGAGGTGGTCGACGTCGAGCACGCCGCCGCCTCGGCCGTGGCCGCCGTCCAGCGCCACGCCCCGGACCTGGTGCTGCTCGACCTCTTCCTCCCCGACCGCCCCGGGCTCGACGTGCTGCGCGAGATGCGCGGCCCCGGCCAGGCCACCGGCGCCGGGCTGGTCGACGTCGTCGTCATCACCGCGCTGCGCGAGGTCGCCCATGTGCGCACCGCCCTGCAGTCCGGTGCGCTGCACTATCTGCTCAAGCCCTTCCCGCTGGCCACGCTGCGCGAGGTGCTGGAGCGCTATGCGGCGATGCGGCGGGCCGCCGAGCGGCTGAGCACCGTCACCCAGGGCGACGTCGACCAGCTGGTCTCTCTGCTGCGGCCGGCCTCGTCGACGGCGTTGCCCAAGGGCCTGACCGCGACGACGGCGACGCTGGTCTCCGAGACGCTGCGCGACGCCGTCGGCGACCTCTCCGCCGCCGAGGTCTCCGCGGCGACGGGAGTCGCGCGGGTGACCGCTCGTCGCTACCTGGAGCATCTGTGCACCGAGGGGCGGGCCGAGCTGCGCCTGCAGTACGGCTCGGCCGGACGCCCCGAGCACCGATACCGCTGGGCGAGCTGACCGCGGGCCCCGCCCGTCCGCTCCTCCCGCTCCTCCCGCTCCTCCCGCTCCTCGTCCGCCGCGGTCCTGTCCGGCCTCGGCGGCGAGCAGGCGTCGTCGCGACGTCCCCAGTAGACTGGCGTCGACCGATCCTGATCTTTCCCCTACCTGTTTCGAGGGAGCTGCATGTCTGAGATCTCGCGCGCCGACGTCGAGCATCTTGCGAAACTCGCCCATATCAGCATGACCGACGAGGAGCTCACCACGATGGCCGGCGAGCTCGACGTGATCGTCGACTCCGTGAAGAAGGTCTCGGAGGCTGTCGACGCCGAGGTGCCGGCGACCAGCCACCCGCTGCCGCTGACCAACGTGTTCCGCCGCGACGAGGTCGGCGAGGTCTTCACCGCGGAGCAGGCGCTGAGCAACGCGCCGGACGCCGAGGACGGCCGCTTCAAGGTCCCCGCGATCCTGGACGAGGAGTGAGGCGAGCGATGACTGCAGACATGACCCGACTGACCGCCGTGCAGATGGCGGAGGCGCTCCGCGTCGGCGAGATCACCTCCGTCGACCTGGTGCGGGCGCACCTGGACCGCATCGACGCCGTCGACGGCGGCGAGGCCGGCCTGAACGCCTTCCTCCACGTCTCCCGCGACGAGGCGCTGGCCACCGCCGAGGAGGTCGACGCGATCCGCGCGGCCGGCGGCGCCGAGGCCGAGGCGCTGCACCCGCTGGCCGGCGTGCCGATCGCGATCAAGGACCTGATCGTCACCGTCGGACAGCCCACCACCGCCGGCTCGAAGATGCTCGAGGACTGGATGAGCCCCTACGACGCCACCGTCGTCGAACGGATCCGCGCGGCGAAGCTGCCGATCCTGGGCAAGACCAACCTCGACGAGTTCGCCATGGGCTCCTCCACCGAGCACTCGGCCTACGGGGTGACCCGCAATCCCTGGGACACCGACCGCATCCCCGGCGGCTCCGGCGGCGGTTCCGCCGCCGCGGTCGCGGCCTTCGAGGCCCCGCTGGCGCTCGGCACCGACACCGGCGGCTCCATCCGCCAGCCCGGCGCGGTCACCGGCACCGTGGGCACCAAGCCCACCTACGGCTCGGTCTCGCGCTACGGGGCCATCGCGATGGCCTCCTCGCTGGATCAGATCGGCCCGGTGGCCCGCACCACCGAGGACGCCGCACTGCTGCACGAGCTGATCGCCGGCCATGACCCGAAGGACTCCACCTCGCTGCCCGACGAGGTCCCGGCCTTCGGCGAGGCGGCCCGCACGACCGACGTCTCCGGCCTGCGGATCGGCGTCATCAAGCAGCTGCAGGGCGAGGGGTACCAGGACGGCGTGCTCGCCCGCTTCCAGGAGTCGCTGGACGCGCTGCGTGAGGCCGGGGCGGAGATCGTCGAGGTCGACTGCCCGAGCTTCGAGCACGCGCTGAGCGCCTACTACCTGATCATGCCATCGGAGGCCTCCTCCAACCTGGCCCGCTTCGACGGCGTGCGCTACGGCGCCCGCGTCGAGCCCGAGGACGGCCCGCTGACCATCGAGCGCGTCATGGGCGCGACCCGCGCGGCCGGCTTCGGCGACGAGGTCAAGCGACGCATCATCCTGGGCACCTACGCCCTCTCGGCCGGCTACTACGACGCCTACTACGGGTCGGCGCAGAAGGTGCGCACGCTGATCCAGCGCGACTTCGCCGCCGCCTTCGAGCAGGCCGACGTGCTGATCTCGCCGACGGCGCCGACAGTGGCCTTCCCGCTGGGGGAGAAGCTGGACGATCCGCTGGCGATGTATCTCAACGACGTCGCCACCATCCCTGCGAACCTCGCCGGCATCCCCGGCATCTCGGTGCCCGGCGGCCTGTCCGACGGGCTGCCGGTGGGCATCCAGTTCCTGGCCCCCGCCCGCGAGGATGCCCGGGCCTACCGCGCCGCCGGCGCCCTGGAGACCCTGCTGACCGCCGACGCCGAGCCTCTCTGGGCGCAGGCCCCCGAGCTGTCGACCGCCGCGGCCCAGACCGCAGGAGAGTGAGGACTTCCCATGACTGAGACGCTCCCCGACGCCGCTCCGCTGTCCTTCCAGGACGCGCTGGAGCAGTTCGACCCGGTCCTCGGCTTCGAGGTCCACGTCGAGCTGAACACCGCCACCAAGATGTTCTCCGCGGCGCCGAACGCCTTCGGCGACGAGCCGAACACCAACGTCAGCCCGGTCTGCCTGGGCCTGCCGGGCGCTCTGCCGGTGGTCAACGAGAAGGCCGTGGAGTCGGCGATCCGGCTCGGCCTGGCGCTGAACTGCTCCATCGCCGAGTCCTGCCGCTTCGCGCGCAAGCAGTACTTCTACCCGGACACCCCGAAGAACTGGCAGACCTCGCAGTACGACGAGCCCATCGCCCACGACGGACACCTGGACGTCGAGCTCGACGACGGCGAGATCTTCCGTGTGGAGATCGAGCGCGCCCACATGGAGGAGGACGCCGGCAAGCTGACCCACCAGGGCGGATCCGGCCGCATCCAGGGCGCGGACTCCTCGCTCGTGGACTACAACCGGGCCGGGGTGCCGCTGATCGAGATCGTCACCAAGCCGATCGTCGGCGCCGGCTCCCGTGCTCCGGAGATCGCCCGCGCCTACGTCAGCGCCGTCCGCGACGTGGTCAAGGCGCTGGACATCTCCGACGCCCGCATGGAGCGCGGCAACGTCCGCTGCGACGCCAACGTCTCGCTGATGCCGAAGGGATCGTCCACGTTCGGCACCCGCTCGGAGACGAAGAACGTCAACTCCATGCGTGCCGTCGAGCACGCGGTCACCTTCGAGATCCGTCGCCACGCGGGCGTGCTCACCGCCGGCGGGTCGATCGTGCAGGAGACCCGCCACTGGAACGAGGACACCCGCACCACCAGCTCGGGTCGTCCGAAGTCCGACGCCGACGACTACCGGTACTTCCCGGAGCCTGACCTGGTGCCGATCGTCTCCTCGCCCGAGTGGATCGAGGAGCTGCGGTCCACGCTGCCCGAGCCGCCGGCCGAGCGCCGTCGTCGTCTGCGCGAGGCCTGGGGCTACTCCGACGCCGAGTTCCGTGACGTGGTCGCCGCCGGGCTGCTCGACGAGATCGAGGAGACAGTGGCCTCCGGCGCCTCGCCGGCCACCGCCCGCAAGTGGTGGATGGGCGAGATCTCCCGGCTGGCCAACGCCCGCGACGTCGAGCCGACCGCCCTGGGCGTGCAGTCGGCGACGATCATCGAGCTCTCCGGCCTCATCGACGAGGGGAGGATCAACGACAAGATCGCCCGCCAGGTGCTGGAGTTCCACCTCGACGGCGAGGGCTCGCCGGCCGAGATCGTCTCCGCCCGCGGCCTGGAGGTCGTCTCCGACGACGGCGCGCTGACCGCCGCGGTGGAGAAGGCCATGGCGGAGAACCCCGACGTGGTGGAGAAGGTCGCCGGCGGCAAGCTCAAGGCCATCGGCGCGCTCATCGGCCCGGTCATGAAGGAGACCCGGGGCCAGGCCGATGCGGGCAAGGTCCGCGAGATCGTCATGGAGAAGCTGGGAGTCTCCTGAGCTGTCCATGACGCATCGCAAGTCCGTCCCCGCCGACCGGCCCGAGGCCGCGATGGTCGAGGCCGCCGGACTGCGCTGGCTCGCCGAGCCGGTGCAGTCCGGCGGCGCGGCGGTCGTCCAGGTCCGGGCCGCCGCCCCCGGGATGCTGGAGCTGGAGGAGATCGTCGAGGCTCGCCCGGATCCGGAGGCCGCCGAAGCCTTCGGCGCCGCGCTGGCGATCACCCACCGGTCACTCGCCGAGCAGGGCCAGACCCCGCCGTTCGGCGCGCTGCCGGCAGAGCATCCCGAGGGGGTTGCACCGTTCTTCGGCCCGGCCGAGGATCTGCGCGACGTCGGCGCGGGCACCCATGACTCCTGGGGCGCGTTCCACGCCGCCGAGCGGATCGACCCGCTGCTCGCCGAGCTGGACGTCGCGCCCTGGGCCGCCGACGTCGAGTCGCGGACGCTGCTGCAGCGCGTCCGGGACCGGATCGCCTCCGGAGCCTTGGACGACGACGAGCCGCCCGCACGGATCCACGGCGACCTGTGGGCGGGCAACGTGCTCTGGCGCGCCGCCCCGCGCGGTGGGGGAGTCTCGGGTGCTTCGGGCACCGGGCCCGGCGGCGTCGAGGCCGTGCTCATCGACCCGGCCGCCCACGCCGGCCACCGCGAGGCCGACCTGGCCATGCTGCAGCTCTTCGGGCTGCCGCACCTGGACCGGGTGATGCAGGGGTATCAGCGCACGGCCCCGCTGCGCGACGGCGTCGAGGGCCGTGTCCCGCTGCATCAGCTCTTCCCGCTGCTCGCCCATTGGGCGCTCTTCGGGCCCGGATACGCCGCGCCGACGCTGCGCGCGGCCGAGTCCGTCCTGCGGCTCTGACCCGGGGCATCCGGCTCCTCGGACTGACCGGGCCGCCTCGCCACGTGCCGTCTGTTCCGACCATCCCGTTCATCAGAGAGGATCGCATGACCTTCACCGTGCTGACCGTGTGCACCGGAAACATCTGCCGCTCGCCGGCGATGGAGCGCCTGCTCGCCCACGCCTTCGTCGACGAGCCGGAGGTCAGGGTGCACTCGGGCGGGACCTTCGCCCACGACGGCGAGGACATGCAGCCGCCGATGAAGCGGCGGGTCGCCGCCGCCGGGGCCGCCGTCGACGACTTCGTCGCCGAGCAGGTCACCGCGGCGATGATCGAGGAGTCGGATCTGATCCTCACCGCCACCCGGATCCACGTCGCCGACCTGCTCGACGAGGTGCCCGAGGCGGCGGAGCGGACCTTCACCATCCGCGAGGTCGGCCGGCTGCTCGAGCACGTCGACGCCGCACGGCTCGACGACGCGGCGGGCCCCGGCGCCTCGGTCGCCGATCGCTTCGCCGCCGTCGTGCCGCTGCTCGACGCCGCGCGCTCGACGGCGGGGGCGCCTGGGCGCGAGGACGACGTCGTCGACCCCTACATGCTGCCCGAATCGGTCTACGACGAGTCCTTCGCCCAGATCAGCGACCCTACGGAGGCGCTGGTCGAGCTCGTGCGCGGCTGAGGCGGTCAGCCGCTCAGCACGGCGCCGAGGCCGGTGGCCCGCAGCACCAGCGGGAAGGCCAGGAAGGCCACTGCGTCGAGCAGCACGTGGGCGATCACCAGCGGCATCACCCGGCCGGTGCGCAGGTACAGCGCGCCGAAGATCAGTCCCATCAGCAGATTGCCGATCCCCGGACCGATCCCCTGATAGAGGTGATAGGCCCCGCGGATCACGGCGGAGAGCACCACGAGCACCCAGGGCGAGGTGTGCGGGGCCAGCCGCCGGCAGCGGTCGAGGAACCAGCCGACCATGATGATCTCTTCGACGAGACCGTGGCGCAGCGCGGCCAGCAGCAGCGCCGCCGGGGTCCACCAGTGCGCGGCGACGTCGGCGGGGACGAGCTCGGCGGTGATCCCCAGGCTGCGACCGGTGAGATAGACCAGCAGCGTCCCGGCGCCGATGAGTCCGAAGAGACCGAGGCCGGAGGCGGCGTCGCGCCCGGGGCGGCGCAGATCCAGTCCGATCCTCCGGAACGGGTTCGGCGAGCCGCCGGCATGGTGCAGGTGCAGCAGGAACAGCGCCAGCGCGGCCGGCGCCAGCGCGAAGACGCTGTCGAGGACCTGATAGGCGGCATCGAAGACCTCCAGGCGCGACTGGGAGGTCTGCACTGTGGCGGTCTGCTCGCCCAGCGGCCCCCGGGACAGTCGTTCGGCCAGCTCGAGCACGGCGTAGACGGCGCTGCGGCCCAGCGAGAGCGCGAGCACCAGGACCAGCTCGATGATCAGCAGCCGGCGCGTGCCGGCGTCGAGCGGCGCGGCCGGGGCGGCGTCTGCGGGGGAGTCCTGCGATCCACGCCGGTCAGCATATCGCGAGGGTCTGCGCGTCTCCGCCGTCGTGGGCGCAGGGTCGCGGGTGAACGCCGATCCGGACGGCGCGGCGCGGATGCCACATGGCTGAAACACCCGGGTGCTAATCTGCTCCGCGAGGCTCACGCTGTGAGTCATGACACATGCATCGTCGGCGACGGGCACCGTTCACACCAGAAGGGGATCCGGCGAGGGAGCCGGAGATCCCGGCCCGCCGCCGTCGTCGGCGGGCGAGAGAGGGAGAGACGGCATGGATGCATTCATCGAAGGGGCGCTCGACGTCGTGTGGAGCGACTGGCTCGTCTGGCTCTGCCTGGGCGCCGGCCTCTGGTTCACGCTGCGTTCGGGGCTGATCCAGATCACCGGACTGCCGAACATGCTCCGCAGCATCGTCCGCGGCGGCAGCTCGGCCGACGGCATCTCGCCCTTCCAGGCGCTGACGATGTCGCTGTCGGGACGTGTGGGCGC
>NZ_AFRW01000019.1 GCF_000220985.1 Nesterenkonia sp. F
CGAGGCGCCGGCGACCACGCGCGCGGTGCTCGGCCCGCAGTGCGTCGGCTTCCAGATCAAGGATGCCGTGGCGCGCGAGGGCCGCTGGGTGCCGGTCGCACCCGGCCGCGGCGAGATGCCGATGGAGGAGCTGGCCGAGACGCTGCAGGACTGGTCGGGATGGGTGTCCTTCGAATGGGAGCGCGCCTGGCATCCGCAGATCGAGCCGCTGGCCGAGGCGCTGCCCGCCGCGGCCGGCTGGGTGCGGCGTCGCCGACCGTAGTGTCGATTTGTGTTGGTTCATGAGGAACTGTGTGTTTGAATGGGTGTGACCCATCTCCCAGTCTCAGTGAGGACGGCATGCTCGCGGCCCAACGACAGGAGCAGATCGCGCAGCTCGTCGAGCGCGACGGCGCGGTGAGCGTCACCGACCTGGTCGACCATTACGGCGTCTCGGACATGACCATCCGGCGCGACCTGGACACGCTCGCCGGCGCCGGGCGCGTCACGAAGGTCCACGGCGGCGCCGTCCCGGTGCCGAGCCGGCGCACCGAGGAGCCCGGGTTCGAGGCCAAGGTCTCGCGCATGGAGGCGGAGAAGCAGGTCGTCGCCGACCGGGCGGCGGGCCTCGTCCGTCCCGGCATGGCGGTGGCCCTCTCCGCCGGCACCACCACCTGCGAGCTCGCCCGTCGTCTCCGCGACGTCGCCGACCTGACCGTGATCACCAATTCCACGCGCGTCTCCGAGGTGCTGCACGCCGCGCCGCGCTCCGATCGCACCGTGCTGCTCACCGGCGGCGAGCGGACGCCGTCGGATGCGCTGGTCGGACCGCTGGCGGTGGACGCGCTGCGTCGGCTGCACGCCGACATCGTCTTCCTCGGCACTCACGGGATGTCCGTCGAGGCCGGCTTCACCACGCCCAACGTGATGGAGGCCGAGACCAACCAGGCGCTGCTGGAGTGTGCCCATCAGGCCGCCGTCGTCGCCGACAGCGGGAAATGGGGAGTGGTCGGCATCGCGACCTTCGCCGAGCTCGAGCGCATCGATCGGCTCATCGTCGACGACGGCCTCGGCGATGACGAGGCGGCGGCGCTGCGTGAGCACGTCGACGAGGTCATGATCGCCGCGACAGGTGCAGGGTGACCTCGTCGGCCCGGCGGGCCGCGCAGCAGACCCCACATTCTCATCAGATCAGTCAGGAGTGACCCGGTGCACCGGACCCAGGCAGAGCTCGCCGACGGGCGCGAGATCTTCTTCTACGACGACGTCGCCCGTGACCGCGTCGTCGACGACACCCGTGACATCTCCCGCGCCGCCGGCGGCACCGAGCTGCGCCGAGACCCGCTGCTCGGCGAGTGGGTCGCCGTCGCCGCGGCCCGGCAGCACCGCACGCATAAGCCGTCCACTGCGGACTGCCCGCTCTGCCCGACCACCGACGAGCGCGCCACCGAGATCCCGCAGGCCGACTACGACGTCGTGGTCTTCGAGAACCGCTTCCCGTCCTTCGCCGGCGAGGAGCTGCTCGAGGATCACCGGCACGACGCCGCTGCGGCCCTGACCGATGTGCGGGCGCCCGGCTCCGGACGCTGCGAGGTCGTCTGCTTCACCCCGGAGCACACCACCTCGATGTCCCAGCTGCCGGTCTCCCGGGTGCGGACCGTCGTCGACGCCTGGGCCGACCGCACCGCCGATCTGCTCGCCCGCGAGCAGATCGACCAGGTCTTCTGCTTCGAGAACCGCGGCGAGGAGATCGGGGTGACGCTCCACCACCCGCACGGGCAGATCTACGGCTACCCGTTCACCACTCCGCGCACCCGCCGGATGCTGGAGCAGGCGCGCGCCCACCGCGCGGAGACCGGCGGCGACCTCTTCGCCGACGTGCTCGCCGCCGAGCAGGCCGACGGCGCGCGGATCGTCGCCGCCGGCGAGCACTTCACCGCCTTCGTGCCGGCCTGGGCGCGCTGGCCCGTCGAGGTGCAGATCTTCCCGCACCGCGCGGTGCGCACCCTCGACGAGCTGACCGACGCCGAACGCGACGACATCGCCGCGCTCTACCTGGACGTGCTGCGCCGCGGCGACCGACTCTTCGGCCGCCCGCTGCCCTATATCTCCGGCTGGCACCAGGCGCCGAGCTCGGCGGCCGCCGACGACTTCCGCCTGCACCTGCAGATCTTCTCCATCCGCCGGGCCGAGGAGAAGCTGAAGTACCTCGCCGGCTCGGAGTCGGGGATGGGCGTGTTCATCAACGACATCCCGCCCGAGCAGATGGCCGAGCGGCTGCGTGCCGCGGGCGAGGACTCCGAGAGCGCCGAGGAGAGGGGGAAGCAGTGAGCCGGACCGACGATTCTTCCCGCGACGACGCCGAGCGCGCGGCGCCGTCGAGGACCCTGTTCCGCCGGATCTTCGCGGCGGAGCCCGAGGGCGTCTGGGCAGCGCCGGGCCGGGTGAACCTGATCGGCGAGCACACCGACTACAACGACGGCTTCGTCATGCCCTTCGCCCTGCCGCAGTCGACGTATGTCGCGGCCCGACGGCGTGAGGACGGCCAGGTGCGGGTGCACTCGCTCTTCGCCGACGAGACCGTCGAGTTCGCCGTCGAGGCGCTGCGCCCCGGCGCCGTCGAGGGGTGGGCCGGCTACGTCGCCGGGATGATCTGGTCGCTGCGCACCGCCGCAGACGTCGGGCTGACTCTGGAGGGTTCCGGCGACGGCGCTGACGGCGGTTCCGACGCCGGCGGCGCGGCTCCCGTGCTCGGCGGCGTCGACCTGCTCATCGACTCGACGGTGCCGCACGGCGCCGGGCTCTCCTCCTCGGCGGCGCTGGAATGCTCCGTCGGCCTGGCCGTCGCCGAGCTGCACAGCGTCTCGGCGGAGCCGCTGACGCTGGCGCGGCTGGCCCAGCGCGCGGAGAACGACTTCGTCGGCATGCCGTGCGGGCTGATGGACCAGATGATCTCGATGCTCGGTGAGCCGGCGCGCGCAGTGCTCTTCGACACCCGCTCGCTGACTCCGCGGCCGGTCGCCGTCGGCGACCCTGCCGAGGTCGAGGTCCTGGTGGTCGACACCCGCGCCCCGCACCGGCTGGTCGACGGCGAATACGCCGCCCGGCGCAGTCAGTGCGAACGGGCCGCCGCGCAGCTCGGCGTCGCCTCGCTGCGCGAGCTCTCCGATCGGGACGAGCCGGTGGAGGAGTCGCTGGCCGGCCTCGACGACGAGCTGCTGCGCCGCCGCGCCCGGCACGTGATCACCGAGAATCGTCGGGTGCTCGAGGCCGTGGATCTGCTGGCCGCCGGCGACGTCGCCTCCGCGGGCGAGCGGATGACCGCCTCGCACCGCTCGCTGCGCGACGACTACGAGGTCACCGTCCCGGAGACCGACGTCGCCGTCGAGGCGCTGCTCGACGCCGGAGCGCACGGCGCGCGGATCACCGGCGGCGGCTTCGGCGGCTGCGTGGTGGCGCTGGCACCGGCCGGGATGCTCGACCGGGTCCGGTCCGCGGTCCGTGAGCGCTACGCCGCCGCCGGCTTCGGCGAGCCGGAGGTCTTCGCGGCCTCGCCGTCGGCCGGGGCGCGCCGTGTGCGGTGAGGGCCGAGCCGGGGCGAGCGGCGCGACGATCGCCTCGCCGAGCCGAGCGCGGAGCCGAGCATCGAACTGTGCGGAGGGGCCCGGCGTGGGAGCCGGCGCGGGACGGATGGATCGTTATGATGATCTGGATCACGCTCGTCCCCTCTCCGCAGTGAGGAGCATTCCTGTGTCGAGACCTGTACGCATCGCCGTCGTCGGCCACGCCTTCATGGGTGCCGCGCACCTCCACGCCTGGCGCACCGCCCCGCGCTTCTTCGACCTGCCGCGGCATCCCGAGGTGACCGTGCTGGTCGGCCGGGACGAGGCCCGCACCCGGGCGGCCGCCGACCGTCTGGGCATCGCGGAGATCGAGACCGACTGGCGCGCCGCCGTCGCCCGCGAGGACGTCGACGTCGTCGACATCTGCACGCCGGGGAACACCCACGCGCCCATCGCCGAGGCCGCGCTCGCGGCCGGCAAGCACGTGCTCTGCGAGAAGCCGCTGGCCAACTCGGTCGCCGAGGCCGAGTCCATGGCAGCGGCCGCGGAGGAGGCCGCCGCCCGGGGCGTGCGCACCTTCTGCGGCTTCAGCTACCGCCGCACCCCGGCGCTGACCATGGCCCGGCGGCTGGTGGAGGACGGGCGGCTCGGCGAGATCCGCCACGTGCGGGCGCAGTACCTGCAGGACTGGCTCTCCGACGCCGACGCCCCGCTGAACTGGCGGCTGGACCGGGAGACCGCCGGCAGCGGCACGCTCGGCGACATCGGCGCCCACTCGATCGACGCCGCCCAGTGGGTCCTCGGCGACGCGATCGCCGGCGTCTCGGCGCTGCTGCACACCTTCGTCCCCACGCGTCCGGTCTCCGGCGACTCGCAGGGGCTGGGCGGCGCCGGCGACGCCTCCGGCGAGCGGGGTCCGGTGACCGTCGACGACGCCGCGGCGTTCACCGCGCGCTTCGCCGGCGGCGCGGTCGGCGTCTTCGAGGCCACCCGCTATGCGCTGGGCCGGCGGAACGCGAACCGGCTGGAGATCAACGGCAGCCGGGGCTCGCTGGCCTTCGACTTCGAGCGGATGAACGAGCTGGAGTTCTTCGACGGCGACGACCCGGCGGCCGAGCAGGGCTTCCGCACCATCCATGTCACCGACGCCGACCACCCCTACGCCGGGAACTGGTGGCCGGCGGGCCACGGGCTGGGCTACGGCGACCTCTTCGTCCACCAGGTCGCCGACGTCGTCGCCTCGCTGGGCGGCGGCGAGCCGGCCCGCCCCGACTTCCGGGAGGCGCTGGGCGTGCAGCGCGTCCTCCACGCCGTGGAGGCCAGCGCCGCCGACGCCAGCCGTTTCACCCCGGTCGACGGCGTCGAGTCCGGAGGCCCGGGCGTGCGAGGAGAGGGATGAGCCGCGGCGCCCGCACCGCGCTCATCGTCCGCGGAGGCTGGGAGGGGCACCAGCCCGTCGAGGCGACGGAGTTCTTCCTGCCGTTCCTCCGGGAGAACGGCTACGACTGTCTCGTCCACGAGTCCCCGGTCGTCTACGCCGACGAGGGCGTGATGGCCGACGTCGACCTGATCGTGCAGTGCGTGACCATGTCGACCATCGAGCCCGAGCAGGTCGCCGGGCTGCGCGCCGCAGTCGCCGCCGGCACGGGGCTGGTCGGCTGGCACGGCGGCATCGCCGACTCCTTCCGCGCCAGCGACGCCTATCTGCAGCTCGTCGGCGGACAGTTCGCCCATCATCCGCCGGTGTCTCCGGAGGAGCGCACCGGCGAGCAGTCGGACTTCTATCTGCGGCACCGCATCGACATCCTCCCCGAGGCCGCCGACCACCCGATCACTCGGGGGCTGGAGAGCTTCGAGCTGACCACCGAGCAGTACTGGGTCCTGCACGACGATCTGATCGAGGTCCTGGCGACCACCACGCTGCCGCGCCGGGAGTTCGACGAGTGGGAGCGTCCGCATGTGGCGCCGGCGGTGTGGACGCGCCGCTGGGGCCGCGGGCGGATCGTCGTCTCCACGCCGGGCCACCGGGTCGAGGTGCTGCAGCACCCCAGCGTGCGCACGATCATCGAGCGGGGGATGCTGTGGGCGAGCCGGTGAGCCGCGTCCGGCCGCTGCGGATCGGCATGGTCGGCGCCGGCACCATCAGCGGGCAGTACCTGCAGACCGTCGCCCGGCTCGAGGATCTGCAGCTGACCGCCGTCGCAGACCTCGACGCCGCCCGCGCCGAGGCCGTCGCCGCCGAGCACGGGGCCGCTGCGGAGGAGGTGGACGGACTGATGGGCCGGGGCGACGTCGACGTCGTGCTCAACCTGACCGTTCCGCAGTCCCATGCCGAGGTCTCCTCGGCGGCGATCGCGGCGGGCAAGGGCGTCTACACGGAGAAGCCCTTCGCTGCCGACGTCGCGGCGGGACGCGAGGTCCTCGCCCAGGGGCGCGGGTCCGGTGCAGTGGTCGGCGGCGCCCCGGACACAGTGCTGGGCACCGGAGTGCAGACCGCCCGGGCCGCGCTCGACGCCGGGGTGATCGGCACCCCGACGAGCGCGACGGCGACGCTGATCCTGCCCGGACATGAGTCCTGGCACCCGCATCCGGACTTCTACTACCAGCCCGGCGGCGGCCCGCTGATGGACATGGGGCCCTACTACCTCACTGCACTGGTCACCCTGCTGGGGCCGGTGCGCGAAGTCGTCGGCGCGGCCTCGGCGCTGCGCGACGAGCGCGTCATCGGCTCCGGGCCGCGGGCGGGGGAGAGGATCCCGGTGGCCACGCCGAGCCACGTCACCGGCGCGCTGGTGCATGCTGACGGGGTGATCTCCACTGTGGTGATGAGCTTCGACGGTGCGGCCACCCGTGCGGCGCCGATCGAGGTGCAGGGCACCGAGGGGGCGCTGTCGGTGCCGGACCCGAACCGCTTCTCCGGACGCGTCGCGCTCTCCCGCGACGGCGGCGGATGGCACGAGGTCCCCGTCTCGGCCGGCTATCGGCATGCGGCCCGCGGCTACGGCCTCGCCGACCTGCACTGGGCCGGAGCCTTCGACGGCGACCCGCTCCGCGGGCGCGCCCAGGGTGAGCTGGGTCTGCATGTGCTCGAGGTGATGGAGGGGCTGCTGGCGTCGGCGGAGTCTCGCCGCGCCGTCGGGATGGACACCACGGTCGAGCGACCCGCGCCGGTGCCGATGGATCACCGCTGAGCGGCTGAGGCCGCATGGCCCGATGCCTCAGCGGCATGGGCGTGAGCATTGAATGGTGATGTGGATCACGTCTATGGTGATGAAACGTTTCACGCCACAGGAGGATCCCTCATGCCCGCTCATCGACACGTTCCGGCCAGACGGTCCCGGCCCTCCCGCTGCGCCGCCGCGCTCGCCGTCGTCGGCGCACTGGCCATGACGTCATGCTCCTCAGGGTCGGAGGCCTCCGGCGGGGGCGACGAGGTGGAGCTGCGCTTCGCCTGGTGGGGGAGCGGGCTCCGGGTGCAGCAGACCGAGGAGATCATCGAAGCTTTCGAAGAGGAGAATCCGCACATCTCCGTGGTGGGGTCCTATGCCGATTTCGGCGGCCACTGGGATCAGCTCGCCACCCAGACGGCCGGCGGGGACGCTCCGGACATCATCCAGATGGACGACAAGTACCTGCGTGAGTATGCGGATCGTGGCGCCCTGCTCGACCTCGCCGAGGTCGACACCTCCGCCTTCGATCAGGAGGTTCTGGACAACGGGCGCACCGAGGACGGGCTCTTCGGCATCACCACCGGCATCAACTCTCTCACGCTCGGCGCCAATCCGGAGCTCTTCGAGGAGGCCGGCGTCGAGATGCCCGACGACACCACCTGGACCTGGGAGGACTTCGCCGAGATCACGGACGAGCTCAGCGCCGGACTCGACGATGAGTACGGCACCAACGAGACGAACGAGCCCGGCGGGTTCCAGGTGTGGCTGCGCCAGCAGGGCAAGCATCTCACCACGGACGAGGGCGAGCTCGGATATGAGGTCCAGGACCTCGCCGAGTACTACGAGTACTGGCTCGAGCGCATGGACTCGGGAGCCATGCCCTCGGCCGCGCTCATGGCCGAGAATCGCGGGGCCAGTCCCGAGCAGCAGCTCATCCACACCGGGCGGGTCGCCCTGGCGCCGATGTGGTCGAGCTCCCTGGCCGGCATCTCGGAGTCGTCGGGGGTCGAGATGGAGCTGCTGCGCTTCCCGAGTCGGACCGGCAGCGCCGAGGACAACGGCCTCTGGTACAAGTCCTCGATGTTCCTCTCGGTCTCCTCTGAGACCGAGCACCCGGAGGAGGCGCAGCAGTTCGTCGACTTCATGGTCAACGACGTCGACGCCGGTCTGCTCGGGCTGACGGATCGCGGTCTTCCGGCGAACATGGAGGTGCGCGAGGCTGTCCTGGAGGCCATCGACGGTCAGGACCTCAAGTCGGCCGAGTTCATCGAGGACATCGAGGACGAGCTGGCCGGGCCCGAGCCGGTGCCGGCGCTGGGCTTCTCCACGCTGCAGGACATCATGATGCGGTTCGAGGACGAGCTCTACTTCGAGCGCCTGACCCCGCAGGAGGCGGCCGAGAGCGTGCATCAGGAGATGCAGGAGGCGCTCGACTGAGTCGTTCGCCAGACGGTGTCGTCCCGAACCTCGGCCTTGAGGTCCTTCGCTCGTGACCTCGCTGCCCGACGTCGTCGGCCCCGACAGACTTCGACCCGGAAGGAGCATGCTGCATGCCGCGCCTCGACGAGATCCAGATCCGCGACCCCTTCGTGCTGCCGGATCCGGCGCGCAGGCGGCACCTGCTCATCGGGTCCACGGATGCGAACATCTGGAGCGGGCCGGCCGCCGGTTTCGACGTCTACTCGTCGACAGGTCTGCAGGACTGGGACGGCCCGCACCCGGCGTTCCGCCCGCCGTCGGGCTTCTGGTCGAGGACCCAGTACTGGGCGCCGGAGATCCACGAGCACCGTGGTCGCTGGCACCTCTTCGCCACCTTCGGCCATGACGACCCGGCTGTCCGCCGCGGCACCCAGATCCTGGTCGCCGACGAACCGACCGGCCCCTACGCCCCGCACAGCGACGGGCCCGTCACCCCGACCGACTGGGAGTGCCTGGACGGCACCCTCCACGTGGACGCGCTGGGGAGGCCATGGATGGTCTTCTGCCATGAATGGGTCCAGGTCCGCGACGGCGCGGTCTGTGCGGTCCGACTCTCCGAGGACCTGACCTCGGCGGTCGGCGAGCCGGTCGAGCTGTTCACCGCCTCGCAGGCTCCCTGGGCCGAGGAGATCCGCCCCTCGGTTCACGAGCCGGGCTTCGTCACCGACGGTCCGTTCCTGCATCGCACCGCCGACGGCACGCTGCTGATGCTCTGGGCCAGCTTCCGCGGCGGTCGGTACGCCCAGGGAGTGGCGGTCTCGACCACGGGGAGCATCGAGGGGCCCTGGCGGCATGAGCCGGAGCCGCTCTACACCGCCGACGGCGGCCACGGGATGATCTTCCGGGCGCTCGACGGGCGCCTGCTGCTGACGCTGCACTCCCCGAACCGCACCCCGGAGGAGCGGGCGATGTTCATCGAGCTGGAGGAGATCCCCGGCGGGCTGCGCGTGCGCTGAGCGGCCCTCTCGGGGCGTCCCGGGCTCCCTGCTCCTTCGCGCAGTCGCGCAGTCGCGTCGAGGTGCTGGGGCGGGGTGGGGTCGGGCGCTTTGGTCCCCGAGATCTCGCAGAATCACCGTGCTCTTTCACGGTGACGTGGCGAGAACTCGGGGATCGTCGGCGTCGTTGGTCGACCTCGCCGTGGGCCGCTGCCGGTCTTCCGCAGGGGCGAGCCCGCCGTCGGACGTTCCGCATTGGACGGCGCTTTCCGAGGCATGTTGACAGGTGAGGGCAGTCACACTAGCGTAGAGGAAAATCGATTCAATTCGAGGTGAGGCGGACCATGTCCGCTTCACCGCCACGACCACTGCGAACCCCGGCCCGGGGTTCCGCCGGACCAGCAGACGGAGAATCTCATGCCCCAGAACACCCGATCCCGTTTCCTGCGCGGCCGTCCCGCGGCGCTCGCCGCCTCGGTCCTCGTCGGCACCTTCGCCCTGACCTCCTGCGGCTCGGGCGGAGACGGCGAGGACGGCGACGTCACCCTGCGCTTCTCCTGGTGGGGGTCGGACTCCCGCCACGAGGCCACCCAGGAGATCATCACCGCCTTCAACGAGGAGCACCCGAACATCACGGTCGAGGGTGATTTCGGCAGCTGGGCGGGCTACTGGGATCAGCTGGCGACTCAGACCGCGGCCGACGATGCGCCCGACGTCATCCAGATGGACGCACAGTTCCTGAACGAGTATGCTTCGCGCGGGGCGCTGCTGGAGCTCGACCAAGTGGACACCTCGGCGATGGACGAGTCCTCGGTGGCCAACGGCACCACGGAGGACGGTCTGATGGCGGTGACCACCGGCATCAACGCCATGGTGACCATGGCCAACCCGGAGATCTTCGAACAGGCCGGTGTGGAGATGCCAGATGACTCCACCTGGACCTGGGAGGACTACCAGGAGATCGCCTCGACCATCACTGAGGAGGTCGACGGCGTCTACGGTGCCACCGGCCCGGGACAGCCCGCCGACCTGCAGATCTGGCTCCGTCAGCAGGACAAGCACCTCTCCGACGAGTCTGGCGAGCTCGGATTCGAGGTGGCCGACGCCGCGCAGTACTTCCAGGAGCGACTGGACATGTTGAAGGCCGGGGTCTATCCGGACGCCGACGCACTCTCCGAGGATCAGACTCCGGGGCCCGAGCAGTCGATGACCGGCCAGGGCGAGGTCGCCATGGGCATGTGGTGGACGAACCAGCTCGGTGCGGTTTCCGAGGCCTCCGGCGTGGACATGGTCCCGCTGCGGATGCCCTCGGAGACCGGCAGCGCCGAGGACAACGGCATGTGGTACAAGTCCACCATGATGATGTCGGCCTCGGCCGGCACCGACCACCCGGAGGAGGCCCAGGAGTTCATCGACTTCATGGTCAACTCCGAGACGGCCGGAGAGATCAACCTCACCGATCGGGGCCTCCCCAGCAATCTCGACGTGCGGGAGGCGATCCTTCCGGAGCTGGACGGCGCCGATGAGCGGTCGGCCGAGTTCATCGAGGAGATCGAGCCCGAGCTTGGTGAGCCTGAGCCGATCCCCGCCCCCGGATTCAGCGAGATGCAGTCCATCCTGCAGCGCTATGAGCTGGAGGTCTACTTCGAGCGGCAGTCCCCGGAGCAGGCGGCCGAGGGCATGGTCCAAGAGATGGAGCAGGCTCTGCAGCAGTGATCAGCCCCTGATCACCCCGATCTCCTCGCCCGGTCCGGGCGTCCTGGGTTCCTTTCGCACGACGGCGAGCAGTCGCCGACGTCGAGTTCCGGACCGGACGAGGCAGGCACGGCGGGCGTCGCGCAGCGCATGCGCGGCGCCCGTCGTCGTGCCGTGGGCGATGACTCGGCGGAACATGTGGGCATGAGCTCGCTTTCCCGGATCTTCCACGCGCTCATCGCTGGTTCACTTGATCCCGGTGTTCGCGATGCCTTGGACGAATTGTCGCTGGAACACCAGGAAGACCGCGAGCAGAGGAAGCACGGCGACGCAGGCCACCGCCATCACCGCACCCCAAGGTGAGGTGAAGGCGGGATTGTTCGTCAGCGTCGACAGGCCTACCGGCACGGTGAGGTTCTCATTCCCCTGGAGCACGACCAACGGCCAGAGGAAGTCATTCCATCGGGTCATGAAGCCCAGGATGACCAGCACTCCGATGAGAGGGCCGCAGGTCGGCAGGACGACCTTCGTGAACGTCTGCCGCTCGGAGGCACCGTCCAGCCGTGCGGCCTCCAGCAGCGGGTCGGGCACGCCGAGCATGAACTGGCGAGCGATGAAGATCCCGACTACGTCGAACAGCGTCGGCAGGATCACAGCCCAGGGGGTGTCGACCAGGCCGATCCGGGCGACGATCAGGAAGGACGGCACCAGTGTGACCTGGATGGGCATCATGATCGTCACCAGGAACGCAGCGTAGATCAGCCCGCGTCCTCGGAACTGGAACTTGGCCAGCGCATAGCCGGCGCCGAGCGAGACCATCACGCTGATCGCGGTGCCCACGGTGGAGATGAACAACGAGTTTCCCAGCCAGCTCCATACCGGCTGGCTGGTGAAGACTTCTCGGAAGTTCTCCATGGTGGGGTCCGTCGGCCACAGGCGCAGGTCGCGAGACTGGGCCTGGCCCCCTGGTGTGAATGCGGAGACGGCCATCCAGTACAACGGGAAGATCATCAGCACGGCGAGCCCGGCCAGGGCCGCTGTGATCCACCATCTCCGTCGAGTCGTCCTCTTGGTCATGTCAGCTCCTCTGCTCGTCGGCTCGCACGCTGGCGGAGAAGTGTGAACACCAGCAGCAGGGCGACCAGCAGGAGGCCCAGCGCTGCGGCGTACCCCATCCGGGCGTCGGCGAATGCCGAACGGAAGATGTATTGGATGAGCACGGTGGTCGAGAAGCCCGGCCCTCCGCCGGTCATGACGTAGATGATGTCGAACGCCTGGAGGGAGAAGACCACGTTGAGGATCACGAGGATCGACGTGGTGGGCCCGAGAAGAGGCCACGTGATGGAGCGGAAGCGTCTCCAGGCCGACGCACCGTCGACAGTGGCGGCTTCATGCAGGTCCTGCGGGATGGACTGGAGGGCGCCGAGGTAGATGATCATGCAGAACCCGATGCGGGTCCACACCACCACTGCGATCAGCGTCAGCATCGACAGAGTCGGCGAGGTCAGCCACGGCGCGCGGCCGAGGCCCAGGGCCTCGAGCAGGTTGTTGGCGACGCCGTAGTCACCGTGGAAGATCCACGCCATCACCACGCCGACGACGACGCCGGCGGCGACCATCGGTACGAAGAAGGCGGCTCGCAGGACGGGCCTGCCCGGCAGTGGTCGGTTCAACGCGACGGCCAGGCCCAGTCCGGCGATCATCGCCGTCGGCACGGTCCCGACCGTGAACACCAGGGTGTTCCGCAGCGCGGTGTGCAGCAGACCGTCGTCTGCCATCGTGGTGAAGTTCTCCAGTCCGACCCAATCTCCGTCGCCGACTGCGGCGGTGTCCTGGAAGCTGAGCGTGACCGCGATGATGATCGGGATCAGGGAGAAGCCCAGGAAGAGGAGTACCGCCGGAGAGACGAACAGCCACGGGGCCAGGGCTGCACGTCGGCGACCATCACTGGGACGTGACATCGCGCATCGCTCCCATCATCTCGTCGGAGGCTTCCTGCGGCGAGAGCTCGCCGAGGAAACAGAGGTCGAGGTAGTCGCCGAAGACGGTGTTCAGGGAGCTGAAGTAGCGGCTCGTCTGTGCCCGGACCATCTCCAGTGGGATCGTCGTGCCCTGATCGATGAAGCGCTGCATGGTCTCGGTGTGCTCGGAGTAATCGATGTCCTCGGCGGTGATGGAGGATCGGGCCGGCAGCCAGTTGCCCTCGTGGCAGAACTGGATCATCTTCTCCCGGCTGGTCAGCCGGGCCACCAGGTCTGCGGCGAGCTCCGGATGCTCGGAGGAGCGCGTCACGGCCAGAGCGTTGCCGCCCAGGTCCGATGCCTCATGCTCGTTCCGGATCATGGGAGCGGTGCCCCAGCCGTCGGGCAGGTCCTCGTCGAGCTGCGGGATCGGCTCCGGGTTGTTCAGCATCAGACCGATCTGGCCGGTGAGGAAAAGAGTCCGGGAGACGTCCCCGCCGCCGGACTTGGCCATGTTTCCCGGGGAGACGAGCCCTTCCGAGTACCAACGGCGTCCGAAGGTGAGCGTCTCCACCGCGGCATCCGAGTCCATCGAAGGAGTCTCGCCGTCATCGCCGAGGAAGGATCCGCCGTTCTGGTAGATCAGCGGCATCCACCGGTAGGCCGTCTGCGCTCCGCTCCAGCCGTAGCCGAATCCGTACTGGCCGGTCACCTTCTTCGCCTCGGCGGAGATGGCCAGGAACTCGTCCCAGGTCCAGGCTTCGTCGAGTCGTGTCGGAGGGCGGACGCCGATCTCATTCATCACGTCGTGGCGGTAGTAGGTGATGAAGTTGTCGGTGTGCTGGAAGACGCCATAGAGGCCGTCCTCGCGAGCTCCGATCGCCCAGAAGGCGTCGGAATAGTCGTCCCTGTAGTTGGTCGCCGAGCTTCCGCCGAGGTCCACCAGGCTCCCGTTGGCGGCGTATCGCCCGATCTGCTGCGGGGTGATGCGGATGATATCCGGAGCCAGTCCCGCCGCCAGGCGGGTGATGAACCACTGGTGGAAACTGCCGCTGGTCACTTCCACCGACACGCTGGTTCCAGGGTGGTCGGCGACGAACTCGTCGGCGATCTGCTGGTACGTGTCCAGGTCGGTGGGAATGTTCCAGGAGGACAGCCGGAGATGCGTCGTTGCTGTGGCGGCGCCGGAGCAGGCGCCCAGGGCGCCGGCCAGCGAGATCCCGGCGAGGGCCAGGAAGCCGCGTCTCCGGAGGTCGTGAGGGGCGTGTGTGGGGTGGGGAGCATTCATCGTCGTTCCTCTCCCTCGAGGATGGCCGGGGTCACGCGCGCGGCGCGCGCAGGGACTCCGGCAGCAGCTCGGCATGGGCGTCGAAGAGCTCCTCCGTCATCGCGTGGATCTCGTCGAGAGTGAGCAGCGAGCTGGTCAGCGGGTCCAGGGCGACAGCGTGATGGACATGGTCCCGGTCTCCCGTGAGGGCGGCCTCCACGGCCAGGGTCTGCACGTTGATGTTGGTGCGGTTCAACGCGGCGAGCTGTGGAGGCAGGTCTCCGACGTGAGTCGGCTGCACACCCTGAGCGTCTACCAAGCAGGGCACCTCGACGCAGCTCTCCTCCGGGAGGTTGGAGATGATGCCGCCGGCGTTGGGCACGTTGCCGTACACGACGGCGGGAACATCGGTGACCATCGCATTGACGATCCGAGATCCGTACTCGACCGACGGGCTCAGGTCTGCTTTAAGGCGGTCGACGTGTTCGCGGATGTCGCCGGACTCGTCATGGGCCGCGCAGATCTCGTAGTAGTCCCAGCGTTCCGGGATGTACTCGGCGACCAGCTCCGGGCTTCTGCGGAAGTAGGGGAGGTACTCGGAGGCATGGTGACTGGACTCCGTCTGGAAGCAGCCGAAGGACTGCATCAGCGCAGTGCGGACCTGTTCGTTGCCGCCCTCGTAGGTGCTCGCGGAGTCGGCGGCTTCGCTGTGGTCGCCGTCGTCGGAGGTGAGGTCCTCGGCGGCGCGGCCGCGGCGGTGCCGGCGGCCCATGATCTCGCGGAGCTGCGGGTAGAGGTCCTCGTCCCCGCGGCGGAAGTCCAGGATCCAGGCCTGATGGTTGATTCCGGCGCAGCGGTAGGAGATCTCGTCATAGGGGATCTCCAGAGTGCGGGCCAGCATGCGTGTCGTCCCCTGCACGCTGTGGCAGAGTCCGACCGTCTCCAGGCCTCGGGCGCGGAGATGCGCGGTGGCCATAGCCATCGGGTTGGCGTAGTTGATGAACTGCGCGTCGGGGCAGAGTTCCCGGGCATCCTCGGCGATGGCGTCGTAGGCCGCGACGGAGCGCAGGTAGCGGAAAACGCCGCCGGGGCCCAGGGTGTCCCCCACCGTCTGGTCGATCCCGTAGCGGCGCGGGATCTCGACGTCGTGGCGATACGAAGCGACGCCGCCGACCTGGAAGGTGATGATGACGACGTCGGCTCCGTCCAGCGCCTCGCGTCGATCAGTCGTCTCTTCGATCACGGTCGACAAGTCGTGATGGGCGACGAGCTCCCGGGCCCCGTCGGCGACCCGACTCAGGCGGGATGCGTCGATGTCCATCAGTGTCAGGGTCGCTCGGTGCAGTGCCGGGAAGCTGAGCAGATCGCCGATGAGCCGGATGGGGAAGACGAACCCTCCGGCGCCGATGATCGTGATGCGGGGATGATGCGCGATATGTGTCATGACTCACACGATAGGTTCGCCGAATGCTGTAGAACTTCCGGCTGTCTTCGCCATCTCTCCAGAATCCTCAGCTCGGGTTAGGCTTGAACGTGTGATGTGCGACACGTGGGGCATGGGGCAGGTGGAGGAGATGCCGGCCGCTCTCTGGGTGCGCCGCGGGGCGCCGCCCCGAATGTCGCTGCCGCATCAGCACGATGATCTGGAGATCAACATCGTCCTCGAGGGGGCGATGGAGTACCTCTTCGGCGGGACACCGGTCACGGTTCAAGCTGGGGAGGTCGCCGTCTTCTGGGCAGCGGTGCCGCACCGGCTGATCGGCTCCTGTCCCGGGGATGTCTGTTGGATCCACCTGCCGCTGTCCACGGTGCTGAGCTGGTCGTTGCCCGAGTCTGACGTCCGAGTGTTGCTGAGCCGCGATCCGGTGATCGTTCCTCGTCGTGACCTGCCGGGTGATGTCGTCGCGCTCTTCGAGGCATGGCGCAGCGAGCTGACGGGGGAGCATGGTGAGGCCGCTCTGCTGGAGGCGCAGGCCTTCGTGCGTCGCGTGATGGCCCGGCGGCGTCTGGGAGCGGCGCGACATCGCGGGAGCGACGGCGGCGACCTGGTGGGCGGCGAGATGGTGGCAGTTCCTCCCGCTGGAGAAGCGGCGCCAGCGGTCTCGCACGCGGTCGCGATGGCGCGCTGCATTGCCAGTAGGTTTCGGGAGCCGTTGACCGTTGATGACGTCGCCGCGTCTGTGCACCTCTCGTCCGGCTATGCGATGAGTGTCTTCAAAGAGGCGCTGGCGATGACGATGGGTGACTACCTCGTTCGCTGTCGGGTCGCGGAGGCTCAGCGGTTGCTGATCACGACGTCGCACAGTGCTGGAGAGGTCGCTCACGAGGCTGGGTTCTCCTCGCAGAGCAGCTTCTACGCACACTTCTCCCGCGTCTGCGGATGTCCGCCCGCGGAGTACCGTCGACGCCTGAGGTGAGGCCCGGTTCCGTTGCGCATGATGCGGGTCACATATAGCCTCGGGAGAATGCGCTTTCCGTCTTTGCGTCGCTCCTCATCCTCCCGCCGTGCCGCCGATCGACGCTCCTCGGCGGCGGCGTCCGAAGCGGGGTCCGCGCCAGGGCTCGGCTCGTCGCGTCCGGCCTGGCCGGCAACGCCCGGACTGGCCTTCGGCGGGGACTACAACCCCGAACAGTGGCCGCAGGAGGTCCGTCTCGAGGATGTCGAGCTCATGGGCGAGGCCGGGGTGAACCTGGTCAGCGTCGGGATCTTCTCCTGGGCGATGCTCGAGCCGCGCGAGGGCGAGTACGACTGGGGCTGGCTCGACGAGACGATGGACCGGCTGCACGCCGCCGGCGTCGGCGTCGCCCTGGCCACCGCGACGGCCTCCCCGCCACCCTGGCTGACCCACCGGCACCCTGAGATCCTGCCGGAGACCGCCGACGGCACCGTCCTGCACCCCGGCGCCCGTCAGGCCTACTCGGTCTCCAGCCCGCTCTACCGCGAGTACGCACTGCGGATGACCCGCGCGATCGCGGCGCGCTATGTCGACCATCCGGCGCTGAAGCTCTGGCACATCGACAACGAGCTCGGCTGCCATGTGCCCCACGACTACTCCGACGACGCCGCGGCAGGATTCCGGCGCTGGCTCGAGCAGGCCTACGGCGACGTCGAGGAGCTCAACCGCGCCTGGGGGACGGCCTTCTGGTCGCAGCGCTACAGCGATTTCGCCGAGATCCTGCCGCCGCGGACCGCGCCGATGTTCGTCAATCCCGCCCAGCAGCTGGACTTCGCGCGCTTCTCCTCCGACGAGCTGCTGGCCCACTGCCGGGCGATGGCCGAGGTCCTGCGCGAGATCACTCCGCAGGTCCCGCTGACGACGAACCTGATGGCCACCTCCAGCACCAAGTGGATGGACTACTTCCGCTGGGCCGAACAGGGCGCGGACTTCCTCGACGTGATCGCCACCGACCACTACACGATCGCCGCCGACGAGGAGCGGCACGTCGAGCTGTCCTTCAGCGCGGATCTGACGCGCGGCATCGCCGGCGGCACGCCGTGGATGCTCATGGAGCACTCCACCTCGGCGGTGAACTGGCAGCTGCACAACCGAGCGAAGTCCCCGCAGGAGATGCTGCGCAACTCACTGGCCCACGTCGCCCGCGGCGCCGACGCGGTGATGTTCTTCCAGTGGCGGCAGTCGGCCCGCGGGGCGGAGAAGCACCACTCGGCGATGGTCCCGCACGCCGGCACCGACACCGACGTCTGGCGGTCCACAGTCCGGCTCGGTGAGGTCCTGCGCCGACTGGCGCCGGTGCGCGGCGCGCGCGTGGCCGCCGACGTGGCGCTGGTGGTCGACTACGAGGCCTGGTGGGCCGCCGAGCTCGACTCCCATCCGCGCAACGACGTCTCCTACATGGACGAGGTGCTGCGCTGGTATCGCGCCCTGTGGCGGGCCGGAGTCGCCGTCGACGTCGTCCACCCGTCGACGGATCTGAGCACCTACCGCGCGGCGGTGGTGCCGATGCTGCACCTGGTCCGCGATGAGCACGCCGCGCGGATCGCCGCGGCCGCCGAGGCCGGCACACAGGTGCTGATCACCTGGTTCAGCGGCATCGTCGACGCCGAGGACGCCGTGCGTCTGGGCGGGCATCCCGGAGCGTTCCGCGAGCTGCTGGGCGTGCGCACCGAGGAGTTCCACCCGATGCAGGGCGAGGAGGTCCGCGCGCTCGACGACGGCACGACGGCGAGCTTCTGGGCGGAGAAGACGCATCTGGAGGGCGCCGAGGCGGTGCGTCGCTGGGCCGAGGGGCCGCTGGCTGGACTGCCGGCGATCACCCGGCGCGCCGTCGGCGACGGCGCGGCCTGGTACGTCGGCACCCGGCCCGACGCCGAGGGGCTCGCGACGCTGGTCGCGCGGCTGCTCGACGACGCCGGGGTCCGGCCGGCGGTCGAGGGCGTCCCGGCCGAGCTGGAGGCGGTGCGGCGACACGGCGAGGACCGGGCGAGCTTCCTGTTCCTGCTCAACCACTCCGACGTCGAGGTTCGCGTGCCGGTGCGCGGTGAGGAGCTGATCTCCGGCCGTCGGGTCCGCCGGAGCCTGCGGGTCGCCGCCGGTGAGGTCGCCGTCGTCGCCGAACGCTGAGGCCCCTCGGGCACGGATGAGTCCGCGGAAACTGTGGGAAAGATGGCGCATTCCCACAGTTCCCACGGACTCATCGTGGGGGAGGAGGGCTCAGCCGCGGATCAGAACTTCTGCTGGCCCTGTGGGTTGAGCTCCTTGAGGTTCGTCTTCGCCTTGCCGTCGATCGAGTCGTCGAGGCGGAAGACGTCGAGCCCCAGGTCGAGGTCGTTCGAGTACACGTAGCCGTTGTAGTAGTACGAGGACCACGTGCCGCCGTCGCTCAGCCCCTCGCCGCGGTCGAACCAGGCGACCTCCTCCGGGTTCTCCCGGTCGGTGAAGTCGAACACCGAGGTGCCGCCCTGGTACCAGGACTGGACCATCAGATCGCGGCCCTTCACCGGGATCAGCGAGCCGTTGTGGGCCAC
This sequence comes from Nesterenkonia sp. F, assembly GCF_000220985.1. Classification (GTDB taxonomy): domain Bacteria; phylum Actinomycetota; class Actinomycetes; order Actinomycetales; family Micrococcaceae; genus Nesterenkonia. The sequence continues at coordinate 19,037 of NZ_AFRW01000019.1, forward strand.
GCAGTTCTCCTCCTCGGTGTTGGTCCGCGGGATCTTGTAGTAGGAGGCGAACTCCATCTCGCCGTCCTCGATCTCGTAGATGGCGTTCGCGCCCAGCTCCGGGCCGAACTCCTCGGTGCAGGTGGCCCAGCCGCCGCCGCCGAGCTCGTCGGTGAAGACGACGGTGCTGGCGTCGTTGCTGAACGTCGCCGAGTGCCAGAACGCGAAGTTCTCCGTGTCGCGCACGGTGTCGATGACCTCGGGATTCTCCCGGTCGGAGATGTCCATCAGGATGCCGTCGCCCATGCAGGCGCCGGCGGCGAGGTCGTGCTTCACGAACGTGGTGATGTCGTGGCAGCCCGACGTCGCACTGGCCGCGCCCTCGCCGCCCTCGTAGCCGCCGTCCGGGAAGAGGGTCGGCTCGCTGACGACGGCGGCCGAGGCCGGGTCGTCGGTGGGGATCTTGACCACCGAGATCTGGTCATGCGGCGGCTGGCAGTTCGCCAGCTGGTCGCTCGGCGAGTACGAGGAGACGTAGACGTAGAGGTCCTTGTCGTTCTTCGTCGGCGCCAGGGAGTTGGTGTGCGAGCCGCACTTGGTCTCCACCGACTGCACGTACTGCGGGTTCGCCGGGTCGCTGATGTCGAAGATCCGCAGACCCTCCCAGTAGTCCGCGGTGTTCGAGGTGTAGTCGGCGCCGCAGCTGTCGTCCTCCATCCGGGAGTCGGTGGAGGTGATCAGGATGTCGCCGTGCACCGAGACGTCGTTCTGCGCGCCCGGGCAGTAGACCTGGGTGATCGGGTCCGGCTGCGCGGGGTCGGAGAGATCGTAGACGGTGAAGCCGTCATAGTTGCCGGCGTAGGCGTACTCGCCCTGGAAGGCCAGGTCCGATCCGGTGCCGGTCAGCGCGCCGCTCTGCGGCACGTTGGTGACGTGCTCCATGTTGTGGGACTCCACCTCGCCGGGGGCGACGTCGGGGCCGGCGGTCGTGGTCGCCGCGGCGGGTGCTCCCATGGCCATGACGCTCCCTGCCAGGGCCAGGGATGCGGCGGCTCCGGCGAGGGAGCGCGCTCGCGTTCGAGTGATGTCTGCAAGACGCACGGGCGTCTTCACCTCCTTGGTCGGATGTGAGTAGTATTCCGATTCATGCCCCGTCCGTCCAGTGTTTCGCGACGGGTGATGATTCGAGTGAGTACTGACATGAGAGGACGCAGGTATGATCCAGCAGACAGATGGCACGCCAGGTCAGAAAGGTTTCACGGCGAAGAAACATGATTCACGGCGTCGTGGCCCCGTCCTCGCCGCGTGTGGAATCATGGCGATCACAGCCCTGACGTCGCCTCCGGCGGCTGCGGCGTCGACCGCCGCCGACGACGGCCCCGTGGTCGTCATTCCGGGTGCCCCGGGCGAAGGCAACGATTCCTCCGGATCCGACGACTGGCAGGATGATCAGGACTCCGGGGACACGTGGAACCAGGCGGACGCGGCCTTCATGACGATGATGATCCCGCACCACGCCCAGGCGGTGGAGATGACCGCGCTGGTGGACGAGCGGGCGCACTCGAAGCAGCTGACCCGCTTCGCGGAGCGGATGCACCTGGCCCAGGAGGCGGAGATCGACGCGATGGGGGATTGGCTCGCCGAGCGGGACCTGCCGGTGCCCGAGGGGGCCGGCGACGAACTGATGCCGGGCATGCTCACCGATGGGGAGATGGAGACGCTGCGCGCGGCCGAAGGCAAGGAGTTCGACCGGCTCTTCCTCGAAGGCATGATCGACCACCATGAGGGTGCCCTGGACATGTGCGACGCCGCCCAGGCCGAGGGCATCGACCTCGACGCTCAGCAGATGGTCACCCACATCGCCTCCAGTCAGGCCGGCGAGATCTCCCGCATGGAGGACCTGCTGAAGAAGTACTGAGGGAGTGCCGCGGAGCCGCCCCGGACACCGATGAGTCCGCGGAAGGTGTGGGAATACGCCGTCGTTCCCACACCTTCCACGGACTCATCGTCGGGGGAGGGTTGTGCGTGACCCGGTCAGTCGGCGGGGATGATCGTCCCGTCCACGCGGCGGGTCAGGCCCCACGGGTTGGCCTCCTGCACCGGCTCGGGCAGCAGGTCCTCGGGGATGTTCTGGTACGCGACCGGACGCAGGAAACGCTCGATGGCCAGGGTGCCCACGCTGGTGGTCCGGCCGTCCGACGTCGCCGGGAACGGTCCGCCGTGGACCATCGCCTCGCCGACCTCGACGCCGGTGGGCCAGCCGTTGGCCAGCAGTCGGCCGGCCTTCTGCTCGAGCACCGGCAGCAGCGACCGGGCGACGTCGTGGTCGCTCTCGGCCATCTGCAGGGTCGCGGTGAGCTGGCCCTCCAGCTTCTGCGCGACGGCGACCAGGTCCTCGGCGTCGCGGTAGCGCACCACCAGCGAGGCCGCGCCGAAGATCTCCTCGTGCAGCGCGGGGTTGGTCAGGAACTGCTCGGAGCCGGCGGTGAAGACCACCGGGGCCGGGGCGTTGTGCGTGCCGCCGTCGACGCCGCGACCGACCTGTTCGACGCCGGCCTGCTCGCCCAGCTGCGTCACCCCGGACTGCCAGGACTCGGCGATGGAGGAGGTCAGCATGGTCTGCCCGGCGGCGGAGGAGGCGGCCTCGCCGACGGCGGCGACGAAGGCGTCTCCGGCTTCGCCCTCGGGGACGAAGGCCAGCCCGGGCACCGTGCACAGCTGCCCGGCCGAGCCCTTCACCGAGGCCAGGTAGCCCTCGGCCAGGGTGCGGCGGGAGTCCTCGTCGGCGATCGCGCCGTCCAGGACGAACACCGGGTTGATGGAGCTCATCTCCGCGTACACCGGGATCGGGACTTCGCGGGAGGCCGCGGCGGCCATCAGCGAGGTGCCGGCCGCGCGCGAGCCGGTGAAGCCGACGGCGCTGATCGCC
>NZ_AFRW01000018.1 GCF_000220985.1 Nesterenkonia sp. F
TGCTGCGACGTGGCCGCAGGCTCCTCGCGGTCGGCGATGTCCTCGATCGCGGGTGCACCGAGCTTCGCAGGACGCGCCCGGCCGTCCGGCGGGGCGAGGAGACATCGCGCCTGGACAACTGCTCGACACTGTGGGGCAAGCCACATCGGCGGACATCTCCGTAGCCTCGGGGCGCGTCGACTGCGCAGCACCGCCGACGGAACCCCCGCTCGTCGCCGTCGCTGCCGGGAAAGGACTCCACGTGACTCGAACCGCCGATCTGCTGATCACCGATGCCCGCATCGATCCCGAGGCCTCCGGGGCCGAGCCGATCGAGAGGATGGCCGTCGCCGACGGACGGATCCTCGCGCTGGGGGAGGATGCCTCCGCCTGCGCGGGCCCCGAGACCCGCGTGGTGGAGATGGGCGGCCGCGCGGTGCTGCCCGGCTTCGCCGACGGGCACGCCCACCATCTGCTCGCCGGGCAGTCGGACCTCTTCGAACTGCAGGTCAGCTCCTCCGCCGGCCTGGACGAGGTGCTGGAGGCGGTCGCCGCGCATGCCGCCGGGCTCGGCGCCGGCGAGTGGATCGTCGGCGGCAGCTGGGGCAGCGGACTGCTCGAGCAGCTCAGTGCTCCCGAGGCGCTGGCCCGCTTCGACGCCGCCTGCGCCGGTCGCCCGGCGATGCTGCGTGACGACAGCAAGCACAACCGGTGGGCCAACTCCGCCGCACTCGCCGCCGCCGGCATCACCGCATCCTCGCCCGACCCCGAGGGCGGCGAGATCCTGCGCGACGTGACCGGGAAGCCCACCGGAGTGCTCATCGAGGCCGCGGGCCTGTCGGTGGAGGAGGCGCTGATCCGGCAGCGGCCGATGACCACCGAGCAGACCGCCCGCGCGGCCGCGCGCGGCATCGAGATCCTGCACTCCTACGGGATCACCGCCTTCCAGGATGCCGGGGCCTCGCTGCCTATGCTCGAGGCGCTGCACCATCTGGACCAGGCAGGGCGGCTGGAGGCCTGGGTGGTCACCTCGATGCTGGCCAACGACGTCATCTTCGGCGCCGATCCGGTGGGCGAAGGGATCATCCGGCATCGCGAGCAGCACCGCAGCCGCCGTCACCGGCCCGACTTCATCAAGATCTTCCTCGACGGCGTGCCGCCGACGCGCAGCGCGGCCTTCCTGGAGCCGTATCTGCCCGACGAGCTGCACGGCTGCGACCACCGCGGCCACACCACGATGGACGGCGACCAGCTGCGGTCCTGGCTGTTCTCCACCGCCGAGCAGGGGATCTCGGCGAAGATCCACTGCACCGGCGACGCCTCGGTGCGAACGGTCCTCGACGTCGTCGAGGAGGTCCGTCGGGCCGGCCATGCCGCGCCGCGGTACCAGATCGCCCACGGGCAGTTCGTCCACCCGGACGACGTGCCGCGCTTCGCCGCGCTCGACGTCGTCGCCGACATCTCTCCGATGCTCTGGTTCCCCGGGGTGATCGTCGACGCCGTCGCCGCGGTGCTGCCGTCCGGGGCCACCGATCGCATGCAGCCCAACCGGGAGCTGCTCGAGGCCGGCGCGCTGCTGGCCGCCGGCTCGGACTGGCCGGTCGCGGAGAGCCCGAACCCCTGGGAGGCGGTCTACGGGCTGGTCACGCGGAAGGACCCGAGCGGTCAGCGCGCAGGGACGCTCTGCCCGGACCAGGCGATCACGCTGGCTCAGGCCATGGCGGCCTGCACCGCCGGTCCCGTGGAGGCGATGGGCCTCGGGGAGGAGACGGGCCGTCTGCGCCCGGGCCTCTCGGCGGACTTCATCGTGCTGGCCCAGAGCCCCTATGACGTCGACGTCGAAGAGCTGCCGACCTTCGTCGCCGAGGAGACCTGGTTCGCCGGCGAGCCGGTGCACGTCCGATGACGACGGCGCGCTCCGCGCCCGCGGTGTCGACGCAGGCGGCCGCGTCGCGGTCGCCGTCGGCGATAGGATGAGTGTGAGGGAGGTCTCGATGACGAGTGCGATGATGCCTGACGAGGACCGGCGCCCGGAGCCGGGCGCGCCCGCGCGCCGGCGTGACGGATCTGCCGAGGTGGTGTCCCTGCCGGAATCTGCCATGGACCTGGCCGCCTGGCGCGCGGCGATCTGCCAGGAGGTCGTCCCGCTGGACATCCAGGAGATCGACGGGATTCCGTTCCGCGGGCACCTGGATCGAGTCGCGGTCGACGACATCACGCTCTTCCAGATGGCCGCCACGCCGCACCGGGTGCGCCGCACCGAGGAGCTCATAGGCCGGCGCGACGGGCGGTTCTACAAGCTGAGCCTGCAGCTGTCGGGGCATGCTCGTCTGCGGCAGGACGGGCGGGAGGCGCTGCTCGAGCCCGGTGATCTGGCCGTCTACGACACCCACCGTCCGTATGAGCTGGAGCTCGACGAGCACAATCAGGCGATGGTGATCGTCTTCCCCCATGAGGTGGTCGATCTGCCGCGCGACGAGGTCGCGCGCGTGACGGCGACCCGATTCTCGCCGGCGTCGGGCCTGGGGCGGGTGATCAATCCGTTCTTCACCGAGCTCGGGCGGAATATGGACCAGATGGTCGACGTGCACGGAGCCCGACTGGTGCAGTCGGCCCTGGACCTGCTGATCACCATGCTCTCGCAGGAGCTGCACAGTCAGGACGACGCCGGCGGTCCGGCGCGCAGCCTGGCCACCGAGGTCCGCGAATACATCCTCGAGCGCCTCGGCGACCCGCACCTGACGCCGGCGACGGTGGCCGATGCGCACTACATCTCGCTGCGGCATCTCTACACGATCTTCTCCCGCCAGCAGGAGGAGACGGTCTCCGCCTGGATCCGGAAGCGGCGGCTCGAGCACATCCGCCGCGAGCTCACCGACCCGCTGCATCAGGAGGAGTCGGTCTCCTCCATCGCCGCCCGCTGGGGGCTGCCGAACGCGGCGCACTTCAGCCGGCTCTTCAAATCCGAGTTCGGCGTCACCCCGACGACCTACCGGCGGCGGCACCTCCCCGAGACCGCCTCATGACGCCCGGTTCCGCCGCTGCTCTCGTTCCTCATCACCCGGTGCACAGCACGACGCACGGGTGAGCAAGGCCACGTCGGCGGGCATCGACGACGCTGGAAGGACGACGACCGCACGACATGAAGGAGCGCTCCGATGTCCACTGACCAGACCGCCGCCCGTGACGCAGGAGCGCCCTCGGCCTCCCTGCTCGAGAGCATCCAGCCCGTCGAGGGCGGACGCGAGATGCATGACCCGGCCACCGGCGAGCGCGTCGGCCGTGCCCCGGAGGCCGCCGTCGAGGACCTCGACGCGGCCGTGGCGCGCGCCGTCGCCGCCCAGCCGGGGTGGGCCGCCGCGGGCGACGACGAGCGGCGGAAGGCCATGCACGCCGCCGCCGATGCGATCGAGGCCCGGGCCGAGGAGCTGGCCGATCTGCTCTCCCGCGAGCAGGGCAAGCCGCTCAACGGGCCGAACGCCCGCTTCGAGGTCGGTGCCTGCGTCGCGTGGCTGCGCGCCACCGCCGAGTTCAGCGTGGAGCCGGAGGTCATCGTCGACGACGGCACCGACCACGCCGAGCTGCACCAGCGACCGCTGGGCGTCGTCGGCGCCATCGGCCCGTGGAACTGGCCGATGATGATCTCGGTCTGGCAGATCGCCCCCAGCCTGCGGATGGGCAACTCCGTGGTCATCAAGCCCAGCGGGTACACCCCGCTGAGCGTGCTGGCGCTGGTCGAGGTGCTCAACTCCGCGCTGCCGGCCGACGTGCTGATCGCCGTGCCCGGACGTGGCGACGTCGGCGACCGGCTCAGCCGCCACCCGGACGTCGCGAAGATCATGTTCACCGGCTCCACCGAGACCGGTCGGAGCATCGTCAAGGCCGCCGGCGACACGTTGAAGCGGCTGACCATGGAGCTGGGCGGCAACGACGCCGGCATCGTCCTCGACGACGCGGACCCGCAGGCCATCGCCGAGGACCTCTTCTGGGGCGCCTTCATCAACACCGGCCAGACCTGCGCGGCGATGAAGCGCCTCTACGTGCCCGACAGCCTCTACGACCAGGTCTGCGAGGCCCTGGTGGAGGTCGCGAAGAACGCGCCGATGGGCGTGGGGCGCGAGGAGCAGAACGTCCTGGGGCCGCTGCAGAACGCCGTCCAGCGCGACATCGTCGCGCGGCTGGTCGACGAGGCCAAGGCCGCCGGCGCCCGCGTGCTGATCGGCGGCGAGCACGATCCCGAGGTGCCGGGCTACTTCTACCCGACTACGCTGGTCGCGGACGTCGACGCGGAGAATCCGCTGGTCACCGAGGAGCAGTTCGGGCCCGCGCTGCCGATCATCCGCTACAGCGACCTCGAGGAGGCGATCGAGCAGGCCAACGCCCTGGAGGTGGGGCTGGGCTCCTCGGTCTGGTCCGCCGACGTCGACCGCGCCCGTCAGGTCGCCGCCCGGCTGGAGGCCGGCACCACCTGGATCAACAAGCACGGGGCGGTGGATCCGCGGATGCCCTTCGGCGGGGCGAAGCAGTCCGGCTACGGTCTGGAGTTCGGCGAGCACGGCCTCAAGGAGGTCAGCCAGCCGCATCTGATCAGCTGGTGACGCCGAGCAGCTGATGAACTGCTCCGCGGCGGGCGTCGGGCTCGTCCGGCGCCCGCCGCGGGGGTTCGTCGCAGGGCTGTGAGATGTCGTGGGGCTATAGCCCCACGACATCTCACAGCCCTGCGATATTTCGCGCATGGCACGCCTGCGGCTGATCAGGAACAATCAGGACCATGTCTCGGAGAATCGACCGTGCCGCACGACGCCGCGAGATCGTCGAGGCCCATCTGCGCCTGATCGCCCGCGAGGGGATGCAGGCGGCCACCACCCGGGCGCTGACCGCCGAGCTGGGAGTCGCCCGCGGAGCGCTGTGGCACTACTTCAGCTCCTTCGACGAGCTGCTCTCCGAGACTTTCCAGCTCGTCTTCGAGCGCACCAATGCGCGGATCGAGGCCCGCGTCGCCGACCACGCCGGCGTGGCCGGCCTGCTGGCGATGCTCGATGAGATCCTCCCCGGCGGCAAGACCACCCATGACGAAGCCTTCGTGGTGGTGAGCTTCTGGGGGAGGGTCCCCTCCAATCCCGAGCTGGCCGTCCGCCAGGCCGACGTCGTCGACTCCTGGCGGCGCGGCATGCTGGCCCGCACCGCCGCCGCCGCCGCGGCCGGGGAGCTGCGGTCGGAGTCGCCGCAGGCCGAGATCGTGGACACGCTGCTGGTGCTGGGCACCGGCGGGCAGATCGAACATGTGCTGGGCACGCCGCAGGGCGACGGCGCGCGGCTGCGCCGGCTGGCGGCCCAGATGCTCGAACCCTGGCTCACCGAGTCCGGCCGGGCCGCGGCGGCCGAATTCGGACCCGCCAGCGCCGCCGGCCAGGGCTGAGCACCGCCGGACAGGCCAAACGGCTCAGCCCCCGCAGCACCCGCCGTCGTCGCCCGCGCAGCAGCCGCCCTCACTGTGGGCGGGCCTCTCCGGCGGGACGTCGAGCGTGGGGTTGCGGTCGAAGAATCCGTCCGGGCTCATGCTGAACCCGGCGTAGTCCACCGGCATGATCGGCCAGTCCTCCAGTCGCGGGAAGTGCGTCAGTCCGAAGCTGTGCCAGAGGACCACGTCCTCGCCGTCCAGGTCGCGACCCTGGGCGACCATCTCCGGCAGTCCGCCGCGGCCGGGGTTGAGGTTCACTCGGTCCCCGGCCGGGTACAGCTCGTCGCGGTCGTACTGCGTGACCCAGAGGTGGTGCCGGGCGAAGGCCGCCCGCTGCGCGATCGAGGAGTCCTCGGCCGCCAGCAGCGGGGGAGCTTCCTGGGCGTGGAGCACGTAGGAGGTCGGCCGGCCCATGCGGTTGGTCCGCTCGGCGCTGCTGATCCGCCAGATCCGTCCGACCGCGCCGTCGGCGTCGCGCACTCCCCGGCTCTCGTCGGACAGCCGGGTGACCTGCCGGGTGAAGGCATTGCCCCAGGGGTTGTCCTCGGAAGACGGCATCCGGGCGACGTCGATCTCGTCGACGGCGTTGGCCGGGCCGTCGACCATCATGTCCAGCCGGGCGCAGAACATGTGCTGGTGGATCGGCGCGCCGAGGCCGGGGGCGAGCTCCATCGCGTAGGGGTAGTCCCCGCCGGGATGTCCGGAGGTGAACACGATCCCGGTGGCCTTGGACTCCAGCTCCAGCTTCCCGTCCAGGGTGAAGTACCAGTAGAAGCCGTAGTCGTAGTTGCCCACGGTGACGAAGAAGGACACCACCAGACGACGCTGACGCCGCACCTCGCGGGTGCCGGAGAAGTCGTCGGTGTGCTTCCAGAGGATCCCCAGGTCCTCCTCATGGATGCAGATCGCGTTCGGCAGCGTCGTCGGATGCCCGTAGTCGTCGACGACGACGGCGTCGACGTAGGTGATCTCGCCGAGGCAGTCGCAGCCGAGCTCCAGGGCGTTGGCCAGCCGGCCGAACTGGAACTCGCCGACGTCGAAGTAGTTCTGCCAGGCATGGGTGGGGGTGGGGTCGCCGTAGTTCACGACCATCTCGGCGATCGAGCCGCGGTAGAGGATCGGACGGTCGGTCTCGCCGTCGTGGAAGGAGATCTGGTGCAGGGTCAGCCCCTCCCGGCCGTTGAAGCCCAGCCGGATGGACCAGTTCTCCCAGGTCAGCACTCCGTCCTCGAGGCTGAAGCTCACGCCCTCGGGCTGGGTGATGCTGATCGGCTTGAGCGTGGTGCGGTGCTCGCCGCGCACCGCCGGGTCCAGGTAGTCGCCGGACTCCTCGGGCACGTGGGTGACCTCGGTCTCGACCACGCGCAGCACCTGCTGACCGGCGACGTCCACGTGGGCGACGACGCCGTCGATCGGGTGCGCCCAGACCGAGTCCGTGGGGTAGTCCTGACGGAAGGCCAGCGCGCGAACCATGCGGCGGCCGACCTCGTCCTCATAGCCGAAGGTGCCCGCGGAGAGTCCGATCACGACCACGCGGTCGAGGTCGGTGATTCCGCGCCGGCGCACGGCCTCGACCCAGCGCGCGTCGGCCTTGCAGATCGGGTCGGCGTCGACGAGGTCCGCGTCGAAGCTCGGCGCCGAACCGTGCGCGGCGTCCAGAGTCCGCGCGGAGGCGGTGCGGCCGGCGGTCAGGTCGACGACGACGTCGGCCAGCGCCAGCGTGTCCAGCTGGGTGAGCAGCAGGCTCACCTCGCGGGGCAGGGGTCGCTCCGGCGTCCAGTCGAGCACCTGCTGCTTGGTCGGTTCGCGCAGGGTGACGTAGGAGAAGCGCGTGGCGGCGTCGACGCGGCCCTCGGCCTGAAGGATCTCGCGGACGCGGGCGATCTCCTCCGCGCTGAGCGGGGTGAGCGGATGCTGGTCGGCGGGTGCGGGGGTGTTGCTCATGGGTTCCTCCTGTGAGACTTTGAGCACATGCTCAATGTTAACTGTCTCACAGAGGAAGCATGATGCCCAGACCCTCTGCCGCGGTGCCTCGTGCCGATTCCGGCCCGGCCGCGGCCGCCGCTCCGGCCCTGGCGAACTGTTCCCGTGAACTGCCCCGGCTGCGGCGGACCACCGCGGCGCTCGCCGGCGTCTCGGCGATGTTGCATCTGCTGATGATCGGCCATGGTTCGGTGCTGGCAGGCCTGCTGATGGTCGGCATGGCCGCGCTCTGCCTGCCCTGCGCCGTGCACCTGTGGCAGTCCGCGACGGTCCGCGCCTGGACGGCGGTGGGGGCGATGAACGCCGCGATGCTCATCGTGCACGGCTGGATGGTGCGTTCTGCGGCCGGCGGGCATGCGGCGGTGGAGATGCCCGCCGGGAGTGCCGAGGGCTCGCTGACAGGCCACGAGGTGCTGATGCTCAGCGCGACCGCACTCTCCGGCGCGGAAGTCGTGCTGGCCGGCGTCGGGCTGGTGCTCGGAGCGTCCTGGCGACGGCGAGCCGCATCTCGCGCCCGATGACGAGTCGCTGAACCGATCGGCCGGACCCGGTCGCGTCGCCCGAGAACCGCTCGAGAGCCGATCCTGTCGTAGGGCTATGAGATGTCTTCGGGCTAGAGCACCACGACATCTCACAGCCCTACGATGAACGGCGGCGGACGGCGATGATCGCCGGCCCCGCTCAGTCGCGCGGCGGTTGCATGCTCTGCTCGAAGAACGCCGCCAGCGCGGCGGTGTCGGTCAGCGGCAGCACATGGGCCACGTACTGGTCCGGGCGGACCACGACGACGGCGCCGTCCCGGGAGATGCCGCGCGCGTCGAAGATGTCCTCGCCCTCGAGCACGCCGAAGACCTTCTCGTACTGGAGCAGCCGATAGGGGCCCACCTCCGGAAGGAAGATCTGCGGCGCGTCGGTGACCTCGAACTCGGTGTGGCGCTGCTGGTAGACGACCTTCACGTCGAAGAGCGCGTCCAGGTCCTGGTCCTCGTGGGTGAACCGCCGCACCGGAGAATCGGCCGACTCGACCATCCACTGTGCCCAGCGGGTCAGCGCCGAGTCCTGCCCGGCCGCCGGCCGATCGGCGAAGGCGTAGATCCTCCACCGCCCGTCGGCCTCGGCCTGGTGGCCCAGATGCAGCGGATTGGTGTCGCAGACCCGCACCACGCGGGCGGACTTGAACCGCTTGCCGATGGGATAACCCTCCGCCAGGTGCTGATGCTCGGCGGCGCCGGTGATCATCGACGGCCGATACTCGGTCATGAAGCCGGCCGGGAACTCGGCGGTCTTGACGTAGAAGTCCTCCAGGAAGGAGGGATCCTCGAACTCCTCGGGCTTCATGGCCATCAGCGTCGACCACTCGCGGTCGAAGTCGATGAGGTTCTTCGCGACCTCCTGCCGTTCCTGCGAGTAGGTGCGCAGCAGCTCCGGCCGGCAGGTCCCGGACAGCACCTGCCCCAGTTTCCAGCCCAGATTGAAGCCGTCCTGCATCGAGACGTTCATCCCCTGGCCGGCCTTCGCGCTGTGCGTGTGGCAGGCGTCGCCGGCGATGAAGACCCGCGGGCAGGTGCCGACGTCGTCCGACTCTCCGGACTCGTCGCCGGAGACCTCGACGTCGTCGAAGGCGTCGGTGAGCCGATGCCCGACTTCATAGACGCTGTGCCAGGCGACGTGCCGCACGTCCAGGCTGTAGGGGTGCAGGATCTCGTTCGCCTGCTGGATGATCTGCTCCAGCGTCGTGCTGCGCACGTCGCCGTGCTGGTCGGCCTCGCCGAGGTCCACATACATGCGGAAGAGATGCCCGCCCTCGCGGGGGATCAGCAGGATGCTGCCGCCGGAGTCGGACTGGATCGCGCATTTGAGCCGGATGTCCGGGAAATCGGTGCGGGCGAGCACGTCCATCACGCCCCAGGCGTGGTTGGCCTGATCGCCGTCGAGTCGGCGGCCGATGGAGGTGCGCACCTGGCTGCGCGCGCCGTCGGCGCCGAGCACGTATTTCGCCCGCACCGTGCGTTCCTCGCCCTCACGGGGACCGGCGGTGTGGCGCACCCGCACGGCGACGGGGAACTCGACGGAGTCCTCGACGCTCAGCTCCAGGAACTCCACGCCGAAGTCCGGACGCATCCGGGACGGGGAGTTCGCCATGCTCTCGGCGAAATGGTCCAGGATCCGCGCCTGGTTGACGATCAGATGCGGGAACTCGCTGATCCCCTGCGGATCGTCCACCGGCTGCGCGGCGCGAGCGATGTGCTCGGGCCGCTCGGGATCCGGCTTCCAGAAGGCCATCTCGGTGATGTGGTAAGCCTCCCGGGAGAGCTCCTCGGCGAAGCCGAAGGCCTGGAAAGTCTCCACGCTGCGGGCCTGGATGCCGTCGGCCTGGCCGACCTCCAGCCGGTGCGGGCGGCGGTCGATGATCCGGGTGTGCACCTCGGGGAACGCCGCCAGCTGGGCGGCGGTGATCATCCCCGCCGGTCCGGTGCCGACGATGAGCACGTCCATCTCATCGGGGAGCTCGTCGGGCCGGTCGAGGCCGATGCCGGCGGCCGGTTGGATGCGCGGATCGGTGGTGACGTATCCGTGGTGGTGGAACTGCACAGCGCTCACTCCTGGGTGTTCTGGTCGTCCCGCGGCTCTGCGGGGATGAAGTCTGCGGCCAGCTGCTCCGCTCCGCGGGCGACCAGCGCGACGTCGGCGCCGACCAGGATCCAGGTGGCGCCGGCGTCGAGATAGGCGCGCGCGGCCTGCGGATCGAAGGCGTTGACGCCGACGGGCTTGCCGGCCGCCCGCACGCCGGCGAAGGCGCGGTGGACGGCGTCGACGACCTCGGGGTGGGTCTGCTGGCCGATGCGGCCCATCGAGGCCGCCAGATCCGAGGGGCCGACGAAGACGCCGTCGACGCCGTCGACGGCGGCGATCTCCTCGGCGCGCTCGACCCCGGCGAGGGTCTCGATCTGCACGAAGACCGCGACGTGCTGGTCAGCCTCGGTCAGATAGCCCGGCACGCGGTTCCAGCGCCCCGAGCGGGCCAGCGCGCTGCCCACCCCGCGGACGCCGGCCGGCGGATACCGGGTGCTGGCGACCACCTCGCGGGCCTGCTCGGGCGAGGAGACCATCGGCGCCAGCAGGTTCTGCGCCCCCAGGTCCAGGACCTGCTTGATGGTCACCGCCTCGCCGACCGGGACCCGGACCACCGGGGTGACGTCGTAGGCCGAGGCCGCATGCAGCTGGGCGAGCACCGACTCCAGCCCGTTGGGGGCGTGCTCCATGTCGACGAGCATCCAGTCCAGCCCGGAGCCGGCCATGATCTCGGCCATCACCGGCGAGCCGGAGCAGACCCAGCCGCCGACCAGCGCCCGGTCGGCGGAGGCCAGCCGCTCGCGCAGCGTCGCCTCGAGGGCGGTGGTCAGTCGAATCGGCATGTCACAGCTCCCAGATCGCGGTAGTCGCAGTGGACGGTGTCGCCGGCGTGCACCCACATCGGGCGGGTGAAGGAGCCGGCCAGGATGGTCTCGCCGGCGGAGAGGCCGTCGCCGTGCTGGGCGAGCTTGTCGGCCAGCCAGGCCACGCCGCGGGCCGGATGGTCCAGCACCGCCGCGGCCACTCCGGTGTCCTCGATGGCCTCGTTGCGGCGCAGCAGTGCCGAGACCCAGCGCAGATCGACGGCATCGGGCCGCACCGGCCGGCCGCCGAGGACCATCGCGCCCATCGCCGCGTTGTCGCTGATCGTGTCGACGATGGTCCGCCCGGCCATCTCCACCCGGCTGGAGAGGATCTCCAGCGCCGGGATCACATAGTCGGTGGCATCCAGGACCTCGGTGACGGTGGTGTGGGGTCCGACCAGGTCCCGGCCGAGCACGAAGGCCAGCTCCACCTCCACCCGGACGTTGGAGAACTGGGCATGCTCGATCACCGCGCCGGTCTCGTGGACCATGTCGGCGAAGATCGCCCCATAGTCGGGCTCGGTGATGCCGGTGGCCTCCTGCATGACCTTCGAAGTGAGTCCGATCTTGCGACCCACCGGGCGACGGCCGGCCGCGATGCCGCGGCGGCGCCACTCGTTCTGCACCGCGTAGGCGTCCTCGACGGTCATCTCCGGGTGCCGGGCGGTGAGCCGCTCGACGGTGCCGCGATCGCGCTCCGCGGCCGCCAGTTCGTCGGCGATCGTGGTGATCTGCTGGTCGGTCAGCATCGGGGTCTCCTTCACAGCTGGTGGCCGAGCTTGTACTCGCCCTGCTTCCACTCCGGCATCGGCTCGGCGTCGTCGGGGCGGGTGTAGGAGAAGCCGTCGGCGCCGATGGTGACCTCCATCTCCGAGTCGTCGGTGCGCTCGCGGGTGGGCACCGGCGCGCCGTCGAGGTCCAGCACGGTGGAGGCGTCGGTGTACCACGAGGGGACCACCGGATTGCCCCACCAGTCGCGGCGCTGGTTGTCGTGCACGTCCCAGGTCACCCGTGGGTTGTCCGGATCGCCGGTGTAGTAGTCCTGGGTGTAGATCTCGATGCGGTGGCCGTCGGGATCGCGCAGGTAGAGGTAGAAGGCGTTGGAGACGCCGTGCCGGCCGGGGCCGCGCTCGATGCAGTCGGAACGGCGCAGCGCGCCGAGCTTGTCGCAGATGGCCAGGATGTTGTGCTTCTCGTGGGTCGCGAAGGCCACGTGGTGCATCCGCGGGCCGGTGCCCCCGGTCATCGCGGTGTCGTGGACGGTGGACTTCCGGCGCATCCAGGCCGCATAGACGGTGCCGCCGTCGTCCTGGATGTCCTCGGTGACGCGGAAGCCCAGGTGCTCCATATAGTCCACGGCGCGCGGCACGTCCGGGGTGACCTGGTTGAAGTGGTCGATGCGCACCAGCGCGCCGGGAGTGTGCAGGTCGTAGCGCCAGGCGAGCCGCTCGACATGCTCGACCTCGTGGAAGAACTCATAGGGGAAGCCCAGCGGATCCTGCACGCGCACCGAGTCGCCGACGCCGCGGACGAAGCCGGCGCGGTTCCGCACCACCGGGCAGCCCATCTCCCGGTAGTAGGCCTCGGCGCGGTCGAGGTCCTCGGGGCTGCGCACCCGATAGGAGAACGCCGCCACCGCAGGGACCTCACCCCGGCGCAGGATCAGGTTGTGGTGGATGAACTCCTCCATGGAGCGCAGGTGGACGGCCTCTTCGTCCTCGGCGGTGACCACCAGGCCGAGCACGTCCACGTAGAACTCGCGGGAGCGGGCCAGGTCGGTGACCACCAGCTCCATCGAGGCGCAGCGCAGCACGTCCGGGGCGGGAGAGGTCGGGACGGGGATCGGGGAGGCCGGCGGCGCCGCCGAGCCGGAAGTCTCAGAGGTCATGGTCGTGCATCCTTCATCGAGCGTCGTCGCTCATCGTCGGAACAGTGGGGTGCGGCAGGGCTCAGGCCTTGCCGAAGACGGGGTTGTGCACCTCGCCGAGGTTGATGTGCACCGCCTGCTGGTCGGTGTAGAAGTCGATGGAGCGGTAGCCGCCCTCGTGACCGAGCCCGGAGGCCTTCACCCCGCCGAAGGGGGTGCGCAGGTCGCGCACATTGTTGGAGTTCAGCCACACCATGCCGGCCTCGACGGCCTGGGCGAAGGTGTGCGAGCGCTTCAGGTCGTTGGTCCACACATAGGCGGCCAGCCCGTACTTGGTGTCGTTGGCCAGCGCCAGCGCCTCCTCCTCCGTGTCGAAGGGGGTGATCGCCACCACCGGTCCGAAGATCTCTTCCTGGAAGATCCGCGCGTCGGGGGCGACGTCGGCGAAGACGGTCGGGGCGACGAAATTGCCGGTCTCGAAGCCCTCCGGGCGCCCGCCGCCGGCCACCAGTCGACCCTCGGACTTCCCGAGCTCGACGTAGCTCATCACCTTCTCGAAGTGCTCGGGGTGGACCAGCGCGCCCACCTCGGTCTCCGGGTCGTCGGGGAGACCGACCGTCACCCGCTTCGCCTGGGCGGCGTAGCGCTCGACGAACTCCTCGTAGACCGAGCGCTCGACGAGGATGCGGCTGCCGGCGGTGCAGCGCTCGCCGTTGAGCGAGAACACGCCGAAGATCGTGGCGTTGATGGCCGCCTCCATGTCGGCATCGGCGAAGACGACGGCCGGGGACTTGCCGCCCAGCTCCATCGACAGCCCCTTCAGGTGCGGGGCGGCGTTGGCGAAGATCAGCTGCCCGGTGGTCGACTCGCCGGTGAAGGAGATCAGCGGCACATCGGGGTGCTTGACCAGCGAGTCGCCGGCGTAGCCCTCCTCGCCGTAGCCGTTGACCAGGTTGAACACCCCGGCGGGCAGACCGGCCTCCTCGAAGATGCCCGCCCACAGGCTGGCCGAGAGCGGGGTGAACTCCGCGGGCTTGAGCACCACCGAGTTGCCGGTGGCGATCGCCGGGGCCAGCTTCCAGGACTCCAGCATGAACGGGGTGTTCCAGGGCGTGATCAGGCCGGCGACGCCGATCGGCTTGCGGTTGACGTAGTTGGCCTGGCGCCCCGGGACTTTGAAGGCGTCGTCGGTCTGGGCGACGATCAGGTCGGCGAAGAACCGGAAGTTCTCCGCCGCTCGGCGGGCCTGGCCGGACGCCTGGGTGATCGGCAGCCCGGAGTCGAAGGATTCCATCGCCGCCAGCTGCTCGCCGCGGCTCTCGACGACGTCGGCGATCCGGTGCAGCACCCGGGAACGGTCGCGCGGCAGCATCGTCGACCACGACCCCTCGTGGAAGGCGCGCTTCGCCGCCTGCACGGCGCGGTCGACGTCGTCCGGGCCGCCGGAGGCCGCCTGGATGTAGGTCTCGTTGCTCACCGGGTCGAGCACGTCGAAGGTGGCCCCGCCGAGCGAATCGACGAAGGCGCCGTCGATGTAGTGCCGGATGCGGTCGGGGAGTCCCTCGGGCGGGGTGACGGTGGTCTGCTGGGTCATCGGTGACCTCCTCGGGTCGAGATGCGTCGGGACGGGTGGTCAGCCGCCGCGGTGGCGGCGGTAGGCTTCGATGGTGCGCCGGCGGTGGCGCCGGACCGCCAGCTCGACGTCGACGGGGTCGGCGTCGGTGCGGATCAGGTGCAGGATCTCGTCGTGCTCGGCGACCGACTCGGGCGCCCGGTCGGGCACGAAGGCGAAGATCGACCGGCGCAGCCGGGACAGCCGGGTCCACTCGCGCTGCACCAGCTCGCCCAGATGGGGGTTGGGGCACTGCAGGTGCAGCGCGTTGTGGAACTCATGGTTGAGTGCGGTGAACTCGTCGGGGTCGAAGCGCTCGAGCAGGCCGCGCATCCGGTCGTTGAGCCGCTCGGCCTGCTCCAGCTCGGCCTCGCCCAGCTGGGGCAGCGAGAGCGCGGTGGCCGCGCCCTCCAGCACCGCCAGCGTCTCCACGGAGTTCAGATAGTCGGCCTCGTCGACCAGCGCGACCCGGGCGCCGACGTTCTTCTCGAACTCGACCAGCCCTTCGGCCTCGAGCCGGCGCACCGCCTCGCGCACCGGCACCACGCTGACGCCCAGCTCCTCGGCGATGGTCCCGAGCACCAGCCGGTACCCGGGGACGAACTCCTGCCGGGCGATGCGCTCGCGGATCCAGTGGTAGGTCAGCTGGGACTTGCTGGCTCCGATCGGGGCGCTCGTCTCAGTCATCGGATCCTCCCCGGGCGCTCTCGGCCGTCGAAGCGCTCGCGCCAGGCCGCGTTCATCGGGAACAGTCCCTCGATCGGGTGGCCCTCGGCGATGCGCTCGGCGACCCAGGCGTCGGAGGCTTCGCGGGAGAGCACCGCCTCGGCGACCTCCTCGGCCAGCGTCGGCGGCAGCACGATGACGCCGTCGTCGTCGCCGACGACGAGATCGCCGGGCTGCACGGCGGCCCCGCCGCAGCTGATGGTGACGTCGGTGTCCCAGGGGACGTGCCGGCGACCGAGCACCGCCGGGTGCGGGCCCCGGCTGAACACCGGCAGGTCGATCTCGCGGACGGCGTCGTAGTCGCGGACGCAGCCGTCGGTGACGACGCCGGCCGCCCCGCGGGCCTTCGCCCGCAGGGCGAGGATGTCGCCGAGCGTGCCGGCCCCGGGCTCCCCGCGGGCCTCGATGACGACGACCTCGTCGGCGCCGACGGCGTCGAATGCCTGCTTCTGGGCGTTGTGCCCGCCGCCGTGGGCGGAGAAGAGGTCCGGACGCTGCGGCACGAAGCGCAGCGTGCGCGCGGTGCCGACCATCTTCGCGCCCGGGGTGTCGCCGCGGAGACCGTCGAGGGTGACGGTGTCGAAGCCGCGGCGGCGCATCTCCTGGGCGAGGCCGGCGACCGGGGCGTCACGCAGCTTCTCGCGCAGCCCCGGAGTCAGCGCTGACGAGGCGGCCGTCGACGGCTCCTCGTCCCCCGCCGGCAGTCCGGCCTTCTCGCGGGATCCCCAGGCCTCCTCGCGCTGGCGGTCGTCGACCGTCGGCGTGGTGCCCAGCGCCGGGTCGAAGTCGCCGGCGCCCTCCACGACGCGGGACACGGCGCGGCCGCTGCTCGGCGCGCCGGCGACGTCGGGGGCGTCGACCTCGACCTCGATCGTGTCGCCGGGCTCGGCGACCGAGGCGCCGGCGGGGGTGCCGGTGAGGATGACGTCGCCGGTCTCGAGCGTCAGGTGCTGGGAGAGGTCGGCGATCAGCCGCGTCAGCGGGAAGATCATCGCGCTGGAGCGATCCTCCTGGACCAGCTCGCCGTTCTTCCAGGTCCGCAGGCGCAGCTGGTCGGGGGAGACCGTCCTCGCGTCGAGGCGGCCGGCGGCCAGGGCGGTATAGCCGTCGCGGCCCTTGTTGCGGAGGTTGGAGCCCTTGTCCGCGCGGCGCAGGTCGTAGAGGCCCCAGTCGTCGGCGGCGGTGATCGCGGCGACGTGGTCCCAGGCGGCCTCGACGGACACGCGGCGGGCCGGAGAGCCGATGATCAGGGCGATCTCTCCCTCGAAGGCCAGCAGCTCGGTGCCGGCGGGTCGCTCGATCCGCTCCTCGCCGACGGCCAGCGAGCTGGTCGGCTTGAGGAAGTACGACGGCGCGTCGGGCCGGCGTCCGCGCTCGGCGACGCGGGACTCGTAGGCCAGGTGCACGGCGATGATCTTGCCGGGGCGGTCCGGGGAGTCGGTCGCCGCCGCGGCGCGTCCAGAAGGTGTGCTCGAGATCATATCTCGCATCGTATACGATCTGTGACCGCCGGCACAACCCTGCGGGGTGGACGGGCGGTCAGCCGATCGTCGTCCGAGAGACGGCCTCGAAGATCTCCGGCCGCCGGCGGCGCAGCACCTCTCCCCAGGCGAGCCCGACGAGTCCGGAGGCCACGATCACCCCGGGCAGGACGACGACCAGCGGAGAGAAGCGGTCGGACTCGATCATCGTGTCGAAGTTCAGCATGATCAGCACGGCGATGATCGCCAGTCCGACGGCGGCGACCAGCGGGGCGATGGTGCGGACGAACACCGAGTGGTCTCCGGGAGAGCGTCCCAGCCGTCGCATGATCGCCGCCGAGGTGATGCTGAGCAGCAGGACCATGCCGAATCCGGCGGCATTGGTCAGCCAGGGGAACATCGTCAGCACGGGGTAGAGCGCTCCCAGCTCGGAGCCCGCGCCGGAGGCGGCGAAGATGAGGATGAAGACCAGGCCGAGGGCGCTCTGCGTGAGCGAGCCGGCCGTGGGAGCGCCGTTGTGCGGACCGGCCGTGCCGAGGAAACGCGGCAGGACCCGGGCCCGCCCCATCGAGAAGAAGTAGCGCGCGGCGGCATTGTGGAAGGCGATGAGGGCGGCGAGGATGCTGGTCAGGAAGAGAGCCGAGGTCAGACTCACCACGACGGCGGGCACGTGGTCGGAGAGGAGCACGAACATCAGGTCCGGGCCCCATTCCCGGGACTGGTCGACGATCTCCGAGGGACCGACTCCGATGGCCAGCGCCCAGGCGGAGAAGGCGTAGAAGGCGGCGATGATCGCCACGGCGATGTAGGTCGCCCGGGCCACGGAGCGCGCCGGGTCCCGGGCCTCCTCGGAGTAGATGGCTCCCGACTCGAAGCCCATGAAGGCGGCGATGCCGAATGCCAGGAGAGTGCCGAAGCCGCCGGTCAGCCAGTGGTCGGCGCCGAGCAGGTCCAGTCGGACGCCTTCCGGGGCGGTCCCCAGCGAGAGTGCGCTGACGCCGATGACGACTAGGAACTCGAGGACCACGATGGCCGCCAGGACCTTCGCGGAGATGTCGACCTTGTTGACGCCGAGCACTGCGACCAGCAGCCAGCCGGCGAGGGCGCAGGCCCACCAGGGCGCCTGGAGGCCGAGGACGTCGGCGAGGACGGAGGAGGCGGTGAAGCCGAACACGCCGTAGAGGCCGATCTGCATCGCGTTGTAGGTGACCAGCGCCAGGAACGAGGTGCCGATGCCCTGGCGGACGCCGAGTCCGGCAGCCACGTAGGCGTAGAAGGCTCCGGCGTTCTGGATCAGCGCGCTCATCCGGCCGTAGCCCACGGCGAAGAGCGCCAGCACGATGCCCAGTATGAGATAGCCGATCGGCACGCCCTGCTCGCCGGTGACGGCGAAGCTGGTCGTGGCTCCGCCGGCCAGCACGGTCAGCGGGGCCGAGGCGGCGATGATGAGGAAGACCAGCGCCGGCACGCCGAGCGTGCGCCCGGCCAGTGCGGTCTGGCCGGCGTCGGGTGCGGCCGGGCGGGTGGTCCGTGGTGCGCGGTGAGCCATCGAGGGTCCTCTCGTGTGCCGGAGAGCGCGGCTCCCCGGGAGTCGTCGGAGCGAGGTCAGGTCCATCCAGCGTCTCTCCGCGGACCCTCGCGGTCTTGTGACTCAGTGCACAGCTGTTGATGATGCGGGGCTGCGGCAGCGCTTCGGCGCGCGGCGCGAGGAGGGGCGAGAGGTTTCCGGATACTGACCAACCGTTCGGTCATTTAGTCTGATAGTGTGTCCTGCATCACAGTGAGAGGCATCACGTGATCTCGAATCGTCCGCACCCTGCGAACCGTCCGGCGGCACCACCGGATCTGGAGATGAGATGAGCCAGACGACATACACCAGCACCGAGGGCCACGAGATGACCCGCGAGGAGAGGAAAGTCCTCGCCGGAACGCTCGTCGGCACGACCATCGAGTGGTACGACTTCTTCATCTATGCCCAGGCGGCCGGCTTCGTGCTGGCCCTGCACTATTTCGAGCCGCTGGGGGAGGACAACCAGGCGCTGGCCCAGATCATCTCCTGGGCCTCGGTCGGCATCTCCTTCCTCTTCCGTCCGCTCGGCGCCGTCATCGCCGGCTGGCTCGGCGACCGCTTCGGCCGCAAGGTCGTGCTGGTGCTGACGCTGATGGGGATGGGCGGCGCCACCGTGCTGGTCGGTCTGCTGCCGACCTATGCGATGTGGGGGATCGCCGCCCCCGTGCTGCTCGTGCTGCTCCGGGTGCTCCAGGGGCTCTCGGCCGGCGGCGAATGGGGCGGCGCGGCGCTGCTCTCCGTCGAGCACGCCCCGCGCCACAAGCGCGGACTCTTCGGCTCCTACCCGCAGATCGGCGTGCCGGTGGGCATGCTGCTGGCCACCGGCTTCATGACCGTGCTCAACGCGTTCACCACGGAGCAGCAGTTCATGGACTGGGGCTGGCGCGTGCCCTTCCTCTTCTCCTTCGTGCTGATCATCGTCGGTTATCTCATCCGGGTGAAGGTCGACGAGTCCCCGGTCTTCACCGAGATGCGCGAGCGCAAGAAGCAGGCCTCGGCCCCGCTGAAGGACCTGCTCACCACGCACAAGAAGTACACGTTCCTGGCCGCGCTCATCTTCGCGGCGAACAACGCCGCCGGCTACCTGGTCATCGCCTTCTTCGCCGCCTACGGCGCCAACCATCTGGGGATGGCTCGGTCGGAGACGCTGACCGCCTCGCTCATCGGCGGCGTCGGCTGGCTGATCTTCACCATGCTGGGCGGCTGGATCTCCGATCGCATCGGCCGCGTGCTGACCTTCCAGATCGGCTACGGGATCATCATCGTGTGGGCCATCCCGATGTGGTTCCTGATGGACACGGCCTCGCTGCCGCTCTTCGCCGCGGCGATCTTCCTGCTGACCGTCGGGCTGGGCCCGTCCTACGGACCGCAGTGCGCGCTCTACGCCGAGATGTTCCCCGCCGCGATCCGGTTCTCGGGCGTCTCGATCGGCTATGCGCTGGGCTCGATCATCGGCGGCGCCTTCGCGGCCACCATCGCCCAGGGCATCCTGAACGCGACCGGACAGTCCTGGCTGATCGGGGCCTATATCGCGGGACTGGCCCTGATCTCCTTCCTCGCGGTCTCGGTGGTCCCCAAGACCTTGCAGGGGATCACGCTCACCGATGACAGTGAGCGGGAGGAGATGACTCTCCGGCCCTCGGCCCGATGAGAGGCGTCGGAGCCAGCGGGGCGCCGGCCCACCGGTCGCACGTCCTGCACGGCCGCTCGGCGCGCCCTCCCCGCGCGCGAGGCGGTCGCACCGCAGACTCGACTGCATCCGTCGTCTGCACATCAGCTGTCCGCACCACCGATGAGAGGACCCCCCCCATGCGACCCCGTACCTCGATGATGAGTCTGTCGGCCGCCGCCGCTGCCACCGCCCTGCTGCTCACCGCCTGCGACGACGGCGGATCGGGCGACGACGGCGACGGAGGCTACGCGATCGGCATCTCCCAGTTCGTCACCCATCCCTCCCTCGACGAGAGCAGCGACGGCTTCAAGGCGGCCTTCGACGAGGCCGGCGTCGACGTCGACTGGGACGAGCAGAACGCCCAGGGCGAGCAGGCGACGGCGAGCACCATCGCCGGCACCTTCGCCACCGATGACCTGGATCTGGTCCATGCGGTCGCCACGCCCTCCGCCCAGGCGGCCGCCCAGTCCATCCAGGACACGCCCGTCATCTTCTCCGCGGTCACCGACCCCGAGGGAGCCGGGCTGGTCGACTCCTGGGAGGAGCCGGGGGCCAACGTCACCGGCGCCTCGGACATGAACCCGGTCGACAAGCAGTTCGACGTGCTCCAGTCCATCGCGCCCGACGCGGAGACGGTGGGCGTCATCTACTCCTCGGGCGAGACCAACTCCGAGGTGCAGGTCGAGCAGGCGAAGGAGGCCGCCGAGGAGCTGGACCTGGAGATCCAGGAGGCCGCGATCACCAACTCCTCCGAGGTCCAGCAGGGCGTGGAGTCGTTCTCCGACGTCGATGCGATCTACGTGCCCACCGACAACCAGGTGGTCTCCGCGCTGGAGTCGGTGCTGCAGTACGGCCAGCAGAACAGCATCCCGGTGATCGCCGCCGAAGGCGACTCCGTGGAGGCCGGAGCCGTCGCCACCGAGGGCCTCGACTATCATCAGCTCGGTCGTCAGGCCGGCGAGATGGCCCTGCGGATCCTCGAGGACGGCGAGGACCCGGCGAGCATGCCGGTCGAGACCCAGGAGAACTACGAAGTCGTCGTCAACCCCGAGGCCGCCGAGGCGATGGGCGTGGAGATCCCGCAGGAGCTGATGGACCGCGCCGACGTCGTCGTCGGCGAGGACGTCGAGTCCAAGGACCCGTCCGAGGCCGGCGAGGACGGCTGAGCCGAGCATGACTGTGCCGGGCTGCGCAGGCCCGGCGCACGACCGGACGCCGTCCCGCCCGGTCCGGGCGGGACGGCGTCGCCCCCTGACGGCATACGACGCATCGTCGCCCGCGACCCGGCCGACGATGCCGACGAGGACGAGAGATGATCACAGCATTCGAGCTGGGGATGATCTACGCGATCATGGCCCTGGGCGTCTATCTGACGTTCCGCATCCTGAACTTTCCTGATCTGACCGTCGACGGCTCCTTCACCACGGGAGCGGCGACGGCGGCGGTGCTGATCACCGCCGGCGTCGACCCCTTCCTGGCCACGGCGGCGGCCTTCGTCGTCGGCACCGCGGCCGGATGGATCACCGGGATGCTGCACACCAAAGGAGGGATCAACGGGCTGCTGGCCGGGATCCTGACGATGATCGGGCTCTACTCGATCAACCTGCGCATCATGGGCGGGGCCAATGTCCCGCTGCTGGGTGAGGACACCGTGGTCAGCGCGCTGCGCGACCTCGTCGAGGTCGGCTGGGAGTCGGTCGCCGTGCTGGCGCTGGTCGCGGTGGTGTTCAAGCTGCTGCTGGACTGGTACCTGCACACTGACAACGGCCTGGCCCTGCAGGCCACCGGGGACAACGAGCAGATGATCCGCTCGTTCGCCGTCTCCACCGACCGGATGAAGATCCTGGGTCTGATGCTCTCCAACGGGCTGGTCGCCCTCTGCGGAGCCGTGGTCGCCCAGTATCAGGGCTTCGCCGACATCAGCATGGGCATCGGGCTGATCCTGGTGGGGCTGGCCTCGGTGATCGTCGGCCAGGCGCTGTTCGGGGCGAAGTCCGTGGTGCGCGCCACGCTGGCGGTGGTCCTGGGTGCGGTGGTCTATCGGTTGGCGATCCAGCTGGCGCTGAACCTGGGGCTGGACCCGAACGACATGAAGCTGATGTCGGCGGTGCTGGTGGTCGCCGCGCTGCTGCTGCCGCAGTGGAAGGGCTTCTCGAAGCTGGCCGCCTGGCGGCGCGCGCGGGCAGCTTCGACGACGGCGGGTTCGACGGCGGGTTCGGTCGAGGCGACGGCGTCGAGCCGTGCTGAGGCCGTCGAGGAGTCGGCGCAGGCCGCCGGCAGGAAGGAGGGCTGATCCATGCTGAGCATCGAGGAGGTCTCGAAGACGTTCTTCGCCGGCACGGTCAATGAGCGTCGGGCGCTGGTCGACGTCGATCTGGTCCTGGAGCAGGGTGATGTGGTGACGGTGATCGGCTCCAACGGGGCCGGGAAGTCGACGGTGCTGAACACGGTGGCCGGGCGTCTGGTCCAGGATGCCGGGGCTGTGCGGGTCGATGGTCGGGAGGTCTCGCGGCTGCCCGAGCATCGGCGGGCCGCGCAGGTCGGGCGGGTCTTCCAGGATCCGATGGCGGGCACGGCCCCGCATCTGACGATCGAGGAGAATCTGGCGCTGGCCGATCGGGCGGGGGCGTCGGCGCGGGCTGGCTCGTGGGGTGACGAAGGCGCGTCGGGAGCGGTTCGCTGAGGCGCTGACGGTGTTGGAGCTGGGCCTGGAGGATCGGCTGACGGCGAAGGTCGGGCTGCTCTCGGGCGGGCAGCGGCAGGCGTTGAGCCTGTTGATGGCGACGTTCTCGCAGCCGAAGGTGCTGCTGCTGGATGAGCATACGGCTGCGTTGGATCCGCAGCGGGCGGAGCTGGTGACCCGGCTGACGGAGTCGGTGATCGCGGAGAAGGAGCTGACCACGTTGATGGTCACGCACAATATGGCTCAGGCGTTGGCGGTGGGGAATCGGCTGGTGATGATGCATGAGGGGCGGATCGTGCTCGAGCTGGATGCCGAGCAGAAGCGCAGGTCCACTCCGGAGGATCTGTTGGCGGAGTTCTCCGCGCTCAAGGGCGCGGTGCTCGACGACAAGACGATGCTGCAGTGAGCAGAGCCGCCGGCGCGATCGGGCGGCCCGCCTGATCGGAGCTGACGACGCGTCTCGGTGATTGACCTCACAGCCCCTCCGTGGAAGAGTGGGGAAAAGTGAACGATCGGTCAGTTAATCCGACGAAAGGCTCATGACGTGTCCGGCAGCCCTGCATTCCTCGTCTCCGGGACCCGCACGCCCGTCGGCCGTCACGGCGGCGCGCTCTCCGCCGTCCGGCCCGACGACCTCGCCGCCCTGGTGATCCGCACCGTCGTCGAGGACTCCGGCATCGACCCGGCCGCCGTCGACGAGGTCATCCTCGGCAACGCCAACGGCGCCGGCGAGGAGAACCGGAACGTCGCCCGCATGGCCTGGCTGCTGGCCGACTACCCGGATTCGGTCCCGGGGATCACCGTCAACCGGCTCTGCGCCTCCGGGATGAGCGCGATCGCCCAGGCTCAGCAGATGATCGCCGCCGGCGCCGCCGACCTCGTGGTCGCCGGCGGGGTGGAGTCGATGTCGCGGGCGCCCTGGGCGATGGCCAAGCCCACCCGCGGCTTCTCCGGCCCCGGGGAGGTCGCCGACACCTCCATCGGCTGGCGCTTCGTCAATCCGAAGTTCCTGACCGTCGACAAGCGCACGTACTCGATGCCGGAGACCGCCGAGGAGGTCGCCCGCGTCGAGGGAGTCACCCGCGAGGAGGCCGACGCCTTCGCCGTCGAGTCCCAGCGACGCACCGCCGCGGCCGTCGAGGCCGGTCGGCTGGCCCGCGAGATCACTCCGGTCCAGGTGTCCGGCCGCAAGGGACAGATGCACGTGGTCGAGGTCGACGAGGGCCCGCGACCCGAGGTCACACTGGACAGCCTCGCCGGACTGCGCCCGGTGGTCCGCGACGGCGAGGTGGTCACCGCCGGCAACGCCTCCTCGCTCAACGACGGCGCCTCGGCGGTGATCGTCGCCTCCGAGGCCGCCGTCGAGCGGCACGGGCTGGTCCCGCGGGCGCGGATCGTCGGCGCGGCGAACGCCGGGGTGGCCCCGGAGATCATGGGCATGGGGCCGGTGCCGGCGACCACCAAGGCGCTGGACCGCGCCGGCTGGCGCGTCGAGGACCTGGGGGCGATCGAGCTGAACGAGGCGTTCGCGACCCAGTCGCTGGCCTGCATCCGCCGGCTGGGCCTGGACCACGCGCTGGTCAACGCCGACGGCGGGGCGATCGCGCTGGGGCACCCGTTGGGCTCCTCGGGCTCGCGGATCGTCCACACGCTGGCCCGCCGCATGGAGGACGAGGGGGCCGAGCGCGGGCTGGCGACGATGTGCGTCGGCGTCGGGCAGGGCTCGGCGCTGCTGCTGGAGAGGGTGTGAGGAGCATGAGCCAGCATGACCAGCACGACCAGCACGACGGCGGACGCGACGCCGGGCAGCACGACGAGCCCGCGACGCCTCGGCTGGATGCCGCGTCCTTCACCACGCTGCGGATCACCGAGGGCGAGGATCGGCTGCACGCGCGGCTGGACCGCCCGGAGGTCCGCAATGCGATCGACGCGACGATGATCGACGAGCTCCACGCTCTCTGCGCGCATCTGGAGCACGCGCCGAAGATCCTCATCCTCTCCGGCAGCCCTTCGACCGGGCCCGGAGCCGACGACGATGCCGACCCGGGGGCCAGGCCGCGCCGCGGCGTCTTCGCCTCCGGAGCCGACATCGGCCAGCTGCGCGACCGCCGGCGCGAGGACGCGCTGCGCGGGGTCAACTCGACCGCCTTCGACCGGCTGTCGAAGCTGCCGATGCCGGTCATCGCCGCGCTGGACGGCCACACCCTCGGCGGCGGCGCGGAGCTGGCCTGGGCCGCCGACTTCCGCCTGGGCACCCCCACGCTGCGGGTGGGCCAGCCGGAGACCGGACTGGGCATCATCCCCGCCGCCGGAGCGCTCTGGCGGCTGCGCGATCTCGCCGGCGAGGCGCTGGCCAAGGAGATCCTGCTGGCCGGCCGCATCCTCGACGCCGAGGAGGCGCTGGCCCACGGGCTGATCAGTGAGAT
The DNA here is from genome assembly GCF_000220985.1 of Nesterenkonia sp. F. Classification (GTDB taxonomy): domain Bacteria; phylum Actinomycetota; class Actinomycetes; order Actinomycetales; family Micrococcaceae; genus Nesterenkonia. Next base: position 24,898 of record NZ_AFRW01000018.1, read on the forward strand.
CCACCCGAGTCAGGAGCTGCTCGACGCCGCCGACGCGCTGGCCGGTCGCATCGCGGCTCAGGACCCGCTGGCGGTGCGGATCAGCAAGCAGGTCTTCGCGATGCCGCGCGAGGCCCACCCCCAGGTCGACAACCTCGCCCAGGCGATCCTCTTCGAGTCCGAGGCGAAGGTCGAGCGCATGCAGGCCTTCCTGGACCGGCGGGAGGCCCGGAAGAAGTCGCAGCACCAGGACCGGACGACGTCAGGAGACCAGTCATGACCTCCAGCGCACTTCCCCCGACCGTCGGCGTGCTCGGCGGCGGCCGTATGGGCGCCGGGATCGCCCATGCCTTCCTGATCTCCGGGGCGCAGGAGGTCCTCGTCGTCGACGTCACTGCTGAGGCCGCCGAGGCGGCCCGGTCGCGGATCGCCGCCGACGTCGCCGCCTCGATCGAGCGCGGCAAGATCGCCGGAGCGACGGAGGAATGGACCGCCCGGCTGACCACGACCACCGATCGCGCGGACTTCTCCCGCTGCGGACTGGTCGTCGAGGCCGTGCCGGAGGACGTGGGGCTGAAGACCGAGGCGCTGACCGACGTCGAGAAGCGACTGGCCGATGATGCCTGGCTGGCGACGAACACCTCCTCGCTCTCGGTGACCGAGCTCTCCGCGGCGCTGCGCCGGCCCGAGCGCTTCTGCGGGCTGCACTTCTTCAATCCCGTGCCGGCGTCGAAGCTGGTCGAGGTCGTCCTCGGCGGGCAGACCGGCGAGGAGCTGGCCGGACGCGCCCGGGGGTGGGTCGAGGCACTGGGCAAGACCGCCGTGGTGGTGCAGGACGCGCCCGGCTTCGCCTCCTCGCGGCTCGGCGTGGCCATCGGGCTGGAGGCGATCCGCATGGTCGAGGAAGGGGTGGCGGCGCCGCAGGCCATCGACGACGCGATGGTGCTGGGCTATAAGTTCCCCATCGGTCCGCTGGCGCTGACCGACGTCGTCGGGCTGGACGTGCGGCTGGGCATCGCCGAGCACCTGGCCTCCGAGCTGGGGGAGCGCTTCGCCCCGCCGCAGCTGATGCGCGACATGGTCGCCCGCGGCGAGCTCGGCCGGAAGTCCGGGAAGGGATTCTACGAGTATTCCGAGGGGTGACCGCCGCCAGCACCCGCTGAGCGGCCGGAGCGGGACGCCGACGACGGCGTGCCGCCGCCCGGCCCCGACTCTCTCCGGCGGACCCGACCCTCTCCGGCTGCTCAGCGCGGCCTAGAGGTCTGCCAGCGCCGAGGTCGGGTCCTCCACGCAGGTGGCCACGAAGTTGAGGAAGCCGCCGGCCGCGCCGCCGTCGCAGACGCGGTGGTCGAAGGCCAGCGTCAGTGTGGCGATGCTGCGCACGGCCAGCTCGCCGTCCACGGCCCAGGGGCGCTCCAGGATGCGGCCGATCCCGAGGATCGCGACCTCCGGGTGATTGATGATCGGCGTCGCCCCGTCTGAGCCGAAGACGCCGTAGTTGTTCACGGTGAAGGTCCCGCCGCTGAGCTCGGCGCCGGAGAGTCGTCCCTCGCGCGCGTCGGCCACGAGCCGGGAGACCTCATGGTGCAGTCCGCGGGCGGAGAGCCGCTCGGCGTGCCGCACCACCGGCACCACCAGGCCGGTGTCGGTCTGGGCGGCGAAGCCCAGGTTCACCCCGTCGAAGCGCACGATCTCCTGCTCGCCGTCCTTCCGGTCGTCGACGCGGGTCGCCAGTTCGGGATGCCGCGCCAGTCCGGCCAGCACGAAGCGCCCGATCAGCGCCAGCAGCGACGGCGCCTCCTCTCCGGTGCGTGCGGCCTGCTCCTTCATCCGGGCGCGGAGTGCCAGCAGCTCGGTGACGTCGACGTCCTGCCAGGTGGTCGCCTCCGGGATCTCCCGACGCGACGTCGACAGCCGCGTGGCCACCGCCCTGCGGATGCCGGTGATCGGCTCCCGCTCGCGGACCTCGAGGCCGGCCGGGGCGGGCGTGCCCCGCTCGGCCGTCGCGCGGCTGGCCGGGGCGGAGGCGTCCGACGACGGCGCCGCGGCCTCGGCGGCG
>NZ_AFRW01000017.1 GCF_000220985.1 Nesterenkonia sp. F
GGGCCGACCACCCGGATCAACGACGAGAAGCCCAAACTCGACGAATGGCGTGAGCAGGTCTCCTGAGCCGAACTGTCCAGAGCTGTTTCCGGGCCGGACGAGACCCGTTGCGACGGGCGCGGCTCGGCCCGGTTCAGTCCAGCGGCGGAGGCGGGCCCTCGACGAGCTCGTGCTGCTCGCGGTAGACCGCCAGCAGCTGCTCCTCGACGGCGTCGACATCCAGCCCGGGGCGCACGTCTTCGGCCGCCCCGGCAGTCAGCGGGTCCCAGTCCAGGCCGAGGGCCTCGTAGGCCTCGGTGAGCACCCGACGGATCGCGGCTCCCTCTTCGACGAGGATCACCGAGGAGAACAGCCAGCCGGTGCCGATGACCCGCTGGGCGGTGCCGACCAGCTTGACCCGCCGATCGCCGGCGACGCCGTGCACCGAATGCTCTCCGGGGCAGTACTCGTCGGGGATCTCACCGGAGCGCGCGTCGACGCCGCAACGGAGCAGCGCCTCGGTGAGCAGCTCGCCGAAGCGGGAGAAGCGCGTCCTGGACTCCACGACGGGATCGGCGTCCGGTTCGATGTGGTCGACCACCAGACAGCCGGGGTGATAGGCCGCCGCCCGTCCCCCGGCGCGACGCACCAGCGGCTCGAACCCCAGACGGCGGCAGGCCGCGGCGGCCGCATCATGGCCGGGAAGCCGCCGGTCACGCTGGCCGAAGGCCACTGTGGGCCGGGGGCGGTAGATGCGCAGCATCGGCGGCGTGGCGCCGCTCCGGGTACCTTGCAGCCAGGAGATGGCCGCATCGAGATCCCCGGCCGCGCCCAGCGAGGACGACGGCCGGTGGAGCAGCAGCCGCGTCCGCTCCCCCGCGGCGACGGCGGGCGCGCTCATGCCGCGCCGCGCGGGGCCCGCAATGTGAGGATCTGCTCGCAGCGGCCGAAGGGTCCGTGCTCGTCATGCAGCACCGTGCTGGTCAGCCCGACGCCGTCGGCTCCGAAGGTCTGCCGGACGTCGACGCCGAGCCATTCCCCGGCTGGAGCGCGATGCAGGTGCAGCTGCAGGTCCAGGTTCGGGTACGCCCAGGACCCCGGGCCCGGTTCCACCCGGGGCACGATGCCGTTGGCGGTGTCGGCCATGGAGGCCAGATGCGCCAGCGGCGAGACTTCGGCGTCCTCGAGCAGGGGGATCTCGCTGCGCAGCCAGGCGGCGCCCCGCCCGGGTCGACGACGGGTCGGCGTGCGGATCTCCAGCGACTGGATGAATCCGCCGGGCCAGACCTGCAGGCCCGCGAACGGCTCCAGGGCCGCCGGCGGATCCAGCGGCTCATCCTCGACGCCGGCGACGACGCTCGAGTCGGTCGTGAGCATCCGCCAGCCCCGGGCGACGACGGCGGTGCGCCCGCCCGCGACCAGCTCGGCCTCGACGAGCTCGATGGTCCGGCCCGGACGGATCATCCGGGTGAGGACCTCGAACTCGCCGGCGTGGATGATCCCGTGGATGTCGAAGCTGACGCGCGCCAGGCGCAGGTCGTCCCGCGGCTGGAACTGCTCCAGCGCATGGATGAGCAGTCCGGTGACCGGAGCCATGTGCTGCTCATGCGGGTTCCAGGCGCCCTGAGCGTGCACCGTCGAGTGGTACCGGCCCTCGCCGAGCGGGCGATAGCGGAACGTCCCCTCGGCGAGTTCCGGCATCGGCGGCGTCTCGGCCCCTGCCGTTGTCGTCGACTCAACCATCGATCGTCCTCCTCAGCTCAGACATACCAGTCCATACCGGACGCCGCCGGAAACGCTCGAGCAAATTGATCTCAATAGCAAGCAACCTGGACAACATCGGGTCATGGATCAGTAGAACCGAAGAACCTCCTGTCAGGCCGCTCGTTGCCGGCTCGCGCGATGGGAAAGAGAGGCGTCCCAGCCAAACGTTCGTTGATCCAGGAACCGGGCAAGCTAACCAAAGCTCCCGCGGCCGTCGCCCAAATAGTCTCCAGCAAGTATTGCCAGAATTCTCGTGGGGCACTGGGGGTCGTGCTGCGGTGTTGTCTTGATCTGTTCGAAGCATCCATCTGTGGCCTCGCTTTCTTGTCAGCTTGGATATCTGATAAGAAGCGAACAGCCGCGAGAGCAACAATAGCCACAGTCGCTACGATTCCTGCCAAGACGTGGGATTCGAACCCAGTCCCGCCCGGGCACCTCAACCAACGATTGCTGCCAATATTAAGTTCTCATGGCCCGCTACGGAGAAGCGGTCGCAAAGCCTACATCGACCTTGGGGTGCGAACCTGATCAATCGGCAGATTCGCACCCCGCGATCGGACTTTCGGAGAAACCAAGACTTCTACGATTCTAGAAGTCCCAGTCCTCGTCCTCGGTCTCGACAGCCTTGCCGATGACGTAGGAGGATCCCGAGCCGGAGAAGAAGTCGTGGTTCTCGTCGGCGTTGGGGCTCAGCGCCGAGAGGATGGCCGGGTTCACGTCGGTGACCTCCTTGGGGAACATCGGCTCGTAGCCGAGGTTCATCAGCGCCTTGTTGGCGTTGTAGTGGAGGAACTTCTTGACGTCCTCGGTCATGCCCACGCCGTCGTAGAGGTCGGCGGTGTACTGCACCTCGTTCTCGTAGAGCTCCATGAGCAGGTCGTAGGTGTAGTCCTTGAGCTCCTGACGACGCTCCTCGGTCTCGTTCTCCAGCGCGCGCTGGTACTTGTAGCCGATGTAGTAGCCGTGCACGGCCTCGTCGCGGATGATCAGTCGGATGACGTCGGCGGTGTTGGTCAGCTTCGCGTGGGCCGACCAGTGCATCGGCAGGTAGAAGCCGGAGTAGAAGAGGAAGGACTCCAGGATGGTGGAGGCCACCCGCTTCTTCAGCCCGTCGGCGCCGTGGTAGTAGTCCATGACGATCTGCGCCTTGCGCTGCAGGTTCGCGTTCTCCTTGGACCAGCGGAAGGCGTCGTCGATCTCCTTGGTGGAGCACAGCGTGGAGAAGATCGAGGAGTAGGACTTCGCGTGCACCGACTCCATGAAAGCGATGTTGGTGTAGACCGCCTCCTCGTGCTGGGTCAGCGCATGCGGGATCAGCGCGACGGCGCCGACGGTGCCCTGGATGGTGTCCAGCAGGGTCAGACCGGTGAAGACCCGCATCGTCAGGGTCTTCTCCTCGGCGGTCAGCGTGTTCCAGGACTGGATGTCGTTGGACAGCGGGATCTTCTCCGGCAGCCAGAAGTTGCCGGTCAGCCGGTCCCAGACCTCGCCGTCCTTCTCGTCCTCGAGCCGGTTCCAGTTGATGGCCTCGACGTGGTCGAGCAGCGAGGACGAGTGCGTCGCCTCGGGGGAAGTGGTCATGATGCCGTTCCTTTTCAAGCAGTTCGTGCGTGGCCGTGCGGGCAGTCGGGAGATCGGAGGGTCAGCCGGTCACAGGGCGCAGGAGACGCAGCCCTCGACCTCGGTGCCCTCCAGGGCCAGCTGGCGCAGCCGGATGTAGTAGAGGGTCTTGATGCCCTTCTTCCACGCGTAGATCTGCGCCTTGTTGATGTCGCGCGTGGACGCGGTGTCCTTGAAGAACAGCGTCAGCGACAGCCCCTGGTCCACGTGCTGCGTGGCCTCGGCGTAGGTGTCGATGATCTTCTCGTACCCGATCTCGTACGCGTCCTGGTAGTACTCCAGGTTGTCGTTGGTCAGGTACGGCGCCGGGTAGTACACCCGCCCCAGCTTGCCCTCCTTGCGGATCTCGATCGGCGAGGCGACCGGGTGGATCGAGGAGGTCGAGTTGTTGATGTAGGAGATCGAGCCCGTCGGCGGCACGGCCTGCAGGTTCTGGTTGTAGATCCCGTGCTCCATGACCGAGGCCTTCAGCTCGCGCCAGTCCTCCTGGGTCGGGATGTCGATGTGGTCGAAGAGCCTGCGGACCGTCTCGGTCTTCGGCTCCCACACCTGCTCGGTGTACTTGTCGAAGAACTCGCCCGAGGCGTAGGCCGACCGCTCGAAGCCGTCGAAGACCTCTCCCTTCTCCCGGGCCAGGACGTTCGAGGCCCGCAGCGCGTGGAACAGCACCGTGTAGAAGTAGATGTTGGTGAAGTCCAGGCCCTCCTCGGAGCCGTAGAACACCCGCTCGCGCGCCAGGTAGCCGTGCAGGTTCATCTGCCCCAGGCCGATGGCGTGCGACCGCCGGTTGCCGTCGGCGATCGAGGGCACCGAGTTGATGTCGGACATGTCCGAGACCGCCGTCAGCGAGCGGATCGCCGTCTCGATGGTCTGCCCGAAGTCCGGTGAGTCCATCGTCTTGGCGATGTTCAGCGAGCCGAGGTTGCAGGAGATGTCCTTGCCGATGACCTCGTAGCCGAGGTCGTCGGTGTACCGCGAGGGCTCCGAGACCTGCAGGATCTCCGAGCACAGGTTCGACATCGTCACCCGGCCGTCGATCGGGTTGGCCCGATTCACGGTGTCCTCGAACATCACGTACGGGTAGCCGGACTCGAACTGGATCTCGGCCAGCGTCTGGAAGAACTCGCGCGCGTTGATCTTCGACTTCCGGATCCGGGCGTCGTCGACCATCTCGTAGTACTTCTCGGTCACCGAGATCTCGGTGAACTCCTTGCCGTAGACGCGCTCGACGTCGTACGGCGAGAACAGGTACATGTCCTCGTTCCGCTTGGCCAGCTCGAAGGTGATGTCCGGGACCACCACGCCCAGCGAGAGGGTCTTGATGCGGATCTTCTCGTCGGCGTTCTCCCGCTTGGTGTCCAGGAAGCGGTGGATGTCGGGGTGATGGGCGTTGAGGTACACCGCCCCGGCGCCCTGGCGGGCGCCCAGCTGATTGGCGTAGGAGAAGGAGTCCTCCAGCAGCTTCATCACCGGGATGACGCCCGAGGACTGGTCCTGGATCTGCTTGATCGGCGCGCCGTGCTCGCGGATGTTGGTCAGCGACAGCGCGACGCCGCCGCCGCGCTTGGACAGCTGCAGCGCGGAGTTGATGCCGCGGGCGATCGACTCCATGTTGTCCTCGACGCGCAGCAGGAAGCAGGAGACCAGCTCGCCGCGCTGCTTCTTCCCGGAGTTCAGGAAGGTCGGCGTCGCCGGCTGGAAGCGTCCGGCCATGATCTCGTCGACGATGCGCACCGCGACGTCCTCGTCGCCGCGGGCCAGGTGCAGCGCGACCATGGTGACCCGGTCCTCGTAGCGCTCCAGGTAGCGCTGGCCGTCGAAGGTCTTCAGCGCGTAGGAGGTGTAGAACTTGAAGGCCCCGAGGAAGGTCGGGAAGCGGAACTTCTTCGCGTAGGCACGCTGGAAGAGGCGCTTGACGAACTCGCGGTCGTAGGCGTCGAGCGTCTCGACCTCGTAGTAGTCGTTCTCGACCAGGTGGTCGAGCTTCTCCTCCAGATCGTGGAAGAACACCGTGTTGGTGTTCACGTGGTCGAGGAAGTACTGGCGCGCGGCCAGCTGGTCGGCCTCGAACTGGATCCGGCCGTCGTCGCTGTAGAGGTTCAGCATGGCGTTGAGCTCGTGATAGCTCAAGCCCTGCCACTGCGGCGGCACCTCCTTGGCCAGCGGCTCCTGGGGCGAGGCCTGCTCCGCGTCGCTCTCGATCAGCGGCTTGACTGCTGTGTCCAAAACTCTTCCAATCCTTCGTGCACCGTCGAGACGTCCTCGTCGGTGCCCATCAGTTCGAACCTGTACAGATGCGGCACTCCGCATTTGGCGGCGACGATGTCGCCGGCGATGCAGTAGCTGTCGTGGAAATTCGTGTTGCCCGCGCCGATGACTCCGCGCAGCAGATTCCGGTTGGACTCCACGTTGAGGAACTTGATGACCTGCTTCGGCACCGAGCCGCGTCCTCCGGCCGCCCCGTAGGTCGGCAGGACGAGCACGAACGGCTCGGTGGCCTGCAGCGTCTCGTCCTTGGTGCGCAGCGGCAGCCGCGCCGTGGTGCCCGCGGGCTGCCCGAGCTTCTCCACGAAACGATGCGTGTTGTTCGACGCGGAGGAGAAGTAGATCAGCCGGGCCGAGGTCTTCATCATCGCCGACGGGGGTCCTTCTCGAGGGGTGGTGCGGGGTGCTGGGGCTGCGTCGTCAGGGCCGGAGCCGCCGCTCCCCCGCCCGTGGCCGACGGGCGGGGCCGGAACGCGGCTCGCCGCCCGGCGGGTCTCGCCGGCCTCGAGGCTCAGGCGACTGAGGAGGCGGCGCTCTGCGCCGAGGCCAGTCCCGAGATCTTGTCCGGGCGGAAGCCCGACCAGTGGTCGTCCTCGGTGACGACGACGGGGGCCTGCATGTAGCCCAGCGCGCGGACGTGCTCGAGGGCCTCGGCATCCTGCGAGACGTCGACGCTGGTGTACTCCACGCCGTTCTTGTCCAGGGCGCGGTAGGTGGCGTTGCACTGGACGCAGGCCGGCTTGGTGTAGACGGTGACGGACATTGAGGCTCTCCTGTCTCTGGTCTTCCGACGGCTGCGGAGTCGTCTGTGGTCATTCGTGCCGGAGCACTGCCTCAATACTACATCTAGGGGCGGCGTTGGGAAACGACCACTAGATGCTGTACTCACACCCGTGTAGTTCCTCCACCGCTCGGTGCACAGCCGCTGTGGAGAGAGCGATCGGCGTCCTGGTGCGGAAACAGTCGGGGCGACCACCTGTGGTCCACACCTGTGGACGCGGCGTTCTCCCCCGCCCCAGGTGATCGGGGGAACAACGTGGACCGGCGTGTCGTCTCGCGCGTCGCCCCTCGCGGTCGCATATCTGGACGACGCACTGCGGGCCGGCCGCAGCATCTCGTGCTGCGACCGGCCCGCGATGAGTCAGTGCACCCGTCCGGGGCCTCCCGACGGCGCTGCTCAGCTCCAGGAGGCGATGACCTTGCCGGAGGCCTCGGAGTCGGCGGCTGCGGCGAAGAGCTCCTCCGGGCGCTCCGGCGGGAATTCGTGGGTGATCACCTCGCCGATCTCCGGCCGTCGGGCGAGCAGCTCGACGGCGTCGTCGATCTCGTCGACGAAGCGGAAGGCCCCGACCAGCCGGACCTCCCGGGCGATCAGCGGCGCCAGCGCGATCGACTGCCGTTCCGGCGGGACCATGCCCACCTGGACGACGACGCCGGCCGGACGCACCGCCTGCAGCGCCGACCCGATCGACGACGGCGCCGCCGAGCACTCCAGCACCACGTCGTAGGCGCCGGCCTCGGGCGCCTCGCGATCGGCGCGCAGCACCCGCTCGGCCCCCTGGGAACGGGCGCGCCGCAGCGGACCGTCGCGGACGTCGCAGGCATCGACGACGGCGCCGGCGTCGCACGCGGCGGCGACCGCCAGCAGCCCGATGGGCCCGGCGCCGGCGACCAGCACCCGCGCACCGTCGAACTCGGCCCCGACCGATCGGGCCTGGGTGAGCGCGTGCAGCGCGACGCCCAGGGGCTCGGCCAGCACCGCGGTGCGCGGCGAGAGCCCCTCGGGCAGCGCCCGCAGCATGTCCGCCCCGACGACGAGCAGCTCGCTCAGCGCGCCCTGCGTGTGCGGCCAGGTCGAGGCGCTGCCCAGATAGGATCCGCCGGCGAAGAGGTTCGGCGCCTCGGCGAACCGCGCGTCCGCCTCGCCGAAGCGCGCCGGGTGCACCGTCACCGGAGCGCCGGGCTCCCAGCGGCCGGCCGGGTCATGGTCGACCGTCGCGGAGAGCTCATGCCCGGGGATCAGCGGCTCGCGCACGGCGAAGGCGCCGTTGGCGCCGTCGGCGTAGTAGTGCAGGTCGGATCCGCAGATCCCCACATGGCGCACTCGCAGCCGCACCTGGTCGGCTCCAGGCTCCGGCACGGGAACCTCGCGGATCGCCGCGGTCTCGGCGGCGTCGATGAACAGCGCCCGCATCGTGGCGCCGGCGGCTCCACCGCCGTCGCCGCCGTCGACCGTCCTCGTCGTCCTCGTCTCGGCGTCCATGCGGATCCTCCTTCCTGCCCGCGGCGAGGCCGCAGGCGGTCCTCGATCAGACGACGGCGGTCATGCCGCCGTCGACGACCAGATTCTGCCCCGAGACGAAGCTCGACGCCGGCGAGCACAGGAACAGCAGCGCCCCGTCCAGCTCGGCGAAGGAGCCCCAGCGCCCGGCCGGGGTCCGTGCGGTCAGCCAGGAGGTGAACTGCTCGTCCTCGACGAGGGCGCGGTTCATCTCGGTGGCGAAGTAGCCCGGGGACAGGGCGTTGACCTGGATGCCGTGGGCGGTCAGGTCCGCGGCCATGCCCTTGGTCAGCTGCACGACCGCCCCCTTCGTGGCCGAGTACGGGGCGATCGTGCCGCGGGCCAGCTGCGACTGCACCGAGGCGATGTTCACGATCCGCCCCGAGCCGCGGGCGATCATCGCCGGCAGCAGCGGACGCGAGACGTGGAAGACGCTGTCCAGGTTGGACGCGACCACCGCGTCCCAGTCCTCGGTGCTGAACTCCTGGATCGGCGCCCGCCGCTGCAGGCCGGCGTTGTTCACCAGGATGTCAGGGGCCCCGTGTTCGGCGACCAGCGCGTCGAGCGCCGCCCGGGAGGCCGCGGCGTCGGTCACGTCGAAGCTGACGACCAGCGGCTCGGCGCCTCCGGCGGCGACGACGCGCGACCGCACCTCGTCCAGAGCCTCGGCGTCGCGGCCGTGCAGGACCACCTGCGCGCCGGCCCGTGCCAGCGTCAGGGCCAGCGAGCGGCCCAGCCCGCGGGAGGATCCGGTGACCAGGGCGAGCTTCCCGGCGACTGAGAACAGCCGCGTCGGGTCCTCGGCGGTGAGCTCCTCGACGGTCTGGGCCTCCGTGCGGTCCGCGGCGACAGGAGCGGACTCCGAGTGGTGATGGTCAGGTGTCATGCGCTCCTCCTCAGACGGCCGATGCGGCCAGGTAGATGACGCCGACCAGCACGAAGGCGATGACTGACTGCAGCGCCTGCTGGACGGTCCAGGTCTTCAGCGTGGTCTTCACGTCCATGTCCAGCAGTCGGCCGACGAGCCAGAAGCCGGAGTCGTTGACGTGGCCGGCGAAGACCGATCCGGCCGCGGTGACCAGCACGATGCAGGCGACCTGCAGGGCGTTGAAGTCGCCCTCGAGGACGGCCGGCGAGACCAGTCCCGCGGCGGTGACCAGCGCGACCGTGGCCGAGCCCTGCGCCAGCCGCAGGATGACCGCGATCAGGTAGGCGGCGATGAACACCGGCAGGCCGACGTCGGACAGCGAGTCCTCCAGCGCGGCGCCGATGCCCGAGGCCTGCAGCACGCCGCCGAACATGCCGCCGGCGCCGGTGATGAGCACCACCGAGCAGATCGGACCCAGCGAGGAGTCCAGCAGCTTCTCCAGCGCCGAGCCGTCCTCGCCGCGGCGGTGGCCGAGCACGAAGGTCGCCACGATCACGGTGATCAGCAGCGCCATCGCCGAGGTCCCCAGGAAGGAGAGGGCGGCGACCCAGGTCGCGCCGGAGTCGACGGCGCCCACCGAGCCCAGAGCGTTGAGCCCGGTGTTCATCAGGATCAGCAGCATCGGCAGCAGCAGCAGCGAGATCACCGTGCCGACCCGCGGCGGGTTCGTCGGCTGGTCGTCGTCGACGGCTCCGAAGAGCGTCGGCACCGGCAGCGGGGTGCGGGCGGCGGCCACCCGGCCCCAGACGGCGCCGGCGACGTACCAGAGCGGGAAGGCGATGACGAGGCCGACCAGCAGCACCAGCCCGAGGTTGGCCTCGTAGAACTCGGTCGCGCTGACCGGTCCGGGGTGCGGGGGCAGGAAGACGTGCATCACCGAGAATGCCGCGGCGGTCGGGATGGCGTAGAGCAGCACCGACCGGCTGGAGAGTCGGCGGGCGACGGCGAAGACGATCGGCAGCATCATGACCAGCCCCGCGTCGAAGAACATCGGGAAGCCGAGGATCAGCGCCGAGACGCCGAGGGCGAACGGAGCCCTCTTCTCGCCGAAGGTGTCGACCATCCGGTCGGCGAGGGCCTTCGCCCCGCCGGAATGTTCGATGAGTCGCCCGAGCATCGCGCCGAGCGCGACCAGGATCGCCACTGAGGCCAGCGTCGAGCCGAAGCCTTCGGACATCGTGTCGTAGACCGCCGAGATCGGCACGCCGGCGGCGATCGCGGTCAGCGCCGAGACCACTACGAGAGTGATGAAGGCGTGCACCCGGAATCGGATGATGAGGATGAGGATCACCGCGACCGCGGCGGCGGCGATGCCGAGCAGCGGTCCGGTGCCCAGAGTCTGTGTCCAGTCGTCCATGGATATCTCCGTCGATGATCTGCAGGCCGGTGTGCGGCGAGCGTGTGCTCCCTCACACCGCATGACCCGGAGAGCTTGCCATATAGATCACACCATTGGCAAGAACACGTCATATCTGTCGTGGCGCCAGCGCCTCGAGCCGTCTAGGGTGGAGGTTCGCACGTGATGCGGCTCGCACCATCCCGGCGACACGATCCGCCGCCGGGGTGACGCATGCCGCACATCCTGCCCCGTCCGCCGCACAGGAAGAAGGTCCCGTGGTCCAGGCCTCGCATGATTCCGTCCTCGATCATCTCGGTCGGCGCATCGCCGGCGGGGAGCTGGCCCCCGGCACAGTGCTGACGCTGGCCGATCTCGAGGCCGAGTACGGCGTCTCTCGGACCGTGGTGCGCGAGGCGGTCCGCGTCCTCGAGGCCAAAGCGATGCTGAGCTCCAAGCGGCGGGTCGGGATCACGGTCAGCCCGATGAGCCGGTGGAGCATGCTCGATCCCGAGCTCATCCGCTGGAGGCTGTCCAGCTCGGCCCGGGCCCGGCAGATCGTCGCGCTGACCGAGCTGCGCCTGGCCGTCGAGCCGATCGCCGCCCGGCTGGCCGCGCTGCGCGCCTCGGAGGACCAGCGCGCGGAGATCGGACGGCTGGCCGACGAGCTGCGCCGCCTCGGCGCCGAGCGCCGCGGCGACTCCCAGGAGTACCTCGCCGCCGACATCGCCTTCCACGACGTGCTCCTCCGGGCCGGCGGGAACCTGATGCTCACCGCGATCCAGAGCCCCATCGCCGAGGTCATCACCGGCCGGCACACGGCGGGCCTCACGCCGGCCGATCCGGTCCACCAGGCGCTGCACAACCACGTCGAGGCCGCCGCGGCCATCGTGCGCGGGGATGCGGAGGCGGCCGAGCACCATGTGCGCGGCTACGTCGAGGCCATCCTCGACGAGGTGCGCAGCGTCCCGGAGTGACCGCGAGAGACCGGACGCCGGCGCCTCAGACCACGCGGTGGGGGCCGGGCCGGCCGGCGAGCTCGGCGAGCAGATTCTCCACGGCCATCGCGCCCATCCGCTCCACCGCCTCGGCGGTGTGCGCCCCGGCGTGCGGCGTGGTCACCGTGCGTTCGTGGCCGACCAGCACCGAATCCGTCGGCGGCTCGACGGCATAGGCGTCCAGCCCCACGCCGTGCAGCGTGCCGGCGTCGAGCGCCTCGCGCGCGGCCTGTTCGTCCAGCAGTCCCCCGCGGGCGGTGTTGATCACGATCGCGTCGTGGGAGAGCATCGCCAGCCGACGCGCGTCGAGCAGGTGCCGGGTGGAGTCCAGCAGCGGGACGTGGAGGCTGACCACGCCGCTGCGGCGGCAGAGCTCGTCCAGCCCGACGGGGTCGGCCCCGTCGGCGGCGATCTCTGCGTCGGACCGTCCGGGATCGTGGGCCAGCACCTCCATGCCCAGCCCGGCGGCCGCGGCGGCCACCCGTCGGCCGATCGCCCCGAAGCCCACCAGCCCCAGCGTCCGGCCGGAGAGCTCGAGCCCCGCTCCGCGCGGCCAGCCTCCCGCCCGCACTCCGGCGTCGAGCCGCGGGATCTCCCGGGCGACGGCGAACATCAGCCCGACGGCGAGCTCGGCCACCGCCTGGGCGTTGGACCCCGGAGCGTTGGTCACCCGGACGCCGCGCCGTCGAGCGGCCTCGAGGTCGACGCGGTCGGTGCCCACGCCGTAGCGGGCCACCACCTGCAGCTCGGGCGCGGCGTCGAGGACCTCGGCGGTGACGTCGTCGAGGCCGGCGAGGAGGCCGCGCACTCCCCCGCCGTCGCGAGACGACGGTGCCGACGGCGTCGACGGCGTCATGGAGCTGAGCAGCTCGACGAGCTCCTCGGCGCCCAGCGGCCGGCCGTGCGGGTTCAGCACGGGCTCGACGCCGGCGGCACGCAGCCGGCGCAGCGGCGCGCCGTCGGGGTCCCGGCACAGCGAGGTGGGTGTGATCAGCACGCGAGGAGCCGCTGCGGGCTCCTCCTCGGCGGGCGCGTCGGACATCGGATCCTCCTCCTGCGGGCGGTCAGGACCGGCCGCGGACGTTCTGGCCAGGCATGGTGCGGGCATAGGCCTCCAGGTACCGCTCGAACTCGCCGGCATGGTGAGCGGTGCGCCGCGGGTCGGGGGTGACGACCTCCCGGTCGGTCTCGGTCAGCGCCGGCTGGCGCGGGCTGAGCCCCGCGGCGCGCAGCGCGGTCTTCACCGCCCCGGCGATCGAACTGTGCTGCAGCGAGGAGAGCTCCATCTCGCGTCCGAAGACGTCGGCGGTCAGCTGCGTCCAGAAGGGCGAGGAGAGGACTCCGCCGGAGAGGATGATCCGGCGGGGCTCGCCGTTGAGCGCCACCAGCTCGCGATAGCAGTGGTAGAGCGAGTAGACGACGCCGTGCAGCACCGCCTGGTACATGTCCATCCGGCCGTGCCGCGGGTGCAGCTCGAGGAAGCCGCCGCGGCGCTGATCCTGCCAGCCCGGGCAGCGCTCCCCGAAGAGGAAGGGCATGAACAGCGGCATGTCCCGCTCGACCGCGCTCAGCTTGGGCTCCAGCGCCTCGAAGGTCATGCCTCCGCCGAAGAGCTGATCCTTGGCCCAGTCGACGCAGTTGGTGCAGCCCGAGGCCGCCGCGCCGGAGAGCCATCCGGTGGTCGAGCGGTAGGCCCAGGTGCTCATCCGCGGCGAGAGGGCCGGTTCGGCGCCGGCCAGCCGCAGCGCGCCGGAGGTGCCCATCGAGAAGGTCATGTCCCCGGCGGCGGTGGCATCGCTGCCCACCTGGTTCAGCGCGCCGTCGGGGCCGGGGATCTGCACCGGCGTGCCCGCGGCGACGCCGAGCAGGCTGGCGGCCTCGGGGGTCAGCGCGGCGGAGACGTCGGCGTCGACGAGCTCGGGCAGCGCGACGCCGTCGAGGCCGAGCCGAGCGATGACCTCGGCGTCCCAGTCGTCGTGGGCGGTGGCGAGCAGGCCGGTGCCGGAGGCCTGGGCCCGGGAGGTCCACCGGCGACCGGTCAGCCGGGCGAAGGTGTAGCTGTTCTGATCCATGGCCAGTCGGCCGGACACGTCCATCCCCTGGCTGCGCAGCAGCATCAGTTTGAAGGCCGGATAGATGGCGTTGACCATGCAGCCGGTGCGCTCGTAGAACCAGCGGGTGAAGTCTTCGTCGACGCGCAGCTGGGCACAGAGGTCCTGGGCCCCGGTGTAGGGCCATTCCTGCACGCCGGTGATCGGGCTCAGATCCGGCTCGCGCAGCGTCATCCCGTGCCAGGTTCCGGAGAGCGCGACCCGATCGATGCGCCGCCCCGCGGCCGCCTCGGCGCCGAGCTGGACCAGCTGGGTGAAGATGCTCTCCGCGTCGCGGATGGAGGCGTCCTCTCCGCCGATCACGAAGCGGCGGGTGCGCACCGACACCTCCTGGGTCTCGGTGTCGAAGAGCATCGTCTTCGCGGAGGTCGTGCTCGCCTCCAGGGCCAGGATGATCATCTCTCGCCTTCCGTCGTCCGGCATGACGACGTGCCGACGGACCGCCGCAGGTCGGCGGCCCGATGGGCCGGGCTGAGCACGCCGTCGGGCTGCGGGCGGCCGCGGCCGGTGCCGCCGCGATCCGGAGGACCGGATCGCAGACGCCGACGGTGAACCGCCCGGAGTAATGATATGACTTTTACCGCATCGCCGGTGAGCATCCCCGGCCATGTGACGCCGCCGACGTCATGCGCCCATCCGGCCGACGACATGGGCGAGCCTCGCCGCACGGCGCCCGGGACGCGCCGGGCCCCGGCGGAGCAGATCCGCCGGGGCCCCGTGCCGCCCGAAGCTCGTGTCGCCCGGGCGCAGACGATGATGCCGGAGCGTCAGGAGCCGGCTTCGGCCGTGACGTCCTCGTCGACCCAGTCGAAGGACCGGGTCACGGCCTTCTTCCAGAGCCGCAGCTTCCGCGCGGCGGCCTCGCGGTCGATCTGCGGGCTCCAGCGCTTGTCCTCGGCCCAGTTGGCGACGACGTCGTCGGTGCTCGCCCAGAAGCCCACGGCCAGGCCCGCGGCGTAGGCCGCGCCCATCGCCGTGGTCTCGATCACCTGCGGGCGGACGACGTCCACTCCGAGGAGGTCGGCCTGGAACTGCATCAGCGTCTCGTTGACGACCATGCCGCCGTCGACCTTCAGCTCGGTGAGGTCCTTGCCGGAGTCGTCGTTCATCGCCTCGACGACCTCGGCCGACTGGAAGGCCACCGACTCCAGCGCCGCGCGGCAGATGTGGTTCTGGTTGATGTAGCGGGTCAGCCCCACCAGCACGCCCCGGGCCTCATGCTTCCAGTAGGGCGCGAAGAGCCCGGAGAAGGCCGGCACCACATAGGCGCCGCCGTTGTCCTCGACCTTCTTCGCCTTGGTCTCCGACTCCGCGGCGTCGGCGATCAGCCCCAGGTTGTCGCGCAGCCACTGGATCAGCGAGCCGGTGACCGCCACGGCGCCCTCGAGAGCGTAGACGGTGTCCTGCTCGCCGATCTTGTAGGCCACTGTGGTCAGCAGCCCGTTGTCGGAGCGGACCGCCTCGGTGCCGGTGTTCATCAGCATGAAGTTTCCGGTGCCGTAGGTGTTCTTGCCCTGGCCCGGGGTGAAGCAGGCCTGCCCGAAGGTCGCCGCCTGCTGGTCGCCGAGGATGCCGGTGATCGGGGTGTCGATCAGCAGCCCCTGCTTGTGGCCGTGGCCGTAGACCTCGGAGGAGGACCGGATCTCCGGCAGCATCGACGTCGGGATGTCCATGTCCGCGCAGATCTCGGCGTTCCAGTCCAGCGTGTCGATGTTCATCAGCAGCGTGCGCGAGGCGTTGGTGACGTCGGTGACGTGCCGGCCGCCGTCGGGCCCGCCGGTCATGTTCCACACCAGCCAGGTGTCCATCGTGCCGAAGAGCAGGTCGCCGGCCTCGGCGCGCTCCTGGGCGCCGTCGACGGCGTCGAGGATCCAGCGGACCTTCGGGCCCGCGAAGTAGGTGGCCAGCGGCAGCCCGGTGCGGTCCTTGTACTTCTCGGCGCCCTCGTCGCCGGCCAGCCGGTCGCAGATCTCCTGGGTGCGGGTGTCCTGCCAGACCACCGCGTTGTGGATCGGCTCGCCGGTGTGCCGGTCCCAGACCACTGTGGTCTCGCGCTGGTTGGTGATGCCCACGGCGGCGAGGCTGTGCCGGTTGATGTTGGCGTCGGCGAGAGCCAGACCGACCACCTCGCGGGTGTTGCGCCAGATCTCCTTGGCGTCGTGCTCGACCCAGCCGGCGCGCGGAAGGATCTGCTCATGCTCCTTCTGGCCGCTGCCGAGCGGGCGCCCGGAGTGGTCGATGACCACTGCGCGGGTCGAGGTGGTGCCCTGGTCGATGGCCATGACGTAGGAGCCGTTCTCGGGGTTCGTGCCTGTCGGGGTCGTCATCGGTGACTTCCTTCCTGATCACGGACGTGTCGGTGGTGGTGAAGATGGTGATGTGCGTCGTGGACGGTCATGTCCGGCCGCCCGTCGAGCTCGCGGCGGCCGGACGGTCTCAGGCGGCGCCGGCGCCGAGCAGCGGGAAGACCTGCACGGAGGCTCCGGCGAGGATCGCGCCGATGACCGGTCCGGCGATCGGGACCCAGGCGTAGGACCAGTCGCTGGAGCCCTTGTGCCGGATGGGCAGGATCGCGTGGGCGATGCGCGGCCCGAGGTCGCGGGCCGGGTTGATCGCGTAGCCGGTCGGCCCGCCCAGCGAGGCGCCGATGGCGAGGACGACCAGGGCCACGGCCAGCGGTCCCAGCTCCGCGGGCGTCTCGCCCAGCATCAGCACCAGCAGGACCAGCACGTAGGTGCCGATCACCTCGGTGACGGTGTTCCAGCCGAGAGAGCGCTTCTCCGGGCCGGTGGAGAAGGTGCCCAGGATCGCCGCCGGGTCGGTCTCGTCGTCGTAGTGCTTCTTATAGGCCAGCCAGGCGGCGACGGCGCCGAGGAAGGCGCCGATCAGCTCGGCGGCGAAGTAGGCCAGGGTGTTGGGCAGGTTCACCGCGATGCCAGGGGCGTACTCCTCCGCACCGGAGGCCAGCAGGCCCACGGTCACCGCCGGATTGATGTGCGCCCCGGTGGCATAGGCGACGTAGACGCCGCAGAAGACGCCGAGCCCCCAGCCGAAGTTGATCAGCAGCCAGCCGCCGCCGTTGCCCTTGGTGCCTGACAGCACCACATTGGCCACCACTCCGGCGCCCAGCAGGATGAGCGTCGCGGTGCCCATGATCTCGAAGAGGAAGATGGTTCCCACAGGTCAGACTCCTTCGTCTCGTGGTATGTCGGCCTGGTCCGCGTCCGACCCCTCCGGGCCGGACGCGGACTCCCGGGACTGAGGGGTCAGTCGGCCCGTCCGGTCGATTCGGCGGCTCCCCAGGAGCCCCATGCGGTCTGCGTGGCCGGAATCGTGTCGGCCAGCAGGGCGGCGGCCTCCGCATCGCTGCCGGACTTCTCGGCGGCGAGGAGGGCCTCCACGCGGCTGGTCCAGGAGCGACGCTCATGCTCCTGACGCTCCTCGTCCCAGCCCAGCGGGCCGGCGACGAGGGCGATCACCTCATCCATGGCGCCCAGTCCGCGGTCGCGGACCTCGTGGACGATGCGGGTGCGGCGCTCGAGCAGGTCCTCCAGGTGCACCGCACCCTCCTGCTCGGCGGCATAGCGGATCTCGGCCCGCAGGTAGCCGGGGGCGTGCTCCAGCGGCTCCAGGAGGTCGGACTGCTCCTCGGCCGGGGCCAGCACGTCGCCCAGCAGACTGCCGTAGCGGCGCAGCAGCCGGCGGACGCGCTCGACGTCCAGTCCTCGCTCGGCGGCGATCTCCTCGGCGCGCCCGGCCCACTCGCCATATCCCTGGCCGCCGAGCAGCGGCATGACCTCGGTCAGGCTCTCCCGGTGGGAGAACCGATCCTGGGCGGCGAAGTCGACCGCATCCTCGGCCATCACCCGGTAGGTGGTCAGCTTGCCGCCGGCGACGGCGGTCAACCCCGGCGCGATGCGCTTCACGGTGTGCTCGCGGGAGACCTTGGCGCTGCCGCCGCCGTCGCCCTTCTGCTCCGGCTGCAGCAGCGGGCGCAGCCCGGCCCAGGTGCCGATGATGTCCTCACGGGTCAGGTCGGTCTGCAGGATGGCGTTGGCATGCTCGAGCACGTAGTCGATGTCGGTGCTGTTCGGGGCCGGCACGTCGACGTTCTCGTGCCAGGCGGTGTCGGTGGTGCCGATCGCCCAGCAGTCCTCCTGCGGGATGAGGAAGAGCACCGACTTCTCGGTCTGGCTGATCACGCCCACGTGGTCCTCGGCGACGATGCGGTCCTTGGGCACGGTGATGTGGATGCCCTTGGACGCCAGGACCTTCAGGCCGGCGTCCGCCTCGGCGGCATCCTGCTGCTGCTCGGTCCACACGCCGGCGGCGATGATCGTCTCCTTCGCCCGGACGTCCAGACGGCGCCCGGTCTCCAGATCCCGCAGCCGCGCACCGACGACCGGAGACTCGCCGGTGCCGGCGCCGACTGCGGCGTCGGCGTCATGGATGTAGGACTCGACGGCGGTGCGCGTGGCCACCGCGGCGCCGAGGCCCTGCGCCGAGCGCGCCAGCGTCATGACCAGGCGAGCATCGTCGACCTGTGCGTCGAAGTACTCGAGAGCTCCGACGAACGTGTCATGGTCCAGCCCGGCGAAGCGGCGGCGCAGCCGGCTCCGCGAGAGATGCTTGTGGAAGGGCACCGCGCGCTTCTCCCCCGGCCGCAGCGACATCGCGTCATAGAGCGAGACGCCGGAGCCGATGAAGGCCCGGTCGACCAGCGGCGTCGAGAAGGGGAAGACGAAGGGCAGCGAGCGGACCAGATGCGGCGCAGTGCGCTTCAGCAGCAGGTCGCGCTCGCGCAGGGCCTCGGCGACGAGCTTGAAGTCGAGCATCTGGAGGTAGCGGAGTCCGCCGTGGACCAGCTTGGAGGAGCGCGAGGAGGTGCCCTGGCCCAGGTCCTGGGCCTCGACGAGCCCCACGCGGAGGCCTCGGGTGGCGGCGTCGAAGGCGGCGGCCGCTCCCACGACCCCTCCTCCGACCACGAGCACGTCGAGGGGTTCGCCCTCCATGGTGCCTGCGAACTCGTCCAGGGCACGGGTGCGCGCCTCCGGGTTCAGGGGTTCAGCCTTCACGTCATCGGCCTTTCTGCGGGACGCCTGTGTTACGTGATCCCCATCTCACGCCCTGGAGCCCATATTCTCAACATCTGTGCACGAACGTGCATTCGATGAGGGATACTGGATGTCATGCGCACATCCTTCCGCGAGAAGGCGGAGTACCACGCTGCACAGATGTACTATGCCGAGAACCGCACGATGGAGTCCATCGCCGGCGAGCTCGGCATCTCCCGCTCGACGGTCTCGCGGCTGCTCGCCGAGGCCCGCGACCAGGGCATCGTGCGGATCTCGCTGCATCCACCCATCGAGCGCCCCAGCGCATTGGAGCACCTGATCAGCGAACGCCATGGGATCGCCGCCCACGTCGCCGCCTCGACGCCCGAGGCCGAGCCCTCCCAGCGGCGCGACACGGTCGCCGTGCTGGCCGCCGAGGTGATCGACGCGCTGGTCCGTCCGGACGCGGTGATCGGCGTCGCCTGGGGGCAGACGATGACTTCGGTGGTGACGCGTCTGCCGCGGCGCCCGGTCCGCAACGTCGAGGTCGTCCAGCTCAACGGAGCCGTGAACTCGCAGCCCGAGGGCACCAGCGTCGGGCTCGGCACCGGGATGAGCGTGGTGGAGAACTTCGCCCGGGCCTTCGACGCGCGGGCCCACGTCTTCGCCGTGCCGGCGTTCTTCGACTACGAGGAGACCAAGGAGGCGCTCTGGCGGGAGCGCTCCACGCTGCGCGTGCTGGACCTGCATCACCGGGCGACGGTGGCGGTCTTCGGAGTCGGCACCTTCGGCCAGGGCGCGCCGTCGCAGGTCTATGCCGGCGGATACCTCAGCCGCGAGGACATCGATGCGCTCACCGCCGAGCGGGCCGTCGGCGATGTGTGCACCGTGTATCTGCGCGCCGACGGCTCCTGGGAGGACATCGGGCTGAACCGGCGCAGCTCGGGGCCGAGCCCCGATGCGCTGCGCGGGGTGCCGCGGCGGGTGTGCGTGGTGAACGGGCCGCAGAAGGTGCCGGCGCTGCGCGCCGCGCTGGCCGCCGGACTGGTGACCGATCTGGTCCTCGACCAGGTCTCGGCCGATCTGCTGGCCGGCTCCGGGGCGGGCTGATCGCCGAACGCCCCATGGCGCCCCTCCCCGACCGCCGCCGTCGAGATGATCTCGCGCTGAGCTGAATCGGACGTGGTGCCGACGTGCAGACACCGTCCAGGGTGCGGCACTAGAGTCGGACGTCGAAGACGTCGAGGGGCGGCCCCGCCGCGGTCGGACGGCCGACCGACGTCGTCGCCTCGTCAGAGCCGAAGGAGCTGAGATGTCCTCTGGACCGTCGATGGAGACCGAGTCCCCCGCCGCGCGCGACGGTCGCGCCGCCCAGGACCCCGCGGAGACCTCCGCAGGGGCCCCGACGGGATCCGGGGCCGACGGCGACGCGGAGTCCGGCACCCAGCTGGCGCGCCGCGACGACGGCCGCGACCCCTACCAGCAGCTGTTCAATCAGCTGCAGGACAACGCCGGCAGGAACGGATCCACCGGCGCGGTCCCGCGGATGATCGACATCCGTCGCCAGCTCACCGAGTTCCAGCTGCACTACAAGTTCGGCATGGACGAGGTGCTGACCAAGATCAACGTGCTGCGCGAGGAGTTCGAGCACACGCGGGACTACTCCCCCATCGAGCACGTCAACTATCGGCTGAAGTCGCTGGACCGGATCCTGGAGAAGGTCGATCGCTACGGCTGCGAGCCCACGCTGGAGGGCATCCGCGGGGCGATCCGCGACATCGCCGGCATCCGGATCACCTGCTCCTTCGTCTCCGACGCCTACTGGGTCGCCGAGATGCTCTGCTCCCAGCCGGATCTGCGCGTCGTGGAGGTCAAGGACTACATCCATCGGCCCAAGCCCAACGGGTACAAGAGCCTGCATGTGATCGTGCAGGTGCCGGTCTTCCTCTCCAACCGCACCGAGTTCGTCTATGTCGAGGTGCAGATCCGCACGGTGGCGATGGACTTCTGGGCCTCGCTGGAGCACAAGATCTACTACACCTACGACGGCGAGGTCCCCGACGAGATCCTCGAGGAGCTCCACGATGCGGCGCAGAAGGCCGATGCCCTGGACCGACAGATGGCCGAGATCCGCGACCGGGTCACCTCGCTGAAGGAGCAGGCGCCGACCTCCGGGCAGGGCGCCACCGGACCGACGCCGGACGCCCAGGACCGACCGGACAGCGGACGGTGGTTCCCCGAGGCCGAGGCGTCGCAGGCCTGGCGATGGGAGGACATCGCCGCTCAGGCGTCCTCGTCCTCCGGCGACTGATCGCGAGGACCGGACCGCCACGACCGGGCCCCAGACGATGACTCCGTGGAAAGTGTGGGAACACGCGCGTGTTCCCACACTTTCCACGGAGTCATCACCGGGGCTGGGCAGGAAGGACGGCTCAGCTCCAGAGCCGGGCGAAGTGCTGGATGGGACCGTGGCCCGCGCCGACGTCGAGCTCTTCCGCGCCACGCAGCGCCTCGGTCATCCACGTTTTGACCTCGTCGACGGCTTCCTCCCAGCTCAGCCCGCGGGCGCGCAGTGCGGCCAGCGCCGCGGAGACCGAACACCCCGTGCCATGGGTGCTGGTGGTCTCCACCCGCGGCCCCGCGGCGCGATGCTCCGGCGGCCGCACGCCGTCGACGGCCGGGTGGACCAGGATGTCGACGACCTCGTCGTCGGCCAGGTGCCCGCCCTTGGCCAGCACCTTCACCGAGTGGTCGTCGGCGACGGATCGGGCCTGGACGATCAGCGTCTCGGCGTCGCCGGCCGGCACCTGGCCGGCCAGCAGGGCCAGTTCGGGCACGTTCGGCGTGATCAGGTCCGCCCGGGAGAGGAACGCGATGAGCGCGGACTCGGCCTCGGCGTCGAGCAGCCGGTCCCCGGAGGTGGCGACCATGACCGGGTCCACCACCAGCACCGGACGCTCAGCCGGGCGGTCCCACTGGGCGTCCCACCACGCGGCGACGGTCTCGATGACCTCGACGGTGCCCAGCATGCCGATCTTGACCCCGTCGACGGCGACGTCGTCGGTGACCGAGGCCAGCTGTGCGGCGAGGAAGTCGGCGTCGGGCACGTGGATCGCGCGCACTCCGGTGGTGTTCTGCGCGACCAGGGCGGTCACCGCGGCCATCCCGTAGGTGCGGTGGGCGGCGAAGGACTTCAGGTCTGCGTGGATTCCGGCGCCCCCGGTGGGGTCGGTCCCGGCCACCGACAGCAGATTGGGGATCTCGCGGGCGGGGCCGGTGTGCCGTGGAGTCGGCGCGGCGGCAGGCGTCATGATGCTGGCATCCCTTCGCATGTGCTGGCAGGTGCAGGTTCGACGGGTGTGCTCTCAGCCTGCGGACCGCTCGCCGCGCAGGCACCCCGTGCCGGAAGACGAGTGTAGCCGGTCACGGCCGCGGTCCGGGCCGCGCCGCCGATGAGGCCTCGGCCCAGGCCGGGGCGCCCTCGACCAGAGCATGGCGTCGGTCCCGGCGTCGGGCTCGGCGTCGGGCTCGGCGTCGGGCTCGGCGTCGGGGCATGCCGTCAGAGCACCGCCCAGCCGAG
>NZ_AFRW01000016.1 GCF_000220985.1 Nesterenkonia sp. F
ACGGCGACGACGTGCCGAGGGCGCGGCGGACGAGGACCGCGCGGCCCCGCGCCTGATCCTGACCACCGGCGGCACGGCCGGCTCCGCGGCCGACGCGCTGCACCCGGCGCTGGGACGGCTCGACGCCGAGATGCTCGTCGACGGGATCGCCATGCGGCCCGGTCATCCGACGGTCCTCGCCCGGCTCGGCGGGAGCCTCGTGCTCGGGATGCCCGGAAACCCGCTGGCCGGCTTCGCCGCGCTGCTGGGTCTGGGACGCGTGGTGCTCGACGGGCTCGCCGGCCACGAGCACCCCGAGGAACGCGGACTGGGGATCGATCGCGTCGCCGAGGAGCTGCCCGGAGCCCGGCGCGGCACCCGGCTGCTGCCGGTGGTCCGCGACCGCACCGGCGTCGTGCCCGCCGGCCGCGACGGGTCGGCGATGCTGCGCGGGCTCGCCGCCGCCGATGCGCTGGCCGAGGTCCCCGCGGGAGGCGCGGCCGCCGGGTCGACTGCAAGACTGCACCTGCTGCCCTGGACCGCCGACCGAGGGGAGGCCGCATGGGACGCCTGACCCAGCGCCACCGCGTGACCCGACTGAGCCGCGACGGCGCGGTGCGCACCCGCGCCGACGTCGTCGCCGTGGAGGAGCCCATGGAGCTGCGCCTGGCCGGCGAATCCTTCGTCGTCACGATGCGCACCCCCGGTCATGACTTCGAGCTCTGCGCCGGCTTCCTGGTCTCCGAGGGGATCATCGGAGCGGCCGAGGAGCTGCGCGGGCTGCGCTACTGCGTCGGCACCGACGAGGACGGGCTGCAGACCTACAACGTCATCGACGCCGCGCTGGCCCCCGGGCTGGAGCGCGTGCCGGTGGGCCGCCGCCGCGAGGTGGTGACCACCTCGGCCTGCGGCATCTGCGGGACCACCTCCATCGATGCGGTGGAGAAGACGCTGCCCGAGCGCCCCGCCGGGGGGCCTCGACTGCGCCTCGGCGCGCAGACGCTGATGGACCTGCCGGACACGCTGCGCGCGGCGCAGTCGATCTTCGATCGCACCGGGGGAGTCCACGCCGCCGGGATCTTCACCGGCGACGGCGAGCTGCTCTGTCTGCGCGAAGATGTCGGCCGGCACAATGCGGTGGACAAGGTCGTCGGCTGGGCGCTGATGGACCACCGTCTGCCGCTGACCGGCACTGCCCTGCAGGTCTCCGGGCGGGCCTCCTTCGAGCTGGTGCAGAAGGCCGCGCTCGCCGGCATGGAGCTGCTCGCCGCCGTCGGGGCGCCGTCGTCGACGGCCGTGGACCTCGCCGAGCGCGCCGGGCTGACGCTGGTCGGCTTCTCGCGCGGCTCGGGGGCGAACATCTACACCCATCCCGAGCGGATCGTGGAGCTCACGGACGAGCAGGCCGGCGGCGAGTCGGAGGGCGGCGCTTCGGACGCCGCCGCAGAGGCCGCCGACGGCTGACCCGGTTCCGGCGCCGTGAATCGCCGGTGAGGTATGTCACTGGACGGGGTCCTCTGGGACAATGGCGGCATGGGACTGATCCACGGACGTCACGGTGAAGCGACCTCCGACGAGCTCGAGGAGACCGGCGACGGCGTCCGCGGCCGTCGGGTCGAGGTCGAGGAGATCGACGAGGACGCGCTGAGCGTCTCGGCGCCGAAGCGCTCGGCGGCCGGGCTGACCGCCGTCGGAGTCTCCTTCGCCCGCGGTCTGACGCAGGGCGGCGTGAGCCGGACGGTGCGGTCCTTCTACCGGGTGAACCAGCCCGACGGCATCGACTGCCCCGGCTGTGCCTGGCCGGAGTCGATCAAGGGCGCGCGCAAGCATGTGGAGTTCTGCGAGAACGGCGCCAAGGCGCTCGCCGAGGAGAACACCCAGCGGGTGGCCACCCCGGAGTGGTGGGCCGAGCACTCGATCGCCGAGCTGGAGGAGGCCACCGACTACTGGCTCGGGCAGGCCGGCCGCATCACTCACCCGATGGTCCTGCGCGAGGGCGACACCCACTACCGGCCGATCAGCTGGGACGAGGCCTTCGCGACGATCGGCGAGCACGTCCGGGCGACGACGCCGGACCGCTGCGTCTTCTACACCTCCGGCCGCACCGCCAACGAGACCGCCTTCATGTACCAGCTGATGGCCCGGTCGCTGGGGACGAACAACCTGCCGGACTGCTCGAACATGTGCCATGAGTCCTCGGGCGCGGCGCTGACCCCGACGCTGGGCGTGGGCAAGGGGACCGTCACCCTGGAGGACGTCGAGCAGTCCGAGCTGGTGCTGGTCGTCGGGCAGAATCCCGGCTCCAACCACCCGCGCATGCTCGGCTCGCTGACTGAGGCGCGGAAGAACGGCGGCAAGGTCGTGGCCGTGAATCCGCTGCCCGAGGCCGGCCTGATGAACTTCAAGGACCCGCAGACCCCCAGCGGGCTGATCGGCGACGGCCACCGGGTCTCCGACGAGCATCTCCAGATCAAGGTCGGCGGCGACCAGGCGCTCTTCCAGGCGCTGGGGCACCTGCTGCTGGCCGCAGAGGAGGAGAGCCCCGGCACCGTGCTCGACCACCGGTTCCTGGAGGAGAAGACCCGCGGGTTCGCCGAGTACCGAGCCGCCCGCGCCGAGATCGACTGGGACGAGATCGAGGCCGCCACCGGGCTGACCCGTGCGGAGATCGAACGGGTCGGGCAGATGCTCCTCGACTCGAAGGCGACGGTGGTCTGCTGGGCGCTGGGGCTCACCCAGCAGCCCCACTCGGTGGACACCATCCGTGAGATCGTCAACGTGCTGCTGCTGCAGGGCAACATCGGCAAGCCCGGCGCCGGCCCCTGCCCGGTCCGCGGTCACTCCAATGTCCAGGGCGACCGCACCTTCGGCGTCTGGGAGCAGATGCCGGAGAGCTTCCACCAGCGTCTCGACGCGGAGTTCGGCCTCGAGACGCCGCGGAAGGTGGGGTACGACTCCACCGAGGCGATGCAGGCGATGGCCGACGGCGAGGTCGACGTCTTCGTCTCCATGGGCGGCAACCTGGCCCGCGCGAACTCCGACACCCGGATGATGGAGACCGGCATGCGCCGGACGGGACTGACGGTGCAGGTCTCCACCAAGCCGAACCGTTCGCATGTGGTGCACGGCGGCACGGCGCTGATCCTGCCGACGTTGGGCCGCTCCGACCGCGACGACAAGCACCCCGGCGGCCGGCAGTTCCTCTCGGTGGAGAACTCGATGTCGGTCATCAGCTCCACCCAGGGGCGGCTGGAGCCGGTCTCCGACCACCTGCTGGCCGAGCCGGTGATCATCTCTCGGATGGCGCAGGCGATGCTCGGCGAGGACCACGTCGTCGACTGGCGGGCCATGGGCGAGGACTATGACGTCATCCGCGACCACGCCTCGCGAGTGATCCCCGGCACCGAGGACTTCAACCGCCGGATCCGGCAGAAGTACGGCTTCGTGCTGCCCAATGCGCCGCGGGACAGCCGCTCCTTCGACACCGAGGACGGACGCGCGGCGTTCACCGTCTCCGGCCTCGAGTACCTGGCCGCGCCGGAAGGCCATCTGGTGCTGCAGACGATGCGCTCGCACGACCAGTACAACACCACCATCTACGGCCTCGACGACCGCTACCGCGGCATCTCCGACGCGCGCCGGGTGATTCTGATCCATCCCGACGACCTGGCCGCCCTGGGCTTCGCCGACCGGGACCTGGTCGACGTCGTCTCGGTCTTCCGCGGTCGCGAGCTGCGCGGCGAACGCTACCGGCTGGTGGGATATCCGACGGCGCGCGGCTGCGCGGCGGCCTACTACCCGGAGGCCAACGAGCTGGTCCATCGGGAGCTGGTGGCCCGCGAGTCGAACACCCCCGGGTTCAAGGCGATGATGGTCCGCTTCGAACGGCATCGCGGGGGATCGGCCGAATCCGCGGAGACTGAGGAGGGCTCGGTCATCGACTCAGCCGGTGTGATGGCGTAGGCTGGTGAGTAGCGCATCGCCCGCCGCGGCGGGAGGGTGTGCCGATGATTGACCACTCAAGACTTTCCACGACGTCGCGCGCAGGTTGCGCGTACGCTGATCAGACGCACAGCAGACGTCGTTCCCCACAGTCCAGCGGCCTTCATGAACGCCGCGTCCGGCCCGGCCAGGGTGGGCGCGGGACAAGCATCGTGAGATCGGTGCATCGGAAGTAGAGTAAGGAAACACAATGGCCACTGGCACCGTGAAATGGTTCAACGCTGAGAAGGGCTACGGGTTCATCGCACCCGACGACAGCTCGGACGACGTCTTCGTGCACTTCAGCGCGATCCAGAGCTCCGGGTTCCGTACCCTCGAGGAGAATCAGAAGGTGGAGTTCGAGACCGCCCGCGGCCCGAAGGGCCTGCAGGCGGAGGACGTCAACCCCCTCCTGAACCCCAGCGGAGACTCCCGCCCGTGCCGCATGATGCGTGCACGACGGTGAGCTGAACCGCAGCAGACCGGCCCCCGACGATCGCCTCGTGCGATCGTCGGGGGCCGGTTCTGTGTGCGGGGCGAGGTGCGCGGGTTCGATCTGCGCGGGCCCGGGGCGTGTGGGGTCGGGGGTCTGCGGCGGTTCCGTGTCCGGAGGACCCCACGTGTCGCAGGGCTGTGAGATGTCGTAGTGCTATAGCGCCACGACATCTCACAGCCCCACGACAACCGACGCCGGACGGGGGAGGGTCAGCGACGGCGCAGCTGCGCACCCACCAGCACCGCGGCTGCGAGCACGAAGACCGCGGCGATCGCGCTGGTCAGGTGCACGCCGTCGATGAAGGCCGCCCGGGCCGCAGTCAGCAGGGCCTCGCCGGCCGAGCCGCCCATCTGCTCGGCGGCCGATACCGCCCCGCCCAGCGTCTGTGTCGCGGCCTCCGGCATCGGGCCGCCGAGACCCTCGACGTCGCCCAGATGGGCGGTGTAGCCGGCCGAGAGCACGCTGCCCAGCACAGCGACGCCCAGCGCACCGCCGAGCTCGTAGGCGGTCTCGGAGATCGCCGAGGCCGCGCCCGCCCGGTCCGGCGGTGCGGCGGTGAGGATGGCGTCATTGGTCATCGTCTCGGCCAGACCGGAGCCCAGTCCCAGCAGAGCGAAGGCGCAGAGCGCGACGACGGCGCCGTCGGCGGTCGGCACCAGCGCCAGCACGACGAACCCGGCGGCGTTGATCAGGATGCCGCCGACGATGGCGGTGCGCAGCGAGGTGCGTCGCGCGATCGGGATGACGATGAAGCTGGCGACCACGGAGATGATCAGCCCGGGCACCAGCACCAGCGAGGCGTGCAGCGGACGCATCCCGTAGCCCAGCTGCAGCAGCTGGGAGAGGAAGAACAGTGAGCCGACCATCGCGAAGACCAGCAGGAAGTTGCCCATCACCCCGGCGCGGAACCGGGGCACGGCGAAGAGCTCGAGGTCGATCAGCGGATCCGTCAGCCGCTTCTGCCGCCGGACGAAGAGCGTGACCAGCCCGACACCGGCCGCCAGGGCGGCGATCGGCAGGACGCCGACCTCGCCCTCGGCGAGCTTCTTCAGGCCGAAGACCGCCGCGAGCATGCCGACCAGCGAGAGCACCACGCTCAGCGGATCGAGTCCGCCCGGCGTCGGTGTGCGGGACTCGCCGACCAGCAGGGGCACGGTCACCAGCAGGAGCGCGACGACCGGGACGTTGATCAGGAAGACCGAGCCCCAGTAGAAGTGCTCCAGCAGCACCGCCCCGACGATCGGCCCCAGGGCCGCACCGGCGGAGAAGGCCGAGCCCCAGACGGCGATGGCGACGGTGCGCTGCCGCTCGTCGGGGAAGAGGTGGCGGATCAGCGAGAGCGTCGAGGGCATCAGCGTGGCTCCGGCCAGGCCGAGCACCGCGCGGGCGGCGATCAGCACCTCCGGGTTCGGGCTGAGCGCGGCGGCGGCCGAGGCGACGCCGAAGGCGGCCGCGCCGACCAGCAGCAGCCGGCGTCGTCCGATGCGGTCGCCCAGCGAGCCCATGGTGACCAGCAGGCCGGCGAGCATGAAGCCGTAGATGTCGACGATCCACAGCAGCTGCTCGCCGCTCGGGGCCAGTGCTTCGCTGAGGTGCGGCACGGCGAAGCTGAGCACGGTCATGTCGATGGAGATCAGCAGCACCGGCAGCACGAGGGTGGCCAGGCCCAGCCACTGGCGGGCTCCGGCTCGGGATGCGCGCGACGGCGCGTCGAGGTTCTGATGGGGATGCGAGGACATCGTCCCTGGACCTTCCGCATCGCTGCGCGGGACGGCGGGGCGCAGCGGGATCATCTCGTCAGATGGGCCGCCTGGGGCATATCGGCGGCGGAGGCGCTGACCGTCCTTCCGGGCCGTTCGCGGCCCGGCGAAGCCATCGTAGCACTGAACATTACATCTGTAATGTTTCGGGATCCGGAGGCGTCTCCGCGCAGCGTCGACCAATCCGACGGGCCCGATGCTCCGAACACCGGGACACAGCGCGACGAGGAGTCGCCGCTGACCGTCCGGGGGAGAGGCCTCCGGCGGATCCGACCGTGAGGGAGACCCACGATGAAGACTCAGATGCGTTCCACGACGACCCTGCTCGGCATCGGCGCGGTCGCGCTGCTGGGGCTGACGGCCTGCGGCGACGGCGGCGGCGACGGCTCCGCCGACGGCGGCGACGAGATGACTCAGGAGGAGAGCTCGATGTCCGGCGAGGAGTCGCAGGACATGGAAGGCTCGGAGAGCCCGTCGGAGGACATGGAGTCCTCCGAAGACTCCGCCGAGATGGACCCGGCGGCGAATCTGGTCGGCTCGCAGTGCTCGGACTATGCCGAGCAGGTGCCGGACGGCGACGGCTCGGTCGAGGGCATGGCCCAGGACCCGGTGGCCACCGCAGCCTCGAACAACCCGATGCTGACCACGCTGACCGACGCAGTCTCCGGCGAGCTGAACTCGGACGTCGACCTGGTCGACACCCTGAACGGCGACGAGTTCACGGTCCTGGCGCCGGTCGACGACGCCTTCGCCGACGTCCCCGAGGAGGACCTGAACGCACTCGCCGAGGACTCCCAGGCCCTGACCGACGTGCTGACATACCACGTCATCCCCGGTCAGCTGTCCCCCGATGAGATCGCCGGCGAGCACGAGACCGTCAATGGCGCCACGGTGACGATCGACGGCGAAGGCGAGGAGCTGATGTTCGACGACGCCGGCCTGGTGTGCGGCGGAGTGCAGACGTCCAACGCCACCGTCTACATGATCGACGGTGTGCTGATGCCCGAGGGTGCCGAGCAGTGACCTTCGGTGCTGCCGGTTCTCAGCAGAAGCCTGCGGGCGCTTCGGCGTCGCACGGTCGGCATCGGGGCACGACGCCATCGCCGACACACGGCGCCGCGTGCGTCGTGCCCCGGGCGCTGACCTGGCATGCTTGACCCATGCATGAGTCCAGATCGTCCGCCGATCCGCCGCAGACGGACGCGGACAGCGGCGACATCTGCGGTTCCCTTCTGTGTCGCGTCGCCGCAGGCGACGTCGCCGCGTTCGAGGACCTCTATCGGCACCAGGGAGCGATCCTGCTGGCTGTCGCCATGCGCGTGCTGCACAATCGCTCCCTGGCTGAGGAGGTCCTCCAGGAGGTCTTCACCGACGTCTGGTCCGATTCCTCGAGCTACGATCCCGGCCGCGGAAGCGGTCGGGCCTGGTTGACGACCATGTGTCGCCGCCGGGCCATCGACCGCGTCCGGTCGGTGCAGTCCCAGCAGGACCGCGACTACTCGGAGGGAATGCGTGCGGCCCACTCGGAGGTGCCCGACGCCTCGTCGGCGGCGCTCGACCGCGTAGAGTCCGCCCGCGCGGCGACGGCCCTCCGAGGGATCCCGGAGGATCAGGCGCAGGCGATCGCCCTGGCCTACTACCAGGAGTTGAGTCACCGGGAGGTCGCCGCGCGTCTCGGGGTTCCGCTCGGGACGGTCAAGACGAGGATCCGTGACGGGATGAGACGACTGCGAGCAGACCTGGGGGTGGCCGATGGACGCTGATCGCGAATACCTTGCCGCCGGCCGTGTGCTCGGCGGTCTCTCCGAGTCGGAGCAGGCCGAGGCCGACCGACTGTGGGCCCAGGACGAGTCCTTCCGCGAGGAGGTCGCCTCCTTCGAGGAGACCATGGGGCTGCTGGCCGCGACCGATGAACCCGTCGTACCGTCCGACGACGTCGAGCGGGCCATCCTGGAGATCCCCGCGGCGACCGGGCAGACGGCCGCTGAGCCCGGCGCGGTCCGGGAGCAGGGCACTTCCGCCGCCGACGAGGCCTCCGCCGGCACCGTCGGGGCCCGGACGCGCCCTCCACGCCGTGGACCCGCCATGCTCTTCGCCCTGGCCGCCTCGGTGCTGCTGCTGGTCGCCGTCGTCCTCGGCGGCGTCGCCCTCGACGCGCATCAGGATCGACAGGACCTGCAGGCGCAGGTGGAGGAGATGGAGTCCCAGCGGCAGCAGGCCGAGAGCCTCCTGGGTGCGCCCGACCTGGATACGCGGCGGATGGAGACGCCCGACGGTGCGCAGGTGACGCTCTCCTATTCGGTGGAGCAGCAGGCGATGATGGTCATGCCGCACCAGGTGGAGGACCCCGGAGAGTCCGAGGACCTGCAGATGTGGATCATCGACGAGGACGGCGCGCACGACGTCGGCCTGATGTCTGCCCAGGGTCCCTCCATGGTCACCGGTCAGGACTTCGGCGAGTCGGCGACCTTCGGAGTGACCCTCGAGCCCGAGGGCGGCTCCCCCCAGCCGACCAGCGATCCGGTGATGGTCGCTGAGCTGTGACGGCGGCGCACCCATCCGACCGCCGGACTCGGTCCGAACACCGAGCATGGAACATGTGACGAGCAGATCGACGACTGCAGGGCCCCGCCGCCGGATGCGCGGCGGGGCCCTGCGGCATGCGGCGGCCGGGGTGCTGGCCACTGTGGTGTTCCTCGGCGTCGCCGACGCGGCGGCGCGGTTCTTCGCGCCCACGGCCGCGCCGCTGGTGGCTCTGGGATCGACGCTCATCGAGGTGACGCCGCCGGCCCTGCAGGACTTCGCGATCTCCACCTTCGGCAGCGCGAACAAGACTGTGCTGCTCGTCGGGATGACCCTCGGCGGACTGCTGCTCGCCGTCGGCATCGGCGTGGTCGCCCGGCGGCGGCTCGGCCTCGCCGTGGCGGTCTTCACCGTCGCCGGGGCCGCGCTGGCCGCGCTGGTGCTCCGGCGACCCGAGACCGATCCGGTCGACGTCGTCCCCACGTTCGTGGGGTCGGCGATCGGCGTGACGACGCTGGTGCTGCTCGTCCGTCGTGCCGCGGCCGGATGGGCGTCCTCATCGTCTCCGGGCGAGGTGGACCCCGACGCCGTGCGCACGGCTCGGCGCGCCTTCCTCGGCCTGGCCGGCGCGGCGACGGCGGTCGGCGCGGCCTCGCTCGCCTTCGGTCGGTCGGTCAGCATCGTCGGCCGAGAGATCGGCGGTCGCGCAGTGCGCATGGTGCTGCCGGATCCCGTCGTGCGTGCTGCGGCGATTCCCGACGGCGCCGCCGTCGACGTCGACGGCGTGGTGCCCTTCGTGACGCCCACCGACGACTTCTACCGCATCGACACGGCCCTGGTGGTCCCCGAGCTGCTCCCGGAGGAGTGGACGCTGCGGATCACCGGCATGGTCGAGCAGGAGGTCGAGATCGACATGGCCGAGATGCTCGAGCTGCCGATGGAGGAGCACCACATCACCCTGGCCTGCGTCTCCAACCCGGTGGGTGGGGAGCTGGTGGGCAACGCCACCTGGCTGGGCCATCCGGTGCGCCGACTGCTGGAGCGCGCCCGGCCGCTGCCCGAGGCCGACATGGTGCTCTCCCGCTCCGTGGACGGATTCACCGCCTCGACGCCGCTGGAGGCGCTCGCCGACGAACGGGGGTCGCTGCTGGCGGTGGGCATGAACGGCGAGCCGCTCCCCCGCGAGCACGGGTTCCCCGCCCGTCTGGTCGTGCCCGGGCTCTACGGCTTCGTCTCGGCGACGAAATGGGTCGTCGAGCTGAAGGTGACCCGCTTCGACCGGGAGACCGCCTACTGGACGGACCGGGGATGGGACGCGCGGGCGCCGATCCTGGTGGCCTCGCGCATCGAGGTGCCCGGTGCGCTCGAGGAGGTCCCCGCCGGCACGGTCGTCGTGGCCGGCACCGCCTGGGCTCAGCATGTCGGCGTCGCGCGCGTGGACGTCCGGCTCGACGACGGCGGCTGGCAGGAGGTGGAGCTCGCCGAGGAGGTCTCGATCGACACGTGGCGGCAGTGGCGCCATGAGTTCCGCGACGTCGAGCCGGGACAGCACGCCGTCACCGTGCGCGCGATCGATCGCGCGGGCACGGTGCAGACCGCCGAGCGGACCGAGCCGATCCCCAATGCGGCCACCGGACACCACCGGATCACCTTCACCGTGGTCGAGCGATGATCCCGCCGCGGTCGGACCCCGGCGATCAGTTCTGCAGGGTCTCCGCCGTCTCCGCCGTCTCCTCGAGCGTCGGGTAGTCGGTGTAGCCGCGCTCGCCGCCGACGTAGAAGGTCTCCGGCACCGGAGCGTTCTCCTCGGCGTCGAGCTCCCACCGGCGGGCCAGGTCAGGGTTGGCGATCGCCGACCGCCCGACGCCGACCGCCTCGGCGACGTCGTCGGCGACCAGCGTGATCGCCTCCTCGCGGGTGGTCTGCACGCTGAAGCCGGTGTTGGCGACCAGCGGGGCGCCGGAGACGCGACGGATGGCCTGGACCAGCTCGCCGGCCGGCTCGGCGTGGAGCACGTCGACGTGGGCCAGACCCAGCGGCGCCAGCCCCTCGGCCAGCGCGCGGTAGGTGGCCAGCGCGTCGTCGGCGTCCTCCTCCAGCGCGCCCTGGATGTTGTGCTGCGGGGAGAGCCGGATGCCGGTGCGGTCGGCCCCGATCGCCGCGGACACTGCGGCGGCGACGTCGACCGACAGCCGAGCACGGTTCTCCGGGGAGCCGCCGTACGGGTCGGTGCGGGTGTTGGTCGAGGGGGCGGTGAACTCGTGCAGCAGATAGCCGTTGGCGCCGTGGATCTGCACCCCGTCCATGCCGGCGGCGATCGCGTTCCGGGCGCCGGCGACGAACTGCTCGATCGTCTCGCCGACCTCATCCGTGGTCAGCGCATGCGGCACCGGGTGCTCGTCCTTGCCCTCGGGCGTGCGGATCTGACCGGGGGCGGCGAGCGCCGAGGGGGCGGTGACCCGGCCGGTGGTGGAGACCAGAGGGTGGCCGATGCGGCCGCCGTGCATGAGCTGCATGACGATCGTGCCGCCGGCGGCGTGGACGGCGTCGGCGACCTTCCGCCAGCCGGCGATCTGCGCCGACGTCTCGATGCCGGGCTGGCCGATCCAGGTGCGGCCCTCGCCGACGGGGAAGGTGCCCTCGGTGACGATCATCCCCAGCGAGGCGCGCTGGGCGTAGTAGCTGACCATCGCCTCGGTGGGCACGCCGTCCTCGCCGGCGCGGATGCGGGTCAGCGGTGCCATCACCAGGCGGTTGTCCAGCTCGACGGCGCCCAGGCGGGCGGGGGAGAAGAGCTTCTGCGCTGCGGTCTGCTCATCGACGGGGGTCGTCATCCGGAGGTCCTTTCGCGAGGGTCTGCCGGGCGCCTGCCCGGTCTCACTCGACGGGGCAACGGGCCGACGGCGTCGCTGATTCCGCGGTGTGCCCGAGGTCACGCCGTCGGAGATCACGGCGGAGGCGGGGCCTCGGACGAGGAGAGGGCGTCGAGGAACCTGATCACGACGTCGCGCTCTTCGGGGGCGAGGTCCGCCGCGGCCCGGAATCGGGCGGCGTGGGTGCGTCCGACGGACCGTCGCGCCGCGCGGCGCGTCTCCTCGGCGACCTCGACGGCGGTGCTTCGTCGGTCGTCGGGGTGGGGGAGACGTCGGATGTGATCCTGCGCGGCCAGCCGGTCGAGGAGCTTGGTCACCGAGGCCGTCGAGATCTCCAGGTGCCTCGCGAGGTCGCTGGGCGTGGCCAGCGTCTCGTGGCGCTGTGCGGAGATGAGGAAGCGGAGCGCCCGCATGTCCGTCTCGCCGAGCTGCATGTAGCGGCGCGACGCCTCGTTCATCCGGCGCTCGGCGAGACGCCAGCGCCGCAGGGCTTCGAGCACGTCGACGATCTGGTCCATCTCGTGCGTCGGGAGGTGCCCGTGCGGGGCCAGATCCTCCTCCGGATCCATCACCCGCGGGTCGAGCATGGAGAACCCTTCGGCGTCGTCCGCTGGGTCAGGGTGGTGCGCCATGAGACTTCCTTGAGTTATTATCAGCTGAGTTGATTACTAGCTAGGCTAAACGAGTGAGGTCGGTCCATGGGAGACGAGAGGCCCGACGAGGTCGTGCTGCTGACGCGCGACGGGCACCCGTGCGGGGCCGCGCCCAAGCACACGGTGCACTCCGAGCAGACGCCCCTGCATCTGGGCTTCTCCTGCCATGTCCTGACCTCGTCGGGGCAGATCCTCCTGACCCGCCGGGCGCTGCACAAACGTACCTGGCCGGGAGTGTGGACGAACTCCTTCTGCGGTCACCCCGCGCCGGAGGAGGCCGTGGAGGACGCCGTGCGTCGGCATGCTCGGCACGAGCTGGGCCTGACGGTCGACGGCCTCGAGGTCGTGCTGCCCGACTTCCGCTATCGTGCCACCGACGCCTCCGGGGTGGTCGAGCATGAGATCTGCCCGGTGGTCCGTGCGACGACGAATGCCGACCCTCGGCCGAACCCCGACGAGGTCGCCGAGCTGACCTGGACCACGCCCGAGCGGCTCCGCGCCGCCGTGGAGGCCGTACCGCAGGTCTTCTCCCCCTGGCTGGTCGAGCAGGTCGCGCAGATGGATCTCTACCAGGCGGGCGGCGCGGGTGCCGTCCCCTCGACCTCGGGAGGTGCGCCATGACCGCCGTGTCTGCCATGACGCCGCTGAGCCTCTACTCGCGGACCGCCGAGTCGGCGGCCGCACGGGTCATCCGCGGGTATTCGACCTCCTTCGGGCTGGCCGCGGCCCTTCTGCCTCCGGACGAGCGCGTCGGCATCCGGAGCGTCTACGCACTGGTCCGCGTGGCCGACGAGCTCGTCGACGGCACTGCTGAGGAGGCGGGGCTGGACCCTTCGGCTCGTCGGGCCGCGCTCGACGCCCTCGAGGCCGAGGTGCTGTCCGCTCGGCGGTCGGGATACAGCGCCGATCTCATCGTCCACGCCTTCGTGACCACCGCTCGCTCGGCGGGGATCGAGGATTCCCTCGTCGAGGCCTTCTTCCGCTCGATGCGTCGCGATCTCGAGCCGGTGCGCTCGTTGAGCGAGGAGCAGTACCGCAGCTACGTGCACGGATCGGCGGAAGTCGTGGGGCTGATGTGTCTGCGCGTCTTCCTGCGCGGTCATCGGGCCGCTGAGGTGGAGCAGGAGCCTCTCGAGGCGGGAGCCGCACGGCTGGGCGCGGCCTTCCAGAAGATCAACTTCCTCCGTGACCTGGGCGAGGACGCCCAGCTGCTGGGACGCGCGTATTTCCCCGGCACCGAGCCCGGCGAGCTGGGAGAGGCGCGAAAGTCCGAGATCCTCGCCGACATCGACGCGGACCTCGTCGCCGCGCGCCGGGCCATCGCCATGCTTCCCCGCGGATCTCGTCGTGCCACCGCCCTGGCCGCGGGGCTCTTCGAGGAGCTCGCCGTGCGCCTGCGCCGCACCTCTGCCGCCGAGCTGCAGCGTCGTCGGGTCTCGGTGCCCCGCCGAGCCAAGGCGCGCATCGTCCTCGGGGCTCTGGTCGACGGTGCGGTCGGGGGCGCCCGATGAGCGCGCCGCGCGGCCGGCGTCCGCGCACCGCCGCAGTGGTCGGCGGAGGGTTCTCGGGGCTCGCCGCCGCCGCGCTGCTGGCCCGCGAGGGGCTGGACGTGACC
Organism: Nesterenkonia sp. F; assembly: GCF_000220985.1. Classification (GTDB taxonomy): domain Bacteria; phylum Actinomycetota; class Actinomycetes; order Actinomycetales; family Micrococcaceae; genus Nesterenkonia. The sequence goes on from NZ_AFRW01000016.1 coordinate 13,881, forward strand.
GTCTTCGAGGCGCGCGACGCGCTCGGCGGCCGCGCCGGCGAATGGACGCACGACGGCTTCCGCTTCGAGACCGGTCCGTCGTGGTATCTCATGCCCGAAGTCTTCGATCGCTTCTTCGCCGAGTTCGGCACCACGGCGGCCGACCAGCTCGAACTCCTCCGGCTCGACCCGTCCTATCGGGTCTTCTTCGAGGGGCGCGACGAGGCGTTCGACCTCCCGGCCGACGGTGCGCGCGAGGCCCTGCTCGAGCTGACGGGCCCCTCGGACTCGCTGGACACGTATCTCGACTCCGCGGCGGAGACCCACCGGCTCGCCGTCGACCGTCTGCTGCATACGCTCTACGATTCGCCGCGGGACTTCCTCGATCCCGCGCTGGTGCGACGACTGCCGCGGCTGCTGCGGCTGCTGGGCGAGCCGCTCGACAGGTTCATCGCCCGTCATGTCGGCGACGAGCGGCTCCGCAAGATCCTGGGGTATCCCGCGGTCTTCCTCGGCACGTCCCCGTCGGACGCCCCCAGCCTCTATCACCTGATGAGTCATCTCGACGTCGCCCAAGGCGTGCTGCACCCGCGCGGGGGATTCAGCGCGGTGGTGCGGGCGGTGGCACGGATGGCCGAGGAACAGGGCGCGGTGCTGCGCACCGGATGCCGGGTCCGGCACATCGCCGAGTCCGGCGGGCGCGTCACCGGAGTACATCTGATCGCCGACGACGGCCGGCGGGAGTTCGTGGAAGCCGACGTCGTGGTCTCCGCCGCGGACATGCACGTCACCGAGACCGAGCTGCTCCGGCCCCGGCACCGGACCCGCTCCGCCCGCCGGTGGCGACGTCTGGACCCCGGCCCGGGTGCGGTGCTGGCTCTGCTGGGCGTCGAGGGCGAGCTGCCGGAGCTGGCCCATCACTCGCTGCTGTTCACCGACGACTGGCAGCGCGGGTTCGACGAGATCGCCGGACGGCGGCCGTCCGGCGGGGCGCCGCGGTCGATCTACGTGTGCCGTCCCAGCGCCACCGACGACGTCGCGCCGCCGGGCCATGAGAACCTCTTCGTGCTCATCCCCACCCGCGCCGACGTCGGCCTCGGATCCGGGGGCGTCGACGGGGCCGGGGACGCGGCGGTGGAGCGCATCGTCGACGAGGCGATCGAGCAGATCGGAGACTGGGCGGGCATCGACGACCTCGCCGGACGCGTCGTCGTGCGCCGCAGCATCGGGCCGGAGGACTTCGCCCGAGACTTCGGCGCGTGGCGCGGCGGAGCTCTCGGGCCGGCTCATACGCTGCGGCAGAGCGCCTTCCTGCGCGGTCCCGTCCGTTCGCCGAAGCTCGGCGGGCTGTACTATGCCGGGGCGACGACGATGCCCGGCATCGGCGTGCCGATGTGTCTGATCAGCGCGGAGCTGGTGCGCACGGCGCTGCGCCGGGACGCGCACGGCGAATCGGGAGGCGGAGCATGGGGGAGGCGATGATGAGCGTCCTCTACCTCGCCGCGCTGGTCCTCTCGACTGCGGGAATGCTGCTGATCGACCGACGCTTCGAGCTCTTCATCTTCCGGGACCCGCGGCGTGCGGCGGTCGTGCTGGCCGCCGGCCTGGTCTTCTTCCTGGCCTGGGATCTCGCCGGCATCTCCCTGGGGGTCTTCCTCCATGGAGACGGTCCGTACATGACGGGAGTGATGCTCGCTCCCCAGCTGCCGCTGGAGGAGCTGTTCTTCCTGCTCTTCCTCTGCCACCTGACGATGGTGCTGACGTTGGGCGCCCAGCGCTTCCTGCGGGGTGCTCGCCGATGAACCCGACGACGTATCCGCTGCTCTGTGCGATGTTCCTGGTCGCCGCCACGCTGGTCGCGGGGGCGGCCGCCGTCGTCCACCGCCGCGGGGACGGACGGCGCCGAGCGGCCGCCGTGATGCTCCCGGCGGCCGGGCTGGCCGCCGTCGTGCTGCTCGTGCTCACCGCGGTCTTCGACAATCTGATGATCGCGGTCGGCCTGTTCAGCTATGCCGAGGAGGTCATCTCCGGCGTGCGCCTCGGGCTGGCGCCGGTCGAGGACTTCGCCTATCCGGTGGCCGCGGCGATCCTGCTGCCGGCCCTGTGGGTGCTGCTCGAGCCTGCGACGTCGCGCAGGAGGTCGCATGATCGCTGACCTGCTGAGATCCTCGCGACCGCTGAGCTGGATCAACACCGCCTACCCCTTCGCCGCCGCCTGTCTGCTGGGCGGCGGGAGCGTGGACCTCGCGCTGATCGTCGGCACCGTGTTCTTCCTGATCCCCTACAACCTGGCGCTGTACGGGATCAACGATGTCTTCGACCATGCCTCCGACCTGGCCAATCCGCGCAAGGGCGGCGCCGAGGGTGCGCTGCTGTCTCCGCGGCTGCACCGTCCGATGCTGGTGGTCAGTGCTCTGCTGATGCTGCCCTTCGTGGCGGCGCTGGTCCTGCTCGGCGATCCGGCGTCGTGGGCCGTGCTCGCGGTGAGCCTCGTGGCCCTGGTGGCCTACTCCGCGCCCCCGCTGCGGACCAAGGAGATCCCGGTGCTGGACTCGCTGACCTCCAGCCTGCACTTCGTCACCCCGGCGGCCTACGGGCTGGCCCTGGTCGACGCCGAGGTCGACGCCGTCGTCGGCTGCGCGCTGGGCGCCTTCCTGCTCTGGGGCGTCGCCAGCCATGCTTTCGGCGCGGTGCAGGACATCGGCCCGGACCGCGAGGCGGGGATCAGCTCCATCGGCACGGCGCTGGGCGCCCGCCGGACCGTGCGGTTCGCCCTGACGCTCTGGACGGCGTCGGGGATCCTGGTGATCGGCGCCGGCTGGCCCGGTGCTCTGGCCGGGCTGCTCGTGCTGCCGTACCTGGCCGCGGCGTTCCCGCACCGCAGCCTCACCGACGCCCAGGCCGACCGCGCGCATCGGGGCTGGCGCCATTTCCTCTGGATCAACTACGCGGCCGGCGCCGCGCTGACGATCCTGCTGATCCTGGCGGCATGATTCCGCCGCCGACCGTCGCAGACAGCTGACCGACAACGAGAGGACCGACACCATGTCAGATTCGATTCCAACAGCCGGGGGCTCCCGGCCCGACGACGTCCAGCACGCCGAGGTGCCCTTCGCCACGGAGGCCTCGGCCCCCGGCGCGCCGCACGTCTCCTCCGCACAGGAGTACGATGCGATCCTGCTGGCCGGCTTCGGCGGGCCCGAGGGGCAGGACGACGTCCTGCCGTTCCTGCGCAACGTCACCCGCGGGCGGGGCATCCCGGACGAGCGCCTGGAGGAGGTCGCCGTCCACTACCGCCACTTCGGCGGCGTGAGTCCGATCAACGAGCACAACCGGCAGCTGCGGGCGGCGATCGAGGCCGAGATGCGGCGCCGCGGTCTGCAGCACCCCGTCTACTGGGGCAACCGGAACTGGACGCCCTACCTCGAGGACACGGTGAAGGAGGCGGCCGAGGCCGGGCACACCCGCCTGCTGGCCGTGGCGACCAGCGCCTACAGCTCCTACTCCAGCTGCCGCCAGTACCGGGAGGACTTCGCCCGAGCGGTGCTGGACACCGGACTCGCCGGGACGGTGCAGATCGACAAGGTCCGCCAGTTCTTCGACGTCCCCGGGTTCGTCCAGCCCTTCGCCGAGGGCGTGGCCGATGCGCTGCGCGGATTCGCGGAGGAGGGCCTGGCTCCGGACGAGATCCGCGTGCTCTTCGCCACCCACTCGATCCCGACCGCCGACGCCGAGCGTTCAGGCCCGCAGGGGCTGGGCCTGGGCGAGGGCGGCGCCTATGCGGCCCAGCATCGGGCCGTCGGCGGGCAGATCATCGAGCAGCTGCGGGCCGACGGGCAGGCCGGTGCGGAGACCGGCTGGGAGCTGGTCTACCAGTCCCGCTCCGGTCCGCCCTCGCAGCCGTGGCTGGAGCCGGACGTCTGCGACCGCATCGCCGAGCTGCCCGCTGAGGGCGTGAAGGCCGTCGCCGTGGTCCCGCTGGGCTTCCTCAGCGACCACATGGAGGTGCTCTGGGACCTGGACGAGGAAGCGATGGAGGCCGCCGGCGAGGCCGGGCTGCATGCGGTGCGGACCCGGACTCCGGGTGCGCACGAGGCCTTCGTGACCAGCCTGGTCGACCTGCTCGAGGAGCGCATGCAGGCGGTGGAGCCGGAGCGGCGCCCGCACCTGACCGATCTGGGCCCCTGGTACGACGTCTGCCGTCCGGGGTGCTGCGAGAACGTCCGGCGCGGCTTCAGCGCTGCCGCGGCGGGGGTGAAGCCCTAGGCATGCGCATCTGGTCGCTGCACCCCTCGGTCCTGGACCGGCAGGGGCTGATCGCCTGCTGGCGGGAGACTCTGCTGGCCCAGGCCGTCCTGCTGGGCCGCACGCGCGGCTACACCCGCCACCCGCAGCTCGAACGGTTCCGCGCTCATCCGGACCCGGTCGCCGCCGTCGGGGCGTACCTCTCCGGTCTGCACGAGGAGGCGACGGCGCGCGGCTACCGGTTCGACGCCGGCCGTATCGAGAGGCCGCCGGAGCCCTATGCCGTCGTCGAGCCCATCGCGGTGACGACGGGGCAGCTCGCCGTGGAGGGGGAGGCACCTGCGGGCCAAGCTCGCCCGACGCTCGCCGGAGGTGCTCGAGGCGCTCGAGGCGCGGTTCGTCGACGCGACCTCGACGGCTCATCCGCTGTTCCGCGTGGTGCCCGGCGACGTCGAGCCTTGGGAGCGCGGGGCGAGTCGGTGACTGGCGCCGTGGTGACCGGGGTGCGGGTCGGGGTTCGTCCCCGACGTCGCGGAATAATCGGCATCGAACGCAGGTTCGACCGTCCGACCGAGAGGTTCCGCCTCATGAGGAGGGGACGCGATGACCACGACGCCGCCGATCACACTGGGTGCATGGAACGTGGAGGCCGACGATCCGGAGGGACTGGGCAGCTTCTGGGCCGGATTCCTGGGGGTGACGCCGCACCTCTATGCGGGGATGGCCTATCTGCCGGCCGATGAGGCCGGAGGGGTGCCGATGATGTTCCACCCGCGCGGCGGGCCCCGCCCCGAGCGTCAGGACGCGCATCTGGACCTCACCGTCCCCTGGGGCCGGCGCGTCGCGGAGGTCGAGCGGGCCGTCGCCCTCGGGGCGGTCCATCGGTGGGACGTCCTCGACGAGCACCCTCATGTGCGGTGGTCCGTCGTGGCGGACCCCGAGGGCAACCTGTTCTGCGTGGCTGAGCACCCTCCCGCGGAGTAGGCGCGGAACAGGCGCGGACGGACCTCGTCTCCGACGCGCGCCCGGCGCCCTCGGCACGTCACCTGGTGCCCCCGGCAGGATTCGAACCTGCGACACCCGCTTTAGGAGAGCGGTGCTCTATCCCCTGAGCTACGGGGGCCGGACCGGGACCATCCTACCGCCTGGATCGGCGTGCACCGCATCGCCCGGACCGTCCGGGTGGGCGCGGGGCGTCGGGGGTCAGTCTCCGCGCTGCGTGGTCGGCTCGATCACGGTGCGGCGGAACAGCCGGGTCAGCACGGAGACCAGCACACAGAGCCCGACGACGACCAGCAGCGCCCAGCCGGTGACGGTCAGCGTCGAGGCGGTCGTCACAGCGGCCGTCGACGGCGCGTCGGCGGCCAGCAGCCGGTCGATGAGCACGTTGTCGACGATGTCCACCACGGCGAAGGCCGCCGCGCCGACCAGCACCAGCCAGCGTGCCCTCCGCCGCATGACCAGGCCGACGGCCGCCCAGGAGGCGAGCAGCACCGCCAGCGGGAACAGCGTGCCGGCGGTCTTGTGCACGAAGCTCAGCTGCCCGCGGGCGTCGGCGTCCATCACGTGCTGGAGTCGCTCGACGTCCTCGAGGCCGTAGCCGAGGACCCGGGCGTCGGGCATCGCGAAGCCGCCCGAGAGCTGGGTCATCTGCGGCAGCACGAGCAGGTGCAGATAGCCGAAGAGGAAGACCGCGGTGACGACCAGCGCGCCGACGAGCATCATGGGCTGGGACTGTGCGGCCGCGCGCTGCGCGGCGGAGCCGGCGACGGGCGAGGCGGAGGGCCCGGCCGACGTCCTCGAGCTCCTGTCCGCGGACGACTGCGGTGCGCCGCGGGGCTTCTTCCGCCGTGTGGACATGCTGCTTCCTCACCCCGTGTGGTCGGTCCGTCGTCGAACCGGGCCGTGGTCGGCCCCGTCGTCGTCGATTCTTCCAGAGTGCGCCGCCGGCCGCCCGTCGCGGGCTCCTGCACACCTCTGGCCGCGGGCGGCGCGCGTCGTCGCCGATCCGTAGACTGGGACGATCATGGAGTTTCTCTTCACCCCGCCGTCGGACCCTGCCGAGAACGCCCGCACCGCCGGGCGCCGCGCCGCCGGGCAGTCCCCGGACGCCGCGTCCGAGACCGCCGACGACGGCGGCGCGGCCGTGCTGCACCGGGCCCCGGCCGCCGCGCCGTCGGGCGAGGCCGTCGACGCCGTGGCCGGGCTCAACCCGCCGCAGCGCGAGGCCGTGCTGCACACCGGCTCGCCGCTGCTGATCGTCGCCGGCGCCGGCTCGGGAAAGACCAGCGTGCTGACCCGGCGCATCGCGCACCTGCTGCAGTCCGGCGCCGCCCGGCCGCATCAGATCCTGGCGATCACCTTCACCAATAAGGCCGCCCGGGAGATGAAGGACCGCATCGCCCAGCTGGTGGGCCCCGCGGCCGAGCGCATGTGGGTCTCCACGTTCCACTCCTCCTGCGTGCGCATCCTGCGCAACGAGGCTCCCCATCTGGGGCGGAAGTCGACCTTCACCATCTACGACGCCGCCGACTCGCTGCGGCTGATCACCACGATCGCCAAGCTGCACGACCTGGATCCCAAGCGCTTCGCCCCACGGGCGATCAAGAACAAGATCTCCTCGCTGAAGAACGAGCTCGTCGACGCCGACGAGTTCAGCAGCACGGCGGCGAACGAGCCGTTCTCCGAGGCGGTGGCCACCGTCTACCGCGAGTACACCCAGCGGCTGCGGGCGGCCAACGCCTACGACTTCGACGACCTGCTGGCCGAGACCGTCCACATGTTCGACGCGTTCCCGGCCATCCTGGACACCTACCGGCGGCGCTTCCGCCACGTGCTGGTCGACGAGTACCAGGACACCAACCACGCCCAGTACCGGCTGGTCCGCCAGCTCACCGGCGCGCCCGACGCCGACGCCGGGCTGCAGACCCCGGGCGCGGAGGTGACCGTCGTCGGCGACTCCGACCAGTCGATCTACGCCTTCCGCGGCGCCGACATCCGGAACATCGTCGAGTTCGGGCGCGACTACCCGGATGCCACCACGATCAAGCTCGAGCAGAACTACCGCTCGACGCAGACCATCCTCGACGCCGCCAACGCGGTGATCTCGCAGAACCCGGGGCGCACCGAGAAGAAGCTCTGGACCGAGGAGGGCTCCGGCGAGATCATCCGGCTGCACGCGGCCGCCTCGGAGTCCGACGAGGCCGACTGGATCGCCCGGACCATCGACGAGCTCGGGGACCGCGAAGGCGTCCGTCCGGCCGACGTCGCCGTCTTCTACCGCACCAACGCCCAGTCGCGCTCGCTGGAGGAGCGGCTGGTCGGCCGCGGCATCCCGTATCGGGTCGTCGGCGGCACGCGGTTCTACGACCGCAAGGAGATCAAGGATGCGCTGGCCTATCTCCACGTGCTGAACAATCCCGACGACGACGTCAACCTGCGGCGCATCCTCAACGAGCCCAAGCGCGGCATCGGCGATCGCGCCGAGGGGGCGGTCGCGGCGCTGGCCCAGCGCGACCGGACCACCTTCTTCGAGGCGCTGCGCCGGGCCGACGAGGCGCCGGGCATGGCGACCCGCTCGGTGAAGGCGGTGACCTCCTTCGTGCGGATGATGGACGACCTCGCCGCGCTGGCCGAGGAGGAGAAGCCCTCGGTGGTGCTGGAGGCGGTGCTCGAGCAGACCGGCATGATGGAGGCGCTGCGCCAGTCGAAGGATCTGCAGGACGAGTCGCGGGCGGACAACCTGGGCGAGCTGGTGGCCATGATCAAGGAGTACGAGGCCGGCCAGGGCCCGGCCCCGCAGCCGGGCGCGGCCGGCGACGCCGACGGCGAGGCCGCGGAGCCCGCACCGGCGGCCACGCTGGGCGGCTTCCTCGAGCAGGTCTCGCTGGTCGCCGACGCCGACCAGATCCCCTCCGCCGGCGACGCCGAGTCCGAGCAGCTGGCCGCCGAACAGGGCCAGGTGACGCTGATGACGCTGCACACTGCGAAGGGCCTGGAGTTCCCCGTGGTCTTCCTCACCGGCATGGAGCACGGGATCTTCCCGCATGCGCGGACGATGACGGATCCCGAGCAGCTCGCCGAGGAGCGTCGGCTGGCCTACGTCGGGCTCACCCGGGCGCGTCAGCGGCTCTACCTCTCGCGGGCGGAGTCGCGGCATCTGTGGGGCCAGCAGCAGTACAACCCGCCGAGCCAGTTCCTCGGCGAGATCCCCGAGGATCTGCTGGAGGTCGGGGGCGTCGGCGGCTCCGGGGCCTCACCGCTGCACGCCTCTCCCGGCTTCGGCTCGCTCTCCGGCGGCTTCGGCGGCTCCGCACGCGGATCCGGCCGTCCCGGCGGCGGGGGGCCGACGGCCTACGGTGCGCCCGACAGCACCAAGACGTCATCTGCGCTGCCCGGATCCGGCTCCTCCGGACCGCGACGCCAGGTCGATCCGGACCGGGCGGTGCCCGACCTGAAGCCCGGTGACCGGGTCTCGCACCGGAAGTTCGGCGTCGGCGAGGTCCTCGCCGTCGAGGGGTCCGGCGACAAGAGCGTGGCGAAGGTCAGCTTCGCAGGATCCGAGAAGCGCCTCCTCCTGCGATATGCTCCCCTGGAGAAGGCAGACTGAGCCGATCGATCGGCCGCGTCGCCTTCCCCGGCTCGACGCTGCGCCCGGACCCTTCCACGGCTCTGCGGGGCGGCGTGTGCCGCTCAGCCTCCCGGGGCGTCTCGTCGTCTCGGCCGCGCTGAGGATGTCAGAAACGACTTCGACGCAGAAGGACACCACCCGTGGACCTGTATGAGTACCAGGCGCGCGATCTGTTCGAGGCACACGGAGTTCCCGTGCTGCCCGGCATCGTGGCGCACACCCCGGAAGAGGCGAAGGCGGCGGCCGAAGAGATCGGCGGCGGCATCGTCGTCGTGAAGGCTCAGGTGAAGGTCGGAGGCCGCGGCAAGGCCGGCGGCGTGAAGCTCGCCAAGAGCCCCGACGAGGCCTACGAGCATGCGCAGGCCATCCTCGGCATGGACATCAAGGGCCACACCGTCCACCGGCTGCTGATCGCCGCCGGCGCCGAGATCGCCGAGGAGTACTACTTCTCGATCCTTCTGGACCGTGCGAACCGCGACTACCTCGCCATGTGCTCCAAGGAGGGCGGCGTCGAGATCGAGCAGCTCGCCGTGGAGTCCCCGGAGAAGCTGGCTCGGGTGAACTTCGATCCCAACGACGGGATCGACGCCGCCAAGGCCGCCGAGATCGCCGAGCAGGCCGGCTTCGACGCCGACGAGGTCCCCGCCCTGGCCGAGGTGTTCCAGCAGCTGTGGACCACCTTCCAGAAGGAGGACGCCACCCTGGTGGAGGTCAACCCGCTGGTCAAGACCGCCGAGGGCACGATCATCGCCCTCGACGGCAAGGTCTCCACCGATGACAACGCGGACTTCCGCCAGCCCGGGCACGCCGAGCTCGTCGACGAGCAGGCCGAGGACCCGCTGGAGGCCAAGGCCAAGGCCAACGACCTCAACTACGTCAAGCTCGACGGTCAGGTCGGCATCATCGGCAACGGCGCCGGGCTGGTCATGTCCACCCTCGACGTCGTCGCCTACGCCGGCGAGGACCACGGCGGCGTGAAGCCGGCGAACTTCCTGGACATCGGCGGCGGCGCCTCGGCCGAGGTCATGGCCAACGGCCTCGACGTCATCCTGGGCGACGACCAGGTCGAGTCGGTCTTCGTCAACGTCTTCGGCGGCATCACCTCCTGCGACCAGGTGGCCGCCGGCATCGTGAAGGCTCTGGAGATCCTGGGCGACGCGGCGACCAAGCCGCTGGTCGTCCGCCTCGACGGCAACAACGTCGAGGAGGGCCGGCGCATCCTCGCCGAGGCGGACCACCCGCTGGTCACCACCGCCGACACCATGGACGCAGGCGCCGACAAGGCCGCCGAGCTGGCGAACAAGTAAGGACTGGGACTCGAGAATGTCTATCTACCTGAACAAGGACTCCAAGGTCATCGTCCAGGGCATCACCGGCGGTGAGGGCACCAAGCACACCCGCCTGATGCTGAAGGCCGGGACGAACATCGTCGGCGGCGTCAACGCCCGCAAGGCCGGCACCACGGTGGCGCACCAGGACAAGGACGGCGTCGACGTCGAGCTGCCCGTCTTCGGCTCGGTCTCCGAGGCCATGGCCGAGACCGGCGCGGACGTCTCGGTTGCCTTCGTGCCGCCGAAGTTCGCCAAGGCCGCGGCCGAAGAGGCCATCGAGGCCGGCATCGGCCTGCTGGTGGTCATCACCGAGGGCATCCCGGTGCAGGACGCCGCGGAGTTCTACAACCTCTCGCTGGCCAGGACCGACGCCGACGGCAAGCCGGTGACCCGGATCATCGGCCCGAACTGCCCGGGCATCATCACCCCCGGCGAGGCGCTGGCGGGCATCACCCCGGCCTCGATCACCGACGCCGGCCCGATCGGCCTGGTCTCGAAGTCCGGCACGCTGACCTACCAGATGATGTACGAGCTGCGGGACATCGGGTTCTCCACCTCCATCGGCATCGGCGGCGACCCGGTCATCGGCACCACGCACATCGACGCGCTGGAGGCCTTCGAGAACGACCCGGAGACCAAGGCCATCGTGATGATCGGCGAGATCGGCGGCGACGCCGAGGAGCGGGCGGCCGAGTACATCAAGGACCACGTCTCCAAGCCGGTCGTCGGCTACGTCGCCGGCTTCACCGCCCCGGAGGGCAAGACCATGGGCCACGCCGGCGCCATCGTCTCCGGCTCCTCCGGCACGGCCGACGCGAAGAAGGAGGCCCTGGAGGCCGCGGGCGTGAAGGTCGGCAAGACCCCGTCCGCGACCGCGGACCTGCTGCGCGAGGTCATCGGCTGACGCTGATCTCCTGAGCCGGGGCGGTCGGAAGCTGTTCCGGCCGTTCGTCGAAGAGCCCGCCTCCGACTGCGCGTCGGCGGCGGGCTCTTCCGCGTCCGGGGTGGTCAGGCGTCGTCGTCGCCGGCGTCGTCCGCGTCGTCATCCTGGTCCTCGTTCCGCCGGCGCATCACCACGAAGGTGGCCCCCGCCAGCACGATCCCCGCGATCAGCGCCGCGGTGGTGCCGCCGGTCCGGCCGATGAGGCCCTCGATGATCGCGCGCGTCTGCGAGGTCGGATCGGAGAGCACGACGGCGACGAAGGCCGCCACGAGCACCGAGGCCAGCACTGCGGGCACGCGGGACCACCGGCCGGTCAGCCCCATGCGCTCCTGCAGGATGCGGCCGGCCTTGATGATGCGTCCTGCGCGGATGATCCGCAGCGCCCCGACGATCCGCAGCAGCCGCAGCAGCTGGACGGGACCGACGGCGAAGACGACGGCGACGACCACAGCGACGGTCAGCGCCACCAGCCACTTGTGGCGACGGACCCAGTCGATCTTGTCGCCGGAGACGGCGAAGAGCACCACGGTCTCGGCGATGAGCACTCCGCCGGCGATCCAGTTGATCACCGTGCCGGCCGTCGCGTACGGCTGGTCGAACAGGGTGAGGAAGACCGCCGGGACCGAGGCGAGGGCGGCGACGAGCACCGGGACCGCCAGCCGGCGCTCCCACTGCTCCTCGCGTGCCTGCGCGGCGTGCTGACGGTCGTCCCTGCTCTGATCCACGCGCACAGCCTATGGGCAGGACGTGATGGGTCGCCACGGCGTCGGCGGTTCGCAGCGGCGGAGCTGTGCGGAGGGCGGCCTTCAGGCCACGTTCACACCGAGCAGCGTGCCGAGCAGGTAGGTCACCCCGGCGGCGCCGAAGCCGATGAGCAGCTGGCGCAGCCCGCGGGACAGCGGCGAGGCCCCGGAGAGCAGGCCGACCAGCGCGCCGGTGCACAGCAGCGCCAGGCCCACCAGGGTCAGCGAGACGACGACGGCGGCCGTCGCGGTCAGCCCCAGCAGATAGGGCAGCACCGGGATCAGCGCCCCGGCGGCGAAGCAGCCGAAGCTGGACAGCGCCGCCGTCCAGGCGCCGCCGACGACGTCGTGCTCGTCCTGCTCGACGTCCTCCTGCGGATGGTGGGACAGCGACGGGTCGCAGTCGCAGTCGAAGAGCCCGAGCCGCTCCATGGCCCGGTGCTCGGCGTCCTCGCGGCTCATCCCGCGCGCCCGGTAGACCAGCACCAGCTCGTTCTGGTCCATGTCCAGATCCGGGGCCGCGCGCAGCGTCGCCTGGGTCGGGCGGGTGGCGTCGAGCAGCTCCCGCTGGCTGCGCACGGAGACGAACTCGCCGGCGGCCATGGACAGCGCACCGGCCAGCAGGCCGGCGATGCCGGTCAGCAGCACCACCGAGGAGGAGACTCCGGTTCCGCCCATGCCCATGATGAGCGCCAGATTGGAGACCAGCCCGTCGTTGGCTCCGAAGACCGCCGCGCGGAAGCCGCCGGAGAGCTTCTCCCTGCCGCGGGTGGCCAGCGCGCGGACGACCTCCTCATGGACGACCTCGTCGGCGGCCATGCCGGCGGTGGCGTCGTCGTCGCGGGCGTAGGGGGAGTCGCTCTCGGCCCGCTGGGCCAGCGCCAGGATGAACACCGAGCCGAAGATCCGCGCCAGCCAGCTCAGCAGCACCCGGTGCGCCGACGGCGACGGCAGCCGCTCGGCGTGCTCGCCCAGCAGCTCGCGCCAGTGTGACTGATGGCGCTCCTCGGCACGGGCCAGCCCGAGCAGGATCTGCCGCTCCTCGCCGGACTTGCGGGACGCGAGGTCGGTGTAGAGCTTCCCCTCGGCGATCTCGTCGGCCAGGTACTTCCGCCAGCGGCGGATCTGGCGCGGCGTCGGATCGGCGGCGGGCTGCTGCGGCGCGGAGGCGTCGTCGGAGGTCACGACTCGATTCTTCCGTCGCGGCCGGCGCCGCGGGAGGCCGAGCTCCTCCTGTGACGAGGTTCAGGCATGCCTCATGCGACGTCGCGTCCCCGTCGGGAGGAACGGCGGCGCCCGGAGTCGTCGCTCGAGCGCGACGACGGCGCAGGGTTCAGTGATGCCTAAACTGTGTGCTCGCCCGCAGGCCGCCCGACGTGCTCGCCGGGGAGCTCGCCGCCCCGGGCGGTGATCTCGGCCAGCGCCCGCCGCGCCGTCGGGGCCTCCACCCCCGGAGCCAGCCCGAGGTAATGCGGGGCGAGGTGGTCGGCCGCTCCCGGGGCGCCGCCGTCGACGAGGTATCGGCCGCCGGCCCGCCGCAGGATCAGCATCCCGGCGGCCACGTCCCAGGGGCTGGTGTCCGCACCGAGGACGACGTCGGCCCAGCCGGCCGCGGCGTGGCAGAGCTCCAGAGCCCCGGAGATCAGCCGGCGGACGGCCGAGTACGTGGTCACCAGCGTCCCGAAGGTCTGCAGGGCGGCCGGACCCGCGGACTCGACGATCTCGGCCGAGGGGTAACTGGTGACCAGGTTCAGCGTCTCCTCCGCCCGCGGACGTCGCCGCGCGCCGTCCTCGCCGGCGGGGCCCAGCGCGCGCTCGCCGTCGCCGTCCTGCAGCCAGGCGCCGGAGTCGTCGGCGGAGAAGGTCAGTCGGCCGATCGGATCGTGGACCACGCCGGCGACCACCTCGCCGTCGACGGCGGCGGCGATGGAGATCGAGAACATCGCGAAGCCGTGGGCGAAGTTGGAGGTGCCGTCGATCGGGTCGATGATCCACTCCACGGCGCCGGAGCCGTGGGAGCCGCCCTCCTCGCCGGTGAACTGCGAATCCGGCACGGCGGCCGTCAGCGCGGCGACCAGACGTTCCTCGGTCGCGGTGTCGAAGGCCGTGACCAGGTCATGGCTGCTGGACTTGGTCGCCACGTCCATCTGCGAGCGGAAGGCGTGCACCAACGGTGCGCCGGCGTCGAGAGCGGCGTCGACCGCGAGGCGGCGCAGCTCGGAGGGCGAGGGTGCGGCGTCGGTCCGTCGGTCGGCGGCGTGGGCGCGTGAAGTCACGGCTCCAGCCTACGAGACGTCGGCCGGTGAGGCGCGGGCCATGGGCGCCGGCCCGCATCGAGTGGGCGATGTGTCGAGGTTCTCCGCCGAGATCGGCGCCGAAACCTCGACATATCGCCCACTCGATGCCGCGGTGTCCGAACGACCCGGCGACGGCCGTCTCCGTGGCAGGATGGTCCCGTGACTGAGGTGGCACAGGATGCGGCGGCGGCAGGTCGTCACTACGCGGACGCCGCGCGCAACCGAGCGATGAAGACCGAGGACCGCTGGCATCAGCTCCGGCTGCGCCTCGCCCGGCGCCGACGGCAGGACGTCACCGTGCTCTCCATGGTCGGCTACGGCACCCAGCACTGGGTCCGGGTCTTCTCGCGAGTCGTCATGGCCCCGGACTCGCACTTCGTCAACGGCCGCCGCGTCACCAAGCTCATCGCCGACGGCTTCCGCGGCTGGCGCAACTTCATCTCCGCACCGGTGCCCTTCGCCGAGGTCACCATCACCGCCGGCGGACGGACCTTCGACGTCGTCGCCGACCGCGGCGGGATCGTCGACGCGGTCATCGCCGTCGAGCTCGAGCCCGGCTGGCGGCGGGTCACCCTGCAGGCCGACGGCGCCCAGCCGGCCGCCGCCGACGTGCGCATCATCTCCGACGCCGCACGCACCGGGGTGGTCTGCGACGTCGACGACACCGTGGTGGTCACCCGCCTGCCGCGTCCGCTGCTGGCCGCCTGGAACTCCTTCGTCCTCGACGAGCACGCGCGCACCCCGACGCCGGGCATCGCGGTGATGATGGAGCGGCTGATGGGCCGGTTCCCGCAGGCGCCGGTGCTCTACCTCTCGACCGGCGCGTGGAACGTCGCCCAGACGCTGACCCGCTTCCTGACGCGCAATCTGTATCCGCGCGGACCGCTGCTGCTGACCGACTGGGGGCCCACCGACGACCGCTGGTTCCGCTCCGGGGCCGAGCACAAGGTCGCCGAGCTCGAGCGTCTGGCGGTGGACTTCCCGGAGATGTCCTGGCTGCTCATCGGCGACGACGGCCAGCACGACCCGGCCATCTACGCCGACTTCGCCCGCCGTCACCCGCAGAACGTCCGTGCGGTGATCATCCGGCAGCTGACCTACTCCGAGGCGATGCTGGCCGGCGGCCGTGCCAGCGACCCGGACGCCGGATCGCTGCTCGCCGGCGTCGACGAGCGCGAGGACGCAGCGCGAGTCGCCGGCGGGGTCGGCGGATCGGCCGAGCTCGCCGGAGTCCAACGGGTCGGCGGCCACCGCATCCCGTGGATCTACGGGCCAGACGGCAAGGACATCGTCGCCAAGCTGCAGCGCCACGGCCTGCTCGGCTAGGCTCACTCCTCGGCAGGACCGCTCCCTGCGGCGCTCGGCGGCGTTCAGCGGCGCGGCAGGAACTGGTCGCCGAAGGACTCCCAGTCGCCGAGGTCGGCGAACAGTCCGGTGAACCGGCTCTGCTGGTGGAGGAAGGACTTCGCGTGCAGCCGCCGCAGCTTCTCGTTGGCCTCGACGGCTCGGGCGTAGTGGCCGATCAGCTGGTTGCAGACCGCCTCCCAGGAGCGCTCGGACACCGTCTCGTGGGCCGCGGCGCCGAAGCGGTCCCGAGCGGCGGCGTCGCCGACCAGGTGCTCGACCGCCGAGCGCATCCCGTCCAGGTCGCCGGGGCGGTACAGCCATCCGGTGCGGCCGCCGTCGACCAGGTCCAGCGGACCGCCGCGTCCGACGGCGACCACCGGCACGGCCGCGGCCATGGCCTCCTGGATGGTCTGGCAGAAGGTCTCCGAGGCGCCCGGGTGGACGAAGACGTCCAGGCTGGCCACGTGGCGGCCGAGGTCGTCGCCGCTCTGGAATCCGGCGAAGTGCGCATCGGGCAGTCGCCGGCGCAGCTGAAGCTCCTGCGGGCCGGAGCCGATGATCACCAGGCGTGCGCCGTCCAGCGCGTCGATCGCCTCCAGGTCCTCGATCTGCTTCTCCGCGGCGAGCCGGCCGACGAAGCCGACCAGCCGCTCGCCGTGCGGGGCGATCTCGGCGCGCAGGGACTCGTCGCGGCGGGTCGGGGAGAATCTCTCGCCGTCGACGCCGCGGCGCCAGGTCTTCAGCCGACGGATGCCGCGGTCGCGCAGCTGCTGCTTGCAGAACGAGGAGGGCACCAGCGTCAGCGTCGACGCCCGGTGCATGCGGTCGACGTGCTGCCAGAGCAGCTCCTCGGCCCAGGGCAGGCGATAGCGCGAGGCGTAGGTGGGCACCTCGGTCTGGTAGACCGAGACGGTCGGCAGGCCGAGATCGCGGGCGGCCTGGATCGCGCGCCAGCCGAGCACGAAGGGCGAGGCCACGTGGACGACGTCGGGCCCGATCCGGTCCAGCAGCTGACGGATCCGCATCACGAACCCCGCCGCCACGCGCACTGTGGGGTAGTCGGGAAAGGGCAGCGAGGGCACCCGGACCACCGGGAAGCCCTCGACCTGCTCCTCGCTGCGCTCGACCGCGTCGGAGGTCGGCGGGACCAGCAGCGAGCTGCCCGGGGCGACGACCACCGCCTCGTCTCCGCGGCGGCGCAGGTGGGCCAGCACATGAAGCACGGAGTTCGTCACGCCGTTCATGTGCGGAAGGAATGATTCAGCGACCACGACGACCTTCACGATCCCCAGCTTGGCGCGGGGATGTCACCGGCGTCGGACCGTCGCGTGAGGACTCGATGAACCCGAGAGGAACAGTGCGAAGCCCGGCGCTCTCCGCGTAGAGTCGTCCAGTGCGTCTGCGGCGGAGATCGCCGCGAGGGCGCACATGACGCGCGTCACGTCGGGCGCGCGGCGGATCATCAGCACAGGAGGCGGAGCATTGGACATCGCACTGACGGCCGGCATCGTGGGGTTCGTCCTGCTGGCGGCCACAGTGCAGCGGATCGCCGGGATGGGCTTCGGGATGATCATGGCTCCTTTCATGGTCGTCCTGCTCGGGGCTCATGAGGGTGTGATGCTGGTCAACTTCATCAGCATCCTCGCCCCGGTCCTGGTGCTGCCGCGTGTCTGGCGTTCCATCCGCTGGGACAAGGTCCTCTGGATCAGCGTGCCCGCGGTGCTGGCCATGGCTCCCTCGGCCTGGGTCTCGGTGAACTCTCCGGCCGGCCCGCTCTACGTCCTCGTCGCCGCGCTGGTGCTGCTCGGGCTGGCCAGCTCGGTGGTGCTCAGCCGCGTGGCCACCCGCGTCGACGGCGAAGGGCGCGCCGCCCAGGCCGTCACCGGCGTCGGCTCCGGCGTCGGCACCGTCCTCGGCGGCGTCGGCGGCCCGGCGGTGACCATCTACGCGGTGCTCTCCCGCTGGCAGGTGCGCGAGATGGTCGCCACGCTGCAGCCGGTGTGGATCCTGCTCTCGCTGTGCTCCTTCCTGATCAAGCTCTCCCTGGACGACGGTCAGCTGCCCGACATGCCGCTCTGGGGCTGGGGCGGCGCGGCCGTCGCGATCGTCGCCGGCATCCTGGCCGGCGAACGCATCCAGCGCCGGGTGCGCGAGCAGTCGGTGCGCCGCTTCGTGGTGCTGCTGGCTTCGCTGGGCTCGGTCCTCGCGCTGGTCACCGGCGTGCAGCTGATGCTCGCCTGACGTCGGACAGGAGGCCCGCCGGACCCCGGCGGCGGCGCCGCCATCCTGGGAGTTCGGTGAACGCCGGTCTGTCCGCCCGCAGGCGGGGTCGGCGGCCTGGCACGATGGGGACGATGACCCGCACCGACGTGGACCCGACCTCCGCCGGCGACGCCGGTCGGCGCACGCGCACCCTCCGCCTCCCGCCGCCCCCGCTGTGGCTTCTCGGCCTGATCGAGGCCGTCCAGGTCCTGCTCGCCGGCGCCCTGACGGTCGCGGTGCCGGTGCTGGCCATCGGGCTGGCCGGCGGGCTCTCCGCCGTCGACGTCGAGTCGCTGGCCACGCTCGCCGCCCGCATCTGGCTGGTGCTCCACGGCACTCCGGTGGTGCTGAGCCTCGAGGCCGGCGCGCTCGGCGGCGGTCTGGAGGCCTCCGCCGGCGGATGGTTCCATCTGCTGCCCATGGGCCTGACTGCAGTGCCCCTGGCGCTGGCCTGGCGCGCCGGGGCACGGGTGGCCCGCGGCGCGTGGACGCGCCAGCTCTGGCAGGGGATGATCACCCTGGTCGTCGGCTACGCGGTCGGCGGCGCCGGCATCGCGGTGCTGGCCGACGACGCCGCGTTCGGCGTGCGGCCCGGTCTCGCCGCGGCCTTCGCGGCTCTGGTGATGGGCATCGGGTCGCTGGCCGGGGGATACTCCGAGGCGCAGTCCTGGGCGCGACTGGTCGGCGTCGACCTGGAGGCCCGGGTCGCGGCGTTCTCGCAGAAGCTGCGCTGGGCCGGCTCCTACCTCTGGGCCGTGGTGCGAGCCGGCACGCTGGCGGTGGTCGCCGCCGTCGGGCTCTCGGCGCTGCTGCTGGCCGTCCAGGTCGTCCGGCACTGGATGGACGTGGCCAACATCTACCAGGAGCTCGACCCCGGGGTGCTGGGTGTGATCGGACTGACCCTGGTGCATCTGGGCCTGCTGCCGAACCTGGTGCTGTGGACGCTCTCCTACGCCGCCGGGGCGGGCTTCTCCGTCGGCGCCGGCACCCAGGTGGCCCCGCACGCCGTCGACGTCGCCAGCCTGCCGGCGGTGCCGATGCTCGGCGCACTGCCGACCGGCTCCTCCGCGCTGTCGATGATCGCCCCGGCGCTGGTGGTGCTCGCCGGGGTCGCCGCCGGCTGGTGGCTGATGCGCGAGGGCGAGAACCACCTGGACGACTGGTTCGCGCTGCGGATCGACTGGCGGCCGGCCTCGCTGATGCTGTCCTCGCTGGTGCTGGCGGTGCTGACCGGACTGACCGCCGGGCTGATCCTGCTCGGGCCGCTGTGGCTCTCCCGCCTGTCGCTGGGCGTCGGGCGGATGACCGAGATCGGCCCGCCGGCGCTGCTCGCCGCGGCGATGGTGGCCGCCTGGGTCGCGGCCGGCACGCTGGTCGGCTACCTGATCTCGCCGCTGCTGCACCGGCTCGCCCCCGGGGCGACGACCGGTCGTCGACGGTCGCCCCGACGGAGCGATGCTCGGCGGGAGAAGCATGAGGAGCGTGAGCGGCGGCGGATCGAGAAGCAGGTCGCCCGGCGGGAGGCGAAGCGCGCGAAGAAGCAGGATCGGCGTGCGACGAAGCGCGCGGACCGCGACGGAGACGACGAGAGCTTCGGCAGCGACGACGGTCGCTGACGTTCTCGCGCGCCCGGATCCTCCAGCCTTCCAGCTCGGCCGCGCTCCGACTCACCCCTCCAGCCGCTGCAGCTCCTCCCGGAGGTTCCGCCGGGCGGACTCCTCCCAGAGTTCGCGCCCGCTCGCCGTGCGGTACAGCCGGGGCCGGTCCAGCAGTCGATGCAGCACCGCCGCCCGTCCGCGCCGGAAGGCGTCGTCGGACACGTGGTCGACGTCGCGCCGCACCTGCTCGGCGTAGCGGGCATAGGCCGTCGGCACGCGGCCGAGCACCTCCAGATCGGCGTCGACGAGCACCGCCCCGGCGACGTCGCCGTCCTCCGGATCGTGCGAGGCGGTCAGTCGCACGAGCCGGGCGACCTCGGCGACCTCGGCGGCGTCCAGCAGCGGTGCCAGCCGTTCCTCGGCCAGGACGGCGGAGGCCTCCTCGTCCTCCCCGGCGGCGCCCGCCCCCTCATAGACGGCGTCGTGGAACCAGACGGCCAGCCGCACCGTTCGGGCGGCCGCGTCGCCGTCCGGGGCGGCGTCCAGCTCGCCGGCCCGCTGCAGGCGCGCGACGGCGGCCAGGACCGCAGCCAGGTGGGTGGGGGAGTGATAGTGCCGATGCGGCTCGGCCCAGCGGTCCAGCAGCTCCTCGCCGAGGTCCGGCGCCGCGGGCAGCAGTCGCTCCCAGGCCAGGGCGAGTCGGCCGCGGACCTTCTCCGGCCGTTCGATGCTGCGCACGCGCAGCCCGCTGCGCGCGAGGAGGCGCACCAGCTGCGACCCGGGGACCGGCACGGCCCCGTGGGCGACGAGGGCGTCGTGCCGATGCGCGGGCACGTCGTAGTGGTCGCGGTCGAAGGCGCGGGGGCTGATCCCGGCCCGCTCGGCGGCTGCGTGCAGCTCGTCGAGCGAGACGTCGGAGATCAGGTGGGAGAACAGCGTCCCGTGGGCGGGCCAGGCGGGCGGGTCGATGTAGATCGTCATGGGTTCGTCGAAGTCCGGGGCAGGCGGGTGCGAGATAGGAGGCCGGGGCGGTCGGGCCGGGCGCCGGAGGGGCCGATCAGCTGGTCGGCGGCCGTCGGCCGGCGGCGAGCTCGGCCAGGGTGTCGATCAGCAGACGCCGCTCGACGCGCTTGATCCGTTCATGCAGGGTCTGCTCGTCGTCGCCGTCGAGGATGCGCACCGGCTCCTGGGCGATGATCGGGCCGGTGTCCACGCCGGCGTCGACCAGGTGCACAGTGCAGCCGGTGACGCGCACGCCGTGCGCCAGCGCGTCGCGGACGGCGTGGGCGCCGGGGAAGGACGGCAGCAGCGCCGGATGCGTGTTGATGATCGGCGCGTCGACGCCGTCGAGGAACGTCGGCCCCAGGATGCGCATGAACCCGGCGGAGACCACCAGATCCGGAGCGTGGGCGACGACGGCGTCGCGCAGCGCGGCGTTCCAGCCCTCGCGGTCGTCGCCGCGGGCCAGCGGGACGGAGAAGGTCGTCAGCCCCGCCTCCTCGGCGCGGGCGAGGCCGCCGCAGTCGGGCACGTCGGAGCCGACGGCGGAGATCTCCACGGGCAGCTCGCCGGCGTCGCCGGCGTCGATCAGCGACTGCAGATTCGTCCCCGAGCCGGAGACCAGGACCACGATGCGCATGGAGGCCAGCCTACTGGTCCGTTTCCGATGACCGCGCGTCGACCGGCGGTTCGGGGCCTGTCCCGGATGAGCCGACGACGGCGCGACGCGTAGGCTGGTGTGCCATGAGCACTGCACCGCCGAACGGCTCCGGGCCGGGGTCCCAGGAGAGTCGTCCCGTCGAGACGGACCCGGAGGTCCTGCGTCGTTGGTCACGATCCACCGGCTGGCTGGTGCTGGCACTGGTGCTGGCCTACATCGGACTCCAGGTGCCCCTGCCGTGGCGGCTGATCACGCCGATCGCCGGACTCGCCGGCGTCGTCGGCGGAATCGTCCTGCTGGTGGCGGCCATCCGGCATCGCCTTCCGGCGATGATCCGCCTCAGCTCCGTGGTCGCGATCCTCTGCTGCGGGCTGTTCGGGCTCACCGGCGCCGCGCAGGCGATCTTCTGGGAGGCGACGGCGACCTACGACGAGTGCCGCGCCGAGTCGTTGACCCAGCGGTCCAGCGACCAGTGTCTGAGCGACTACGAGGAGGACATGCTCTCCACGATCCCGGGGATGTCTCCCTGATCTCCTCCTGAGATGCGCCGGGCCCGTCAGGACGGGGCCGAGGGTCGAGTCCGTCACAACGAGCAGGGGCCGCACCGTGGACTCACGGCGCGGCCCCTGCTCGTCGTCGCGGCTCCGGCTGTGGGCTCTGTCCGCTCAGCGGGGCGCGTCGTCCCCAGGGTTCTGCGGGTCTTCATCGGACGGGCGGGACGGATCGGTCGAATCGGGGCGCGGGGACGCGGGGTCCGGCGATCCGTGCTGCGGCGGGGCGTCCTGCTGAACGGAGGTCGACTGTCCGTAGCCCGGCTGGACCTGAGGCTGCTGGCCGGACGGCTGGCCATACGGCGGCTCGTGCGGCTGCTGGCCGTAGGGCTGGGAGTATCCCTGCTGGCCATAGGGCTGGCCATAGGGCTGGGCGTAGCTCTGCTGGCCGGACGGCGCGTGGTATCCCTGCTGGCCGTAGG
This sequence comes from Nesterenkonia sp. F, assembly GCF_000220985.1. Classification (GTDB taxonomy): domain Bacteria; phylum Actinomycetota; class Actinomycetes; order Actinomycetales; family Micrococcaceae; genus Nesterenkonia. The sequence goes on from NZ_AFRW01000016.1 coordinate 35,889, forward strand.
GCTGGCTGTAGCCCTGCTGCCAGGCCTGCGGTGCTGCGGGCTGCTGCCACGTCTGCTGCGGATAGGCCTGCACCGGGTAGGCCCCGGCCGCCGCGGCGGGAGCCTTCTCGGCCCGCACCCGGCGCACGTATTCGGTGCTCTGCGGCACCCACAGCAGCACCAGTGCGGCGATGCTGGGCGCGACCACCAGCAGCAGGTTCCACGGGGTGAAGATCAGCGAGGCGAGGCTGAGAGCCAGGTAGATCGTGGCGAGGATGCGTCCGACCTGCGAGCCCATCGTGCCGAAGAAGGCCAGCGCATAGTACGGGGCGGCGAAGGCCACTGCGCCGAAGAGGGCGAGGACGCCGACGGCCGTGAGCATGCTGGCACGTTCGTCATAGGGCATCTCGGTGTAGGGGTACCCCAGGTCGCCGACGAGGGTCGCCGGGTTCGCGGAGAAGAGGTTCATCGCGACGACGACGCCGCCGATCAGCAGCAGCGTGCCGGCCACCAGCTGCAGGATCATGCTGAGCACCAGCGTGATCGGCCGGGATCCGCGCGCCGGTCCCTGCTGGTCGGACGACTGCTGGGTGGTCATCGGCTGTCCCTGAGGCGGACCCTGAGACGGATCCTGAGACGGATCCTGATACTGAGCCTGTGCCCAGTGCCGCGCGTGCTGGGGCGACTGCGCCTGCTGGTGCCAGCTCTGCTGGTCCTGATCTTGCTGGGTCCAGCTTGGCTGCGCCCACCCCTGCTGCGACGGGGATTCTCCGGAGGGGCGGTCGTACCGCTGTCCGTACGCCGGCTGTCCGGATGTCGACTGCCGGTACGTCTGCTGGTCGTGCTCGTCCGGAGAGCTGGTCATGGCTCCGGTCCTCCTCATGCCGGTGGGAACGGTCTCTGATCTCGGCGCTCAGCCTATCGTCCGGCGATCCGCGCAGACAGATGCCGTCTGCCAGACTGGTGCCCATGGCATCATCGAGCATCCCCGTCCCGGGCGGCGCCGTCCCACGGCCGACCTCGGCCACCGTCCACCTGGTCCGCCACGGCGAGGTCGAGAACCCCGAGAAGGTCCTCTACGGACGGCTGCCCGGCTACGGGCTCTCCGCGCTGGGTCGCCGCATGGCCGACGGCGTCGCCGATCACTTCGGCCGCCGCGCCGACGCGGGGCGGCCGGTGCATCTGCTGGCGGCCTCGCCGCTGCTGCGCGCCCAGCAGACCGCCGCGCCGATCGCCGAGCGGCTGGGTCTCGAGACCGTGGGCGAGGACCGTGTGCTGGAGGCGGAGAACGCCTTCGAGGGGCTGTCGAACGTGCGGCGGCACCTGCGCAGCCCGCGCCGCTGGCCGCTGCTGGTCAACCCGCTGCGGCCGTCCTGGGGCGAGCCCTACACCCAGCAGGTCACTCGCGTGCTCGCCGCGGTGAAGGACCTCTCCGACCAGGCGGTCGCCGAGCACGGCGACGGCGCGGAGGTCGTCGTCGTCTCCCACCAGCTGCCCATCTGGGTCACCCGGCTGTGGGCCGAGGATCGTCGGCTGTGGCACGACCCGCGCACCCGCGAGTGCTCGCTGACCTCGATCACCTCGCTGCACATCGGCCCCGAGGGCGTCGAGGCGGTCAGCTATGAGGAGCCGAACCGCGAGCTGCTCAAGGACGCGACGGCGCTGCCCGGAGCCTGAGGTCGACGCCCGACGGCGGCTGGTGATCGTCTGGTGAGCGGCCGGTGAGCAGGTGGTCAGGCCGTACCGAGCTTCCCCTGGTACGGTCCGGCGACGGCGCCGCGCGACGGTGTGCTGTGCGCGCCGTCGGTCACACGAGGACGCCGTCGGTCGGCCGGCCCTACTACGCGCTGTAGAATTGTGCCGGCGGAGCCGGCCCGCGGCTCCGTCCCACGTCGGCGCCGTCGACGTGGGTGACCGCCTGCCGGCGCCCCGCACTGCAGCCCCGCTCTCCCGAGGAACGCTCCATGACACCTTCGCAGGCTTCGCCGCACGAACCCGCCCCGCAGGGCGGCGCCGCGCGACGGACGATGGGTCGTCGCGCCGTGCTCGGCGGAGCCGGGCTGCTCGCCGGACTGCTGGCGCTGAGCGCCTGCGGCGCCGACGACGACGGGCTCGCCCAGCAGGCCGGCGACGACGGCAAGAACTACGTCGCCGGCGACGGCTCGGTGCAGGAGTTCGCCCCCGCCGAGCGCGGCGAGCCGGTCTCCTTCGAGTCCGAGACCTTCTCCGGCGAGACCGCCGGCCCCGCCGACTGGCGCGGCGACGTCGTCGTGCTGAACTTCTGGTACGCCGCCTGCGCCCCCTGCCGGCTGGAGGCCCCGGACCTGGCCGAGCTCCACGCGCAGCACGCTGACCAGGGCGTGCAGTTCTACGGGGTCAACACGCGGGACTCGAAGAGCACCGCGGCGGCCTTCGAGCGGAACTTCGGCATCGAGTACCCCTCCTTCGAGGACCGCGACGGCGAGGTCATGCTCGCGATGACCGACTACGTGCCGCCGTCGGCGGTGCCGACCACGCTGGTCCTGGACTCCGAGGGCCGGGTGGCCGCCCGCATCCTCGGCGCCGCCGAGCCGAACATCCTCGACGAGCTGATCTCCACTGCGCTCGAGGAGCGCGCGGAGGCATGAGCGGCAACCCCTTCGCCGAGATCGTCACCGACGGCTCGCTGCTGCTCTCCCTGCCGGTGGCCCTGCTCGCCGGTCTCGTCTCCTTCCTCTCGCCCTGCGTGCTGCCGCTGGTGCCCGGCTGGCTCGGCTACGTCACCGGACTCTCCGGAGTGCAGCTGCAGGACCGTCGGCGCGCCCGTCTGGTGCTCGGGGCCGTGCTCTTCGTGCTCGGCTTCTCCGTGGTCTTCCTGCTCGTCGGCTTCCTGTTCTCCCAGGCCACCGTGTGGCTGCGGGTCGAGGGCGGCTGGCTGACCCAGGCCCTCGGCGCCGTCGTGGTGCTCATGGGCCTGGTCTTCATGGGGGTCTTCTCCCCGCTGCAGCGCGAGCGGCGCATCGAGCGCCGCCCGCCCGACGGGCTGCTCGGCGCCCCGCTGCTGGGCGCGACCTTCGGGCTGGGCTGGGCACCGTGCATCGGCCCCACGCTGGCGGCGGTGCTGGCGATGTCGACCCCCGTCGGCGGCGATCCCGCCCGCGGCGCGCTGCTGGTCTTCGTCTACTGCCTGGGCCTGGGCATCCCGTTCATCCTCATCAGCATGGGGCTGACTCGCGGCATGCGGGCCGTGGACTTCTTCCGACGGCATCGCGTCGTCGTCGCCCGCGCCGGCGGCGGCATGCTGATCCTCATCGGCGTGCTCATGCTGACCGGCGTGTGGAACCTGTGGGTCTATGCTCTGCAGGACTGGTTCGCCAACGAGGTGAGGTTGCCCATCTGATGACCCAGCCGTCCGCCCACCGTGACAACGCGCGCGAGGACGCGCTGACCGAGGCCACGTCCACCGCCGACGGCGGTGCCGACGGCGGCCCCGGCGCATCCGCCTCCGGCCGGCGCCGCGGCGACGTCGCCGTGCCCGCGCTGGGGCCGGTCGGCATGCTGCGCTGGGCCTGGACCCAGCTGACCAGCATGCGCACCGCTCTGATGCTGCTGCTCCTGCTCGCCGTCGCCGCAGTGCCCGGTTCGCTGTTCCCGCAGCGCGTGCAGGGGCAGGCCGCCGTCGAGCGCTGGCTCGACGACCATCCGACGGCCGGGCCGATCCTGGACTCGCTGCAGGTCTTCGACGTCTACTCCTCGTTCTGGTTCTCGGCGATCTACCTGCTGCTGTTCACCTCGCTGGTGGGCTGCATCATCCCGCGGGCGAAGAAGCATCTGCAGCAGATGACCTCCCCGCCGCCGCGGACTCCGCGCCGGCTGGAGCGGCTGCCCGAGCACGGCGCCGTGGAGCTCGACGACGGCGGCCCGGCCCCCGAGCAGGCGGTCCGGGAGGCGGCGCGGATCCTCAAGGGGCGGCGCTACCGCGTCGACGTCCGTGCGGCGAGCACCGACGCCCGCGGCCGCGAGGTGCCCGCCTCGGTGGGAGCCGAGAAGGGCTATCTGCGCGAGATCGGCAACCTGCTCTTCCACGTCTCGCTGGTCGGGGTGCTGATCTGCGTGGCCGCCGGCTCGATGTTCAGCTACAGCGGGCAGAAGATCGTCACCGAGGGGGAGAGCTTCGTCAACGCGCTGGTCTCCTACGACAACTTCGTGCCCGGCACCGCCTTCGACGAGTCGCAGATGGAGCCGTTCTCGGTGACCCTGGACAACTTCGAGCGGATCTTCGACCGGCAGAATCCCAGCCACTACGGCCAGCCGCTGGACTTCACCGCCGACGTCACCGTCCGCGACGAGCCCGGCGCCGAGCCGGAGGAGCACGAGCTGAAGGTCAACCACCCGCTGACCTTCGGCGGCGCGCGGGTCTTCCTGGTCGGCAACGGCTACGCCCCGGAGATCACCGTCCGCGACGGCGCCGGCGACGTCGCCTACTCCGGGCCGGTGGTGGCGCGGGCGCAGGACTCGGTCTACACCTCCACAGTGGTGATCAAGGCCCCCGACGCCCGCCCGGAGCAGCTGAGCTTCGTCGGACTGCTGCTGCCCACCGCCCAGGAGGGCGATTCCGGCGCGGCGATCTCGGTGGACCCGGCGCTGCAGAATCCGCAGCTGCAGCTGAACTCCTACGCCGGCGACCTGGGGCTGGACTCCGGCGAGCCGCAGAACGTCTACGTGCTCGACACCGAGGGGCTGACCGAGCTGAACTCCCGGACCTCCGAGTCCGGGGGCCTGTCGCTCGGCGTCGGCGAGACCGCCGAGCTGCCCGACGGGCTGGGGTCGATCAGCTTCGACGGCGTGACGAATTACATCGGCATCGACATCCACTACAACCCGGGCAAGACCGGCGTGCTGATCTTCGCGCTGGCCGCGCTGGCCGGGCTGATCCTCTCGCTGTTCCTGCGCCGGCGTCGCGCGTGGGTGACGGCGACGACGAACGACGCCGGCCGCACGCTGGTCTCCTACGGGCTGCTGGCCCGCGGCGAGGACTTCCGCCTGCGCGAGGAGACCATCGCGCTGCGGTCCCGATTCGAGAAGCAGTGGCCGGTGCGCGCGCCCGACGCGGCGCAGGACGAGACGCCGACCGACGAGCAGGACGGGCCCGGCCGACGCGGCCGCGGCGCGTCCCGACGAGAGAAGTGACGAGGTTCGCCATGCCCACCTTCACCGGTTCGATCGATCAGGAGCTGGCGCAGTACAGCGACCTGTTCATGCTCATCGCCGCACTGATCTACACCGCCGCCTTCCTGATGTTCGCCCTGGACATCGCGCGCAGCTCGGTGACGATCCGGCGCCTGGAGGCCGAGCTCGCCGCCGAGCAGGAGGCCGAGCGTGCCGAGCGCTCCGAGCGCGTCCGCGCGACGGCGTCCGCAGGCGCCGGTTCCGCCGGAGCCGGCTCCTCCGACGCCGGGGAGCCCGGTGCCGGGGACTCCGACGCCGGGGGCTCCGACGCGGCGCCGCGCGCCGTCGAGGCCTCCGCCGAGGACCTCGTCGACGACGAGATGACCTACACCGGCCTCGCCCGTCCGTTGGCCAATGTGGCGGTGGCGCTGACCATCCTCGCCGCCCTGGCCCACGGCTTCGCCGTCGGCGCCCGGGCGACGGCGGCCGGCCGCGTGCCCTGGGGCAACATGTACGAGTTCCTCACCACCGGCGCGTTCGTCGTCGCCGCGGTCTACCTGGTCTCGCTGCTGCGCAAGGATCTGCGCTTCCTGGGGACCTTCGCCGTCGGGCTGGTCGTGGTGATGATGACGGCGGCGACCATCGGCTTCCCGACGCCGCTGGGCCACCTGCAGCCCTCGCTGCAGAGCCCCTGGATCGTCATCCACGTCTCCGTGGCGGTGTTCTCCATGGGGCTGTTCACGCTGACCTTCGCGATGAGCGTGCTGCAGCTGATCCAGCATCGTCGCGAGGCCAAGCGCGCCGCCGGGATGCTGTCCGACACCGGCGGCTGGCAGTTCATGCGCATGGTGCCCTCGGCGATGGCGCTGGAGAACCGGGCCTACCGGATCAACACCATCGGCTTCGTGACCTGGACGCTGACGCTGATCTTCGGCGCGATCTGGGCGGAGGAGGCCTGGGGCCGCTACTGGGGCTGGGACACCAAGGAGGTCTGGACCTTCGTGGTCTGGGTCGTCTACGCCGGATACCTGCACGCCCGCGCGACGCGCGGCTGGACCGGCTCGCGCTCGGCCTGGCTGTCGATCATCGGCTTCGCCTGCGTGATCTTCAACTTCACCGTGGTCAACACGCTCTTCGCCGGCCTGCACTCCTACGCGGGCCTGCCGGAGTGAGGAGCACCCTGACCCTGCGAGCGCGGAGGCTGGCCAGACGCTCTGCGGGCGACTAGCGTCGGGGATCCCGGACGAGAGGAGACCCGCATGACTGCGCGTGACGATCTCAGAGCACAGAAGGCGCTGCAGGGAGTCGACTTCCCGGCGTCGAAGGGCGACCTCGTCGCCTATGCCGAGGAGCGCGACGTCGACGCCAAGTCGCTCCAGGCCCTGCGAGCGCTGCCCGATCAGCGATTCGAGAACATGGACAGCGTGGTCGAGGCCGTGCCCCAGGAGCCCGAGGGACAGGACGCGCCGGGCGGCACCGAGCGCTGATGCCGTCCGGGGACCGGACGCAGGAAGGAGCAGACCGCCCATGAACACCGACGACGTGACCGAACTGGTGCGGCGGCGCGGAGACTACGCCTCCGAGGAGGAGGCCCGGCGGGTCATCACCGAGGTGCTGACCGTGCTGGGGAGCCGCGATCTGGGAGGAGAGGCCGCCCGTCTGGCGGCCCAGCTGCCGAGCGGATTCGCCGAGCTGCTGACCGATCCCGGGGAGGACGCCGGGCGATTCGGCGAGGACGAGTTCATCGAGCGTCTCCGGGGCCGGCTCGACCAGACCGCCGCCCAGGCCCGCGACGCCGCGCATGCGGTGCTGTCCTCGATCGCCGAAGCGGTCAGCGAGGGGGAGCGGACCGACTTCATGGCCGCCCTGCCGACCGACCTCTCCGGCTACGCGCGCTGGAACTGACTCCCGAGGCGACGCGCGGACGAGCTGGACGAGCTGCGGCGCCGCGGCTCCGAACGCGGGTCCGTCACCTGTGCGGTCGGTCGTCGTCCGCGCCGTGGTCCGGCCCGTCCACGTCCCGGCGGCCGCCCTGGTCCCGACGCACCTCGCCGGACGGCCGAGCGTTCTGCGGGCGGCCTTCTGCGGCGTGGTACTGCTCGGCCAGCGCGTCCTCGGCGTCGGCGTCGGCCTGCTGCCGGGCGCCGGTCCTGCGGCGGCCGGAGAAGATCGCGGCCAGCTGCTCGCCGGCGGCCAGCCGCAGGCGGTCGAAGAAGAGATAGGCCACCGCCCAGGAGACCAGCAGCCCCACCAGGACCGCGAAGGCCAGCGTGAAGCGGCCGAGGTCCAGGAACATGCACGCGGCGAAGACCAGGCAGAAGGTCGCCAGGCGGATCAGGGAGTACTTGAGGAGCGCCACCCTTCGATTGTAGGTCGCCGGTCCGCCGTTCGGCGCATCGGGCGGCTCCCGTGCAGTCCCGGATGCCGCTCGACGTGGAGTGAGCCGACCTGCGCCGATGAACTAGGGTGGCAGGTATGAGGCTGATCATTCCGCTCGGGATCGTGGGCCTCGGTCTGGTCATCTACAGCCTGATCGAGTGCGTCCAGACCCCGCGCCATCGCCTGCGGGTGATGGGCAAGGCCGCGTGGCTCGCGGTCATCGTGCTGGTGCCGGTCATCGGGGCCGGCCTGTGGCTCGGCTTCGGCCGCCGCCGCGGCGACGCGGGCGCCGGCCCGACGGCGCCGAAGGGCGCCCCCGACGACGACCCGAACTTCCTGCGCACCCTGGAGGTCCAGCGCCGCCAGCGCCAGCGCGAGGAGGAGCTGCGCCGGAAGGAGCAGGAGCTCGAGGCCCGCGAACGGCGCAAGAAGCCGGACGCCGACCGAGGCGACGCCGACGGTGGCTCGCCGGGCGGCACGGACGCCACGGACAGTTCGGCCGGCACGAATGACTCGGGCAGCACGGACGGCTCGAGCGACGACGCCGACGGCACGGACGACGCCGACGACACCCCCGACGCCCCGGGCTCGGACGCGCCGGACCAGCCCCGCTGAATCGGCGCGTCGGCGTCGCCCGCGGGCTGCGGAGCCTCAGCCGAGCAGCAGCGCCGCCGAGTGCAGCGCGGCGAAGACCAAGCCGATCTGGCCGGTCAGCTGCAGCACGGTGATCAGTGCGCCTCCGGTGTGCCGGGCGGAGAGCATGATCCGCGCCGGGCCGAGGGCGAACGGCAGAGCCAGCAGCACCAGCAGGAACCACAAGCTCTGCCCCAGCAGCGTCAGCGGCAGCAGCAGCGCCAGCCCGATCATCACCACGTAGCTCGCCCGGGCGGGACGCTCGCCCAGCCGCACCGCCAGGGTGCGCTTGCCGGACTCGCGGTCGGTGGGGATGTCGCGGACGTTGTTGGCCATCAGCAGCGCCGCGGCGATCAGCCCGTGGCTGACCGCCCCGACGACGGCGCCGGCGCTGAGCTGAAGGGCCGTCGCCCAGGTGGTCCCCAGCGTCGCGGCCAGGCCGAAGAACAGGAAGACCATCACCTCGCCCAGACCCAGGTAGCCGTAGGGCGTCGAGCCTCCGGTGTACCACCAGGCCGCCAGCACGCAGACCCCGCCGAGGGCGAGCATCCACCACTGGCCGGAGAGCACCACGATGACGATCCCCGCCAGGCCGGCGACGCCGAAGCTGGTGAAGGCCGCGGCCTTCACCCGGCCCGGGGCCGCGGTGCCGGTGGCGGTCAGCCGCATCGGGCCCACACGCTCGTCGTCGGTGCCGCGGACGCCGTCGGAGTAGTCGTTGGCGTAGTTCACCCCGACCTGCAGCGCCAGAGCCACCACCAGGGCGAGCACCGCGATCCGCAGGTCGAAGGCGCCCAGCGCGGCGGCCGCGGCCGCGCCGATGACCACCGGGGCGACGGCCATCGGCAGCGTGCGCGGGCGGGAACCGGCGATCCAGTCATTCGGGGTGGCCATGATGCTCCTCACGGGGATGCGAGTCGGACGGAGAGGCGGGGCGAGGACGGCTCACGGCCGGTCCTCGGCCAGCAGGGCCAGCAGTCGTCGGCGGTCGGGCTTGCCGGTGGGCAGCAGGGGCAGCGCGGGCAGCACCTGCAGGCTCTTCGGGACCGCGGCGGGGCCGAGGCGCTCGCGGACGCCGGCATGCAGAGCGTCGAGGACGTCGTCGGTGCGCGAGACCGCACCCAGCACCACCGCCGCACGGACTGTCTGGCCCCAGTCGCGGTCGGCGACGCCGCCGACGAAGGCCTCGGCCACGCCGGGATGCTCGAGCAGCACCGCCCGGACCTGTTCGGCGGAGACCTTGACCCCGCCGGTGGTGATCACGTCGTCGACGCGGCCGGTGATCGTCAGACGCGGCACGATCGACGTGGTCACCCCCGACGGCGCCGGGCTGGCGTGGGTGCCCGCGGCGTCGTGGGCGACGGTGCTCAGCGCGCCGAGGTCGTCGGTGAGGAAGCGGCGGTGCCCGGTGGCCGGGTCGACGTCGAACCGGTCGGCGGTGATCCCGGCGTCGACGTATCCCACCGCGACCATCGGTCCGGAGAGGCTGATCCGGCCGTGCTCGTCGGCGGAGACGCCGACGCCGGGCAGCGGGTGGCCGTCGTAGACGCAGCCGCCGCAGGTCTCGCTCATCCCGTAGGTGCGCACCACGCGGAGTCCGGCCGCGGCCGCACGGTCGAGCAGCTCGGGCGAGGAGGCCCCGCCGCCGAGCAGGATCATGTCGAAGCGGCGCAGTGCGGCCGTCGCGCGGTCGTGGTCGGCGTCGAGCAGCCGGGTCAGCTGGGTGGGCACCAGGGAGACGAAGCGTCGCTCGGCGGTGAGCTGCTCGGCGGCCTCGGCGAAACGGTCGGGGTCGGTGGTGCCGGTCAGCAGCGGCACCGGCGTCGTGCCGGCGACCAGGCTGCGGGAGAGCACCGCCAGGCCGGCGACGTAGCTGGGCTGCAGGGTCAGCAGCCACTGGCCGTGCCCGCCGAGCGCGTCGGCGGTGGCCTCGGCGGAGGCGCGCAGCGCGGCGGCGGAGAGCAGCGTCTGCTTCGGCGTCCCGGTGGAGCCGGAGGTGCGCACCACGACGGCGGGGGGCTCGGCCGACGCGTCGGCGTCGTCGCCGTAGTCGAGGTGGGGCAGGTCGGCGACGTCGGGCCGCGGCGTCCAGGTCGGGACGCCGTCGTCGGCCGGGCGGAACTCCACGGGTGCGGCGACGCCGCGCAACGCGGCGTCCAGAGCCTCGAGCGCCCGCGACACCCGGCGCTCGGCGGATCCGGTCAGGTCCATCGGCGGCAGGAGGGGTCGGCGGCGGTCGTGAGCACCTCGGGACGGAAGGGCCGGACGCTTCCCGGACCGGTGCCCGCCTCGAGGACTGCGCGGCGGACGGGGCCTGCCCCCGAGGAGATCTCAGCCATGGCTCTCAGACTAGCACCGGCATCCCCGCAGACGCCGCGCGGCGTGAGCTCGGCGACGCTCCACGCCGCGCGGCCGCCCTGCTCAGGGCTCAGGAGGGCGTCAGGAGCGGCTCAGGAGCGGCTCAGGAGCAGCTCAGGAGCAGCTCAGGAGCGGGTCAGGAGCGGGCGCCGAACTGCTCGGCCACCTGCTCGCCGATGGTGCCGATGATGTCCTCGTCGGCCGGGCCGAGTCGCTCGGCGGCCATGTCCGCCTGATGCCAGTGCGGGTAGATGACCTCCGGCCGGCCGACCCGGTCGATGGTCGCCAGGTCCTCTGCAGTCAGCTGCAGCTCGGCATAGCCCAGCAGGTCCTCGAGCTGCTCGAGGTTCCGGGCGGCGACGGCGGCGTTGTGCACGCCGGGGCGGGTCAGCGTCCAGGCCAGGGCCACCTGCGGGATCGTGGCGCCGTCGTGCCTGCCGGCCACCTCCTCGAGCGCGTCGACGACGTCGTGGAGCCGGTCCCAGTCCGGCACCCGCATCTCCTGGCCGGTGCCGTCCTTGAGCCGCGAGGGGCCCTCAGGCTGTCGGCCCCGGCGCCACGTGCCGGTGAGCAGGCCCATGTTCAGCGGGCTCCACGGCTGGGTGGAGATGCCGGCGTCGAGGGCGGAGGGGATCTGCTCGTACTCGGCAGTGCGGGTGTAGGCGGAGTAGAGGATCTGCTGGGAGACGGGCTTGATGAAGCCGTTCGCCTCGCAGACCCGCAGGGCCTTCTGCAGCTGCCAGCCCATGTAGTTGGAGACTCCGTAGTATCGGATCTTCCCGGCCCGGACCAGGGTGTCCATGGTCTCCAGGGTCTCCTCCAGCGGGGTCTGGCCGTCCCACTGGTGCAGGTAGAAGAGGTCGATGTGGTCGCGGCCCAGCCGGGACAGCGAGCGGTCGACCTCGCGCAGCAGGTGCCAGCGGGAGGCGCCGCCGTCGTTGGGAGCGTCGCCGATCACCATGCGCGCCTTGGTGGCGATCAGGAAGTCCTCGGCGTGGTCGAGCTTCGTCAGGGCGTCGCCGACGACCTCCTCGGCCACGCCGTTGCCGTAGAGGTTGGCCGTGTCGATCAGATTCACCCCGGCCTCGCGGGCGCGGGCCAGCATCTCGGCGGCGCCGGCGGCGTCGACGTCTCCCATATGGGTCAGTTCCTCGCCGCGGCCGAAGGTCAGCGTTCCCAGGGCGATGGGGGAGACCCGCAGCCCGCAGGTGGGGGAGAGCTGGCGGTGGAACGGCTCGGATCCGGACGGTGCGTAGGGAGTCGGGGTGCTCACGAGGGTCCTCCTGGTGATCGGCGGAGCGTGTCCATGGGTGAATCTATACCTTCGTCGCGCCGAACTGAATCGTTTCTCCGGATCGATGCGCAGGTGCCGGCCGCGACCGTCGTCGCCGGCACCGCCGGTGATACCATCGTGGTATGGCTATGACGCTGCGGCTTCCGGAGGAGCTCGAGAAACAGCTGGAGGAGATCGCCTCCCGCAAGCACATCTCCAAGCATGCACTGATCACGCAGAGCGTCGAGCGGCTGGTGCGCAGCGAAGACGAGCAGCAGCAGGTCGACGAAGCCGTCGACTATGCTTTCGAACGCTACGGCGACGTCATCGAGCGCCTCGCCGACGCCTGATGAAGCGGGTCAGTCTGGAGGCGGCGCTCGGCGTCGTGGGCAGGCTGGGCTTCCACCGGCGGGACGAGGGGCTGTTCGAGTCCGCTCTGGCACGGCCCGTGACCGCCGTCTTCGGCCGGCCGGCGTATCCATCCCTCGAGCTCGCCGCGGCCGCCCAGACGGAGTCGCTCGCGAGGAACCATGCGTTGCGCGACGGCAACAAGCGCACTGCCTTCGTGCTGCTGATCGTCTTCCTCCGTCGCAACGGCGCTCAGCTGATCGCCGACGACGATGCGGCCTTCGACCACATCCTCGACGTCGCCCAGGGGAATCTGACCCTGGAGGAGTCGGCCGCCTTCCTCGAGGCGAACACCCGGCGCTGGCCGTAGGCGATCTGTTCCGGCCCGCTCCGACTCGGGGCGGGCGGGGATGACTCTGTGGCATGTGTGGGAAAGCCGGGCCATTCCCACCCGTGCCACGGCGTCATCGTTAGTCATCGCTAGTAGTAGTACGGGAAGTCGGCCCAGTTCGGCTCGCGCTTGGCCAGGAAGGCGTCGCGGCCCTCGACGGCCTCGTCGGTCATGTAGCCCATCCGCGTGGCCTCGCCGGCGAAGACCTGCTGGCCGGCCATGCCGTCGTCGACGGCGTTGAAGGCGAACTTCAGCATCCGCACCGCCTGCGGGGACTGGCGGGCGATGTCGTCGGCGTACTCCAGGGCGACCTCCTCCAGTCGCTCGTGGTCGACGGCCTCGTTCACCGCCCCGGCGGCGACCATGTCCTCGGCGGAGTGTTCGCGGGCGAGGAAGAAGATCTCCCGGGCCTTCTTCTGCCCGATCTGCCGGGCCAGCAGCGCCGAGCCGTAGCCGGCGTCGAAGGAGCCGACGGTCGCGTCGGTCTGCTTGAACTTCCCGTGCTGGCGCGAGGCGATCGTCAGGTCCGCGACGACGTGCAGCGAGTGTCCGCCGCCGGCCGCCCAGCCGTTGACGACGGCGACGACGACTTTGGGCATGGTGCGGATGAGCCGCTGGACCTCCAGGATGTGCAGCCGCCCGGCGCGGGCGGGGTCGATGGTCTCGGCGGTCTCGCCGGCGGCGTAGTGATAGCCGTCGCGGCCGCGGATGCGCTGGTCGCCGCCCGAGCAGAAGGAGTGCCCGCCGTCCTTCGGCGAGGGACCGTTGCCGGTGAGCAGCACCGCGCCGACGTCGGGCGTCATCCGGGCATGGTCCAGGGCGCGGTGCAGCTCGTCGACGGTGCCCGGGCGGAAGGCGTTGCGCACCTCCGGGCGGTCGAAGGCGATGCGCACCGCCGGCAGATCGCGGAGGACGCGACCGTCGGCGTCGCGCTCCACGCGGCGGTGGTAGGTGACGTCCTGCAGCTCGAAGCCCTCCACGCGGCGCCACTGCCACGAGTCGAAGAGATCCGAGACCTGATCGGGGAGCGGCGGGGTCGAAGCGGCAGAGTCCTGGCGGTCCTGGGAGTCCTGGGCGTCGGTCACGGCCTCGAGTCTATCGCGCGTCGGGCGACCGGTGATCCGGCCAGGGTGGCTCAGAGGCCGAAGGGCCGAGCGTACCGGATGCGGCCCGACGGCAGGTTCCCGCCGTCGAGGTTCAGCACCATCAGGGACTCGTCAGGGACGTCGAAGCCGACGTCGATGTCGTACGCGGAGGCGCGTGAGAATCCGAATCGGGGATAGTACCCGGGGTGGCCGAGCACGACGACGGCGCGCTCGTCTGCGGCGGCCGCGGCCTCCAGCGCGCCGCGGATCGCCGCGGAACCGGCTCCATGGCCTTGGAGATTCGGCGACGCAGCACAGGGCGCCAGGGCCAGCGCCGGCGTCCTCCCGATGTGACACCGAGTCAGCAGGGCATGGGCGACAGGAGCGTCATCGGCCGTCACCGCGAGGAGTGACAGTCCCGGCAGCCAGGGGGGGGTCCCCGCGCAGGGCGTCGACGAGGTCGGCCTCCTGGGCGGTCTCGAAGGCGGCGAGATGGATGGAGCGCACAGCCTCGGCGTCGGCGGCACGCTCTATGCGAGTCGTCCACAGATCGGGCACGTCGGCTCCGTTCGTCGAGGATGCTGTCCCCGCGAGGTCATAGGGTTCGCCGGTTCAGCGTACCCGAGGCGGGGCCGCGGTGGTCGGGAGGGCAGCGGCAACCGCCTGTTCCCTCCATGGACGCCCGTCCGTAGGGTGAGGGTATGCAGGACATCCCAGCCGACGGCGGACTTGACCGCCTGCGCGAGTATTTCCGCCACTTCGCCGAGGTGGAGGCCGCGCCGGTCTCGGTGCTCTACGAAGACTGGGGCCTCGGCGTCGCCGCCGACGACGAGATCCTCGAGCGGCTGCTCTCCCTGCCGGGGGAGAAGCGGCAGGCGAATCTGCTCTTCGCCGCCGCCCGGCTGCACGGCACGCCGCTGAAACCCTGGTCCGACGCTCGGGCCCAGGTGCTGGCCCGTTGGCACGACGTCGCCGAGACCATGCGGCTCCGGCGCACCCAGACCAACGAGCCCGGGCGAAGCGCGGTGACCAATCTGGCGCTGTCCCGCATCGAGGGGCCGGTCGCGCTGATCGAGGTCGGCGCCTCCGCCGGGCTGTGCCTCTACCCGGACGCCTGGACCTTCCGCTATGGCACCCCGGACGGGCCGGTTGAGCTGGTCCCGCGCGGGCCGGTGACCACGGATCTGGAGATCGACTGCGGCCTGGAAGGCGTGGATCCGCCCCAGGCGCTGCCGGAGATCGTCTGGCGCGGCGGCGTCGACCTCAACCCGCTGGACCTGACCCGCGAGGAGGACCTCGCCTGGCTCGAGACGCTGGTGTGGCCGGGCATGGAGCACCGGCTCGAACGCATCGACGCCGGCGCCCAGCTGATCGCCGCCCGGCAGCCCGAGCTGGTCGGCGGCGACCTCAACGCCGAGCTGCCGGATCTGCTGGCCCGCGTGCCCGAGGGCGTCACGCCGGTGATCATGCATTCGGCGGTGCTCGTCTATCTGTCGCCCGAGGAGCGCCGGCGTTTCGTCGAGCAGGTGCGGGCGGCCGGAGCGCGCTGGATCAGCAACGAGGGCCACCGCGTGCTGCCGGAGATCGCCGAGCAGCTGCCCGAGGAGGACCCCGACGCGACCGGCTTCATCCTTGCCCTCGACGGCGAGCCGATCGCCCGGACCGGCCCGCACGGGCAGTACGCGCGGCAGCTGGTGCGCTGAACGGCGGACCGATCCGGCCGCTCAGCGCTTCCGAGCCAGCACGATGATCTCCGGGGAGTCCGCGTCGAGCTCCTCGCGGTCCCAGTCGCCCCAGAGCTGTTCGATCACGAAGCCGGCCTGCTCCAGCGAGCCGCGCAGCACCTCCAGCGGGCGGAAGCGCAGCGTCTCCTCCGTGGTGACGTGGCGGCCGTCGGGCAGGACCATGTGGCCGCGGTGGGTGACCAGCGGACCGTCGTCCTGCTCTCCCACGACGCTGACCAGCTCGATCCACGAGTCGAAGGTTCCGCCGTCGGGGTGCTCCTGGGTCTCGCGGGTGTGCTCCTCATCCCAGACATCGAGCTCCAGGCCCTCGGGGTTGCGCGATTCGAAGGTCAGCGCGCCGCCGGGGACCAGGGCCCGATGCGCGTGGGCGAGGACCTCGTCCCAGGCCGAGCGCTCCAGGAAGTACTGGGCGACGTGGCCCTCCATGAGCACGACGTCGACGCTCGCCGTCGGCAGGCGGTCGGCGAAGCCGTGGTGCCAGGTCACCAGCTCATCCAGGTCCGAGCCGGCGGTGCGCGCCTCGGCGGCGGCGATCATCGCTGCGGACGGGTCCACGCCGGTGACCCGGATCCCCGCGGCGGCCAGCCGCAGCCCGAGCACGCCGGTGCCGCAGCCGATGTCGGCGACGTGCGGGGTGCGGGGGTCGTCGCCGTCGTCGGCCGCGCCAGGTCCGCCGGACCGCGCGCCGTCGTCGACCGGGACCCCGACCAGCTCGCCGATCAGCTCGGCGTAGAAGTCGTGGTCCCAGCCGCCGGCGTTCTCGACGTCGTAGACCCGCACATAGTCGGGGTCCTCGGTCCAGGCGTGCTCGGGGAGCGGGGCGACGACGGCGTCGTCGGACGCAGCGGCCGCCGTGCCGCCGTCGGGGGTCTCCTCAGTCATCGGTCTCCTGCCGTGAGTGGTCACGAATGACCGGATCTCGGAGTCGACACGCCGTGTGTCACCGTCAGAAGTGACCACTCAGCGCGTGGTGGTGGCGTCGACGCCCAGGTGGTGCGCGATGAAGGCGTAGTCCCAGGCGCGGTCCTTCCAGGCCTCGTACCGGCCGGAGGCGCCGCCGTGGCCGCCGTCCATCTCGATCTTGAACACGATCGGCGCCTCGCCCTGCTGGTGCTCGCGCAGCCGCTGCACCCACTTGGTCGGCTCCACATAGAGCACGCGGGTGTCGTTGAGCGAGGTCACCGCCGCGATCGCTGGGTAGGCGGTGTCCCGGACGTTCTCATACGGCGAGTAGGACTTCATGCACCAGTAGACGTCCCCGTCGGTGATCGGGTTGCCCCACTCCTCCCACTCCAGGGCCGAGAGCGGCAGGTCCGGATCCAGGATGGAGGTCAGATTGTCCACGAAGGGCACCTGCGCGACGATCGCGACGTACTTCTCCGGCGCCAAGTTGGCCACCGCGCCCATCAGCAGCCCGCCGGCCGAGCCGCCCCAGGCGGCGATGCGCTCGGCGTCGGCCCAGCCGGTCTCGACCAGGTGGTCGGTGGCGGTGACGAAGTCGCGGAACGTGTTGGGCTTGGCCAGCTTCTTGCCGTCCTCGTACCAGCGGCGGCCCAGCTCGCCGCCGCCGCGGACATGGGCGACGGCGACGACGATCCCGCGGTCCAGCAGCGACAGGCGCGGCACCGAGAAGTGCGGATCCATGCTGATCTCGTAGGAGCCGTAGCCGATGACCAGCGTCGGGTTGGTGGCGTCCGGGGTCACATCGCGGTGGTGCAGGACCGTCACCGGCACCTGGACCTGATGTCCGGAGGCGCCGACGTCGTCGGTGGGCGCCCAGATCCGCGTGGCGCGGTAGGCGTCCAGGTCGACGTCGTGCACCGGGGTCTCGCGGCGCAGGATCGGCTCCGGCGCGCCGTCCCCCTCCGCGACGTGGGGGACGTCGTAGATCCGCGGCGGGGTGAGCCAGGACGTGTAGACCACGCGGAATAGCGGCGCCTCATAGCGTGCGGAGGCGAGGAAGCAGCTGTAGAGCTCTTCGTCGAAGATCAGCCCGTCCAGCTGCGAGGTCGGCGTCGGGGCCGCGCCGTCGCGCACGGCCCGCAGCGTGGCCAGCGGCAGGCGCTGGACCGACTCGATGGTGTCACGCCGGGCGCTGACCAGGACCTGCGCGGCGGTGACGGCCACACCCTCGAGCTTCACCGTGTCCTCGTGCGGCAGCACGGTGGTGCCCAGGTCCAGCGTCTCGGCCTCGACCTGAGCGCGCAGGGCCGCGGCGGACGTCAGCGAGAGCGCGTTGTTCGGGCCGGACTGGTTATGTGTGACCAGCAGCAGGCGCTCGCCGTCGAGCTCGATCGGCTCCACGGTGTGCAGCAGCCGGCGGGCGGCGCTGATCAGCAGCTGCGGCTCGGCGTCGGGATCGGTGAGGTCCAGCAGGCGCGTCTCGTCGTACTCGGCGTTGCCGGAGACGATCAGCAGCTCCCGCTCGTCGGCGGAGGCCTCGACACCGGTCCAGAGCTGCTCGTCGTCGATCTGCAGCAGCAGCCGGTCCGAGCTGGCCGGTGTGCCGACAGCGTGGACCCAGAGCTGGTGGGGGCGCCAGGCGGCGTCGGCGACCATGTAGTAGGCGCGCTCGCCGGCCGGGTCCAGCACCGGGCCGCCGTGGACGTTCTCCACCGCCTCGTCCAGCGTCTCGCCGGTGGTCAGGTCGCGGAAGCGCAGCGTGTGGTGCTCGTCGCCGGAGGTGTCCTCGCTGTAGGCCAGCAGCCGCCCGGCGCGATCAGCGCCCAGGCCGCCGAGCTGATAGAAGGGGTGCTTCGCCGCCTCGGCGTTGGTGTCGAAGTAGGTCTGCTCGCCGTCCAGCGCGACGCCGGGCTCGATCTCCGGCGGCGTCCAGGCGGCCAGGCCGCCGTCGTCGGGCTGGGCCGGCACCCGGCAGAAGACCGGGTGCTGCTCGCCCTCGATGGTGCGGGTGAAGTACCACCAGTCGCCCTGGCGCGAGGGCACCGACAGGTCCGTCTCCACGGTGCGGTGCGTGGTCTCGGCGAAGAACGCGTCGCGCAGCGGCTGCTGGTCGGCGGTGACGGCCTCGGTGTAGGCGTTCTCGGCGTGCAGGTGGTCATGGACCTCCTGCGACTCCTTGTCCCGGAGCCACTCGTACGGATCGACGACGGTGTCGCCGTGGTGGGTGCGCTCGACGGGGACCTGCTTCGCCCGCGGGGGAGCGGGGGTGGTGGCGTCAGACATGGCCCCATTCAATCAGGTGGGGCGCAGGCGGGGCGTCGCCTCTGAGTCGTCGCCCGATCCCTCACCTGATCCGTCATCTCGCGTCGGGGGCGTCCAGCCGGGCGCGGGCGACGATGACGGCCAGCTGAGCGCCGGTGTCGGCGCCGACCTTGTCCATCGCGCGGCGGACGGTGGACTTCACCGTGCTGGGGGAGAGGTGCAGCGTCTCGGCGATGTCCTGATAGGTCCTGCCGTCGCCGATCAGGCCGGCCACCTGGACCTCGCGGTCGGCGAGGTCGGCGGCCTGGCGGCGCGCGTCCTGGCACACCTGGTCGGTGGTCGGGGTGACATAGCTGGCGATCAGCCGCGAGGTCATCGCCGGCGAGATCATCGGGTCGCCGTCGTGGGTCATGCGGATCGCAGTGGCCAGCAGGTCCGGGGCGTCGTTCTTCAGCAGAAAGCCTGTGGCCCCGGCGTCGAGGGCGCCGCGCAGGTAGTGGTCGGTGTCGAAGCTGGTCACCGCCAGCACCGTCGGCGGGGTCAGCAGCCGGCGGAGCCGCCGGGTGGTCTCGACCCCGTCCAGGGCCCCGCGCAGGTGCAGGTCCATCAGCACGACGTCGGGCTGGTGGGCCCTGACCGCCTCGACGGCCTCCGGCCCGGAGCCGGCGGTGCCGACGACGTCGACATCCTCCTCCGGCTTCAGGATGTTCTGCAGCGAACCCAGGACCAGGGGGTCGTCGTCGACTGCCACCACGGAGATCTGCACCCGGGCAGTCTACCAACGGGGTGTCGACCAGCGTCGCGAGCAGGCAGGCTCCGGGCCGCGGCTCAGGCGTCGGCGTCGTCCGCCGCCCACGGCAGGTGCACAGTGAGCGTGAACAGACCGTCGGCGTGCTGGACGTCCGCGGTGCCGCCCAGCAGCTCGGCCCGCTCCCGGATGCCGGTCAGTCCGGTGCCGGAGCCTGCGGTGAAGTCGGGCGAGTCCGCGGCGCGGTTGCTGATCCGCAGGTCGAAGCCCCGGCCGGGAGCGCCGGAGATGCTGACCTCCGCGGCCCGGTCGCTGCTGTGCCGCAGGACGTTGGTCAGCGCCTCCCCGATGATGCGGCGAACGGTGTGCTGCAGGGCCTGCGGTGCGGTCGAGTAGCCGTCGACCAGTACGAAGGGGCGCACCTGCACCCCCTGGGCGGAGGCCTCGTCGAAGAGCGCCTGCAGATCGGCGATCCCCCGGGGCGCGGGAGCCGGAGCGTCGTCGTCGGCCCCGCCCTCCCGCAGCGAGGTCAGCAGGGAGCGCAGGTTGGTGAGCGCCTGGTCCGCGTAGTCGCGGGTGGTGCGCAGGCCCTCGCGGAGCTGGGGATCCTGAGTGGTCTGGACGGCCTTCTCCAGCCCGCCCACGTGCAGGGAGAGCCCGGAGAGGTCGGAGGCGAGGGTGTCGTGCACCTCCCGGGCCAGCTCGTCGCGCTCGCGCCGGCGGGTCAGCTGCTCGGAGAGCTGTTCGCTGGTGTGCTCGGCGGCGCGGGCCTGGGCCGCGGCGGCGTCGGCGGAGCGGCGCTGGCGGGTCCACAGGGAGATGCCCAGCACCAGGCCGAGGCACAGCACCGTCAGCGCGACGACGGTGATCTGACCGGTGCGTCGATGCTCCTCATCCGCCCAGCTGGAGAGCGCATGCAGGTGCAGGCCCGCGCTGACCAGGATCACCGCGATGCCGGCCGCCGCGACCGCCCAGTGCCACCGCCGGCGAGCCCGGACGATCCATACCGTCAGCCCCACCGCCAGCACGAAGGGATCCAGGCCCAGCAGCAGCGCGACGACGGTGCCGGCGAGCATCGGCACCAGCGGGGCCCGGCGGTAGAGGGGCAGGGTGAGCAGCGCCAGCATGCCCAGCCCGGCCATCACCGCGCCGAGGTCCGTGGCTCCCCGGTGGCGGGGTCGGCCAGGGCGGGATCCGTCATCGTCGCCGACACCAGGATCAGCAGGCCGACGACGATCATCGTGAGCACGATGAGAGCGGAGACGACGGCGCGCACGGGCCGGGGCCAGGTTCGGGGGAGCATCCCGCCAGTGTAATGAGAGCCCTCCGCCGCTCGGAGGCCGGATCGGGCCGCGGAGTCTGCCCGATCGGGCATCCTTCTCGGCCCGATCCGGCGTACCGCGGCGGGGCGGGGGTCCGAGAGGCTCGTCGGAGCACATCGACGTGCATCATGCACAGCACTCCAGAGAAGAGAGCAGGTACTCCCGATGACCACGACCCATGCTGGATCCGCCGCCGTCGACTCCGGCCCTCGCCGGAACGTCCTGAGCCTGATCGCCCTGATCACCGCGATCCTCGGGACGATCTTCGCCTGTCTGCCCGGAGCGCTGATCGTCGGCTGGGTGCTGCTGCCGATCGCGTTCATCCTGGCGCTGGTGTCCCTGTTCCTGCGGGGAAGGAGGCGCGGCACCGGGATCGCCGCACTGATCGTGTCGGTGGTGGGCACCGTCATCGGCGTCATCGTCTTCTTCGCGGTGGTCGCCGACTCCTTCGACGAGGCCTTCTCGGACGAGGCCACCGTCGAGGAGCCGGCCGCCGGAGAGGGCGACGCCGATGAGGCCGGAGCTGAGCAGTCCGGCTCCGAGGAGTCCGGATCCGGCGACTCCGCCTCCGAGGAGGCCGCCGACGGCGAGCCGGGCACCCGGGAGAACCCCTATCCGCTGGGCGCGGAGATCTCCACCTCCGACTGGACGGTGACGGTCGACGGCGTGGACCTGGACGCCACCGACGCCGTGCTGGCGGAGAACGAGTTCAACGAGGCGCCGGCGGAGGGCCGGACCTACATCCTGGTCGACGTCACCGCGCAGTACACCGGCGACGACTCCGAGGGCAGCATGCCGATGCTGAGCGTCGCGTACGTCTCCCCGGAGGGGAACACGTTCGACGGCACCGAGATGTCCGCCGTGGCTCCGGACAGCTTCGACTCGATGAGCACGCTCTACGAGGGCGCCTCGACGTCTGGGAACATCGCGCTGCAGGTGCCCGCCGACGGCGTCGAGGACGGGACGCTCCGGGTCTCGCCGAGCATGCTCGCCGACGACGTGTTCGTCGCAGTGGGCTGAGGCGCCCGGTCCGGGTGCCCGCAGGTGACCATCTGGTGCATACGTCGACGGACGGCCCGTCGCCGCGAAGAGCGGGCCGGGCCGTCCGTCCGACTGTTGCGGCGCCGTCGTCGGCCTGAGGATCCCCGATCTTTCGAAGGATCATCGTGAAACAGCACGGGGACTCTGCGAATACTCGGTGATCGTGGGAGCGGGGCCGCCACTCGCCGGTCCCCGACGGCGGCCCGCAGCCCCGCGCCGCACTCACTCCTCGTGCCCGGCCGGATCCAT
>NZ_AFRW01000015.1 GCF_000220985.1 Nesterenkonia sp. F
TCCGGGCGGCGCGCAGCCGGCGGCGCAGCGCAGTCTTCGACGACATGCCCCCAGCCTATCCGCTGCCTCCGGCCCGCAGTCGGCGCGGTCGGCACGGTCGGCGGGGCCGGGCGGACGTCGGACACAGCACCTTTCACCCCGGGCCGGGGAAGGTCACGCCGGGTCGGGGGAGGCGGCCTCGTCCGGCGTGTCGGCAGCCGTCGAGGTGTCCACCACCGGAATCGGCGTGGTCAGCCCCACATGCGTGCTGCTGGGCAGGCTCAGCAGGCGCAGGACCTCGCCGGCGCGCCGCGTCCAGGTATGGCGCTCGACGACGGCGGCCCGGCCGGCGAAGGCCATCCGAGCCCGCAGATCCGGCTGGTCGGCCAGCTGGCCCAGCGCCGCGGCCAGGGCGCCGACGTCGCCGGGCGGCACCAGCAGTCCGCGGTCGGCGTCGGAGATACGCTCGGCCGAGTCCACCGGCTCATGGGTCGGCTGATCGCCCGAGGCGTCCTGACGAGAGGCCGGTCCGCGCAGCAGCGCCGGCAGATCGCCGACGGCCGAGGCGACCACCGGCACGCCGCAGGCCAGGTGCTCGTAGACCGTCAGCGGGGAGATCGGTCGTCCCTCGCCCTCCTGCGGGGCGGGGAAGGGGGCCACTGCCACGTCGACGCGGGTGAGCATCTGCGGCATGTCCGAGGAACGGACCGGACCGTGGAACGTCACCTGACGGTAGACGTCGAGCTCCACGGCGCGGACCTGCAGCTGTTCCATCTGCGGGCCGCCGCCGATGATCTCCAGCATCCAGTCCCGTCGCCGCGGGTGGGGCGCCTCGGCCAGCGCGCGCAGCAGCAGGTCGATGTCGTGGCGGGGGTCCAGCGAGCCGACCAGTCCGATGGTGAACGGAGCATCCGGGTCGCGGTCTGCGGGGATGAAACGGTCGGTGTTGACGCCGTGGGGGACCACCGCGATGCGCGCGGCCGCCGCCTGTGCGGCATCGGAGCCCCGTTCGGCGCCGCGCTCGTCCCGCTCGTCCGGGTCGTCGCTCCCGTCGCCGGCGAGCAGTTCGCCGGCCCAGCGAGCCAGCGAGCTCGAGGCGCAGGTGATCAGGTCCGCCGCCGTCAGTGCACGGACGGTGGGCGACCAGCAGGAGGTCTTCGCGTCGGTGCGCTCCTCCACCAGCGGGGCGTCGAGCTCCATGACCAGCTGGGCGGAATGCCCGGCGGCGGCCAGCTGCTCCTTCGCCCGGGCGCCGGCGTCGGAGAACATCGAGCATCGCTCGTAGATCAGGTCGAACGGCACCGCCTCCTCGACCGCGCGGGACGCCAGCTGCGCCGCGGCACGGCCGACGGCCTCGCGGCGGGCGTCGGCGGACACGGCCCGGACGGGCCCCGTCGGGGCCCCGTCCTCGGCCTCGGCCGGCTGCACCGGACTCGGCGGCACCTCGATCGGCACTGTGACCACCGGGAGCCCGCGCAGGTCGGCGGGCTTCAACCCGGGGGCCGCACCCGAGCCCTCCTCCGGGCGGTCCTGCTGGGTCAGGCAGAACACCGTGACGTCGTGGCCGTGCGCCTGGAAGGCGCGGATCATCTCCTGCACGCGGACCGAGGCCCCAGTCGTGCCGAAGAGCCCCACCTCAGGGTCGACGAGCAGATAGGCGATCTTCATGCGAATTCCTTCCCCACCAGGTGCGTCCTGCAGATCGACCGGGCGACGGCGTCGGCGACGAGCTGCCCGGGTCGCCTCGGCGACATGCGGCCGTTCGATGCGACGGGTCGGTCCCGGCGGGACGAGCGGCCGAGCCGGGCCCGGCATCGGCGGTCATAGTACGCGGCGAGTCTCGACGTCAGCTGTGCAACGCCTGAACGTCCGTCGGCGGTCCGCTGGATCCGCAGTGGACCACGGTCGACCCGGCGATCGACCGCGTCGTCCGCCGTCGGGACTGCTAGGCTCCGGCACGGAGCAAGGAGGACGGTGCCTCGGCACGGCGTTCCGGCCCCGTCGAGGGACGACGGCGCCGCGGCGACCACCGGTGGTCCGTCGAGACGGCGAAGCAGCGAGGAGAGACCTGCATGAAGGTGCTGGTGACCGGAGGAGCCGGCTACATCGGAGGCGTGGTGGCCCAGCAGCTGCTCGCCGGCGATCACGAGGTGGTGATCCTCGACGATCTTTCCACCGGCCATGACGACGCGGTGCTGCCGGGGGCGCAGTGGCGCGCAGGCAGCATCGCCGACGCGGGCGAGGTGCTGGACTCCAGCTTCGACGCGGTCATCCACCTGGCGGCCAAGTCTCTGGTGGGCGAGTCCGTCCAGCACCCCGAACGGTACTGGCACGGCAACATCGTGGCCTCGCTGGCGCTGATCGACGCCGTCCGCGCCGCCGGCGTGCCGCGGTTCATCTTCTCCTCGACCGCGGCGGTCTACGGCACTCCCGTCAGCGACGCGATCACCGAGGACCACCCGACTGCTCCGATCAACCCCTATGGCGCCTCGAAGCTGGCCATCGACCACATGCTCGCCGCCGAGGCGACCGCGCACGGGCTGTCTGCGGCGAGCCTGCGTTACTTCAACGTCGGCGGGGCCAGCGACGGACTGTCCGAGCGCCACGATCCGGAGACGCATCTGATCCCGAACCTGCTGCGGGCCGCGGCCGGCGGCGGCGAGCCGGCGAAGCTCTTCGGGACCGACTACCCGACGCACGACGGCACGGCAGTGCGCGACTACATCCACGTGCTGGACCTCGCCGACGCGCATCTGCGCGCGATGGAGCAGATCCGGCCGGGCACCCACGAGGTGTTCAACCTCGGCACTGGCGTGGGCTCCAGCGTGCGCGAGGTCCTCGACGCCGTCGAGACCGTCACCGGTCGGCGGGTGCCGGTGATCGAGGAGGACCGCCGCCCCGGCGACCCGGCCACGCTGGTCGCCTCCGGGGAGAAGGCCCGCGAGGTGCTGGGCTGGACGCCGCGGCGCGATCTGGTCGGCATCGTCCGCGACGCCTGGGAGCACCTCTGAGCCGTCCCCGGCGCTGAGTCGCCCCCGGCGTCGTCGTGGCGCTCCGCTGCGGGACGATCAGCTCTTCCGGGCGGCGACGGCGGCGTCGTAGAGCTCGCGGGAGGTCGTCCCGTGCTCGGCGGCGACCTCCTTGGCCGCGGCCTTGACCTTCTCACCGGCTTCGGCGCGGCGCAGCACCGCGGCGACCAGGTCCTCGTGGGAAGGAGCCGCGCGCTCCTCGGCACCGCCGATGACCAGCACCACCTCGCCGCGCAGCTGCCGGGAAGCGGTCTGCTCGGCCAGCTCGGCGAGGCTGCCGCGCAGCACCTCCTCGTGCTTCTTGGTCAGCTCCCGGCACATCGCGGCACCGCGTCCGCCGCCGAGCTGTTCGGCGCATTCGGCCAGCGTGGCCGCCGTGCGATGCGGGGACTCGAAGAGCACGGTGGTCCACTCCTCGTCCGCCAGCCGGCGCAGCAGCCGACGGCGGTCGGCGCCCTTGCGCGGCATGAACCCGGCGAAGGTGAATCGATCGGTGGGCAGGCCGGAGAGCGCCAGGGCGGTGGGCACCGCCGAGGCTCCGGGGCCGCGGTGACCTCCACTCCCGCCTCGACGGCGGCGGCGACCAGCCGGAAGCCGGGGTCGGAGACGGCCGGCATCCCGGCGTCGGAGACCACCAGCACCCGGGTTCCTGCGGCGGCCTGCTCGACGACCTCCGCGGCGCGGGAGGCTTCATTGTGCTCGTGCAGGCTGACCAGCCGCCCGGCCGGGCGCACGCCCAGTGCCCGGCAGAGGTGCCGGGTGCGGCGGGTATCCTCGGCGGCGATGATCTCGGCGGTGCCCAGCAGCGCGCGCAGCCGCGCGCTGGCGTCGGAGAGATTGCCGATGGGGGTCGCGGCGAGCACCAGCGGCACGTCCCAGAGCCCGGAGGGGGCGGCGTCGGCGGTATGACCGGCGGTGTCATCGGCCGTGTCGTCGGCGCGGTCGGCCGGCGCGCCCTCCGAGGCCTCGTCGTGCGGCCCGCCCCGGAGCTCGTCCTGCGCGTCGTGGTCGGACATGGCGGCGGCCTCCATCGGCGGGCGGGGGTGCGGGAGCGTTCCGGAGATGCGGTGCGACGTCGCGACCGTCCGGAGTGGGAGCGCCGAGGTCTCGGAGCTCGCCACGTAGCATACCCATCGTGACCCGCCAGACTCCCACCGTCGCCGCGACGGACCGCGCGACGTCGACCGAGGCCGCCGTCGGCTCCCGGCGCGCGCGGCTGCTCCGTCGGC
Source organism: Nesterenkonia sp. F (assembly GCF_000220985.1). Lineage (GTDB taxonomy): Bacteria > Actinomycetota > Actinomycetes > Actinomycetales > Micrococcaceae > Nesterenkonia. The sequence goes on from NZ_AFRW01000015.1 coordinate 4,238, forward strand.
TGGGCGCAGAGCCCTTCCGCCCGGGGCTGTGGGGCGTCTGGATCCCGGCGCTGGTGACGATGCTCGCCGCCGCGCTCCGCCTGCCGGGGCTGGCGCGCCCGCACGAGCTCATCTTCGACGAGACCTACTACGCCAAGGACGCCTACGCCCTGCTGCAGGCCGGCTACGAGCTCTCCTGGCCCGACGAGGCCGACGACGCCTTCCTGGCCGGCTCCCCGGCTCCGCAGGACGAGGCTTCGTTCGTCGTCCATCCGCCGCTGGGCAAGTGGCTCATCGCGCTGGGCATCCGAGCCGTGGGCGCGGATTCCGCCGTCGGCTGGCGGATCGCCTCGGTGGTCGCCGGGGTCCTCGGCGTGCTGCTGGTCGCGCTGATCGCGCAGCGGATGTTCCGCTCGGTCTTCCTGGGCGGGGTGGCCGGCGTGCTGCTGGCCGTGGAGGGTCACCATCTGGTGATGAGCCGGGCGGCGCTGCTCGACATCTTCCTCTCGCTGTTCGTGCTGGCGGCCTTCGGCGCGCTGCTGGCCGATCGCTGGCAGGGACGACGGCGGCTGGCCGAGCTGCTGTCCCGCGAACCGGAGGCCGGAGGCGTGGGCGGCGGATCCTTCCGGAGCCGCCGCGGTCCGCTGCTGCTCTGGCGCCCGTGGCGGCTGGCGGCCGCAGTGCTGCTGGGCTGCGCGACGTCGGTGAAGCTCTCGGCCCTGGCCTTCGTCGCCGTCTTCGGCGTCATGGTCGTGCTCTGGGATCTGCAGGCGCGTCGCGCGGCCGGACTGCGCGGCTGGCCGAGCGCCGGGCTGCGCGACGGACTGCTGGCCGTGGTCACCGTGCTGCCGCTGGCCGCCGTCACCTATACGGCCACCTGGACCGGATGGCTGGTCACCTCCGGCGGCTGGGGGAGGGGCTGGCATCTGACGCATCCGGCCGAGGGCATCGGGCAGCTGGTGCCCGGGCCGCTGCGTTCGCTGTGGCAGTACCACGTCTCCATCCTCTCGTTCCACGAGGGGCTCAGCGACGGGCACGACTACGCCTCCTCGCCCTGGACATGGCCGTTCATGGGGCGTCCGGTGTCGATGCACTACGAGTCGATCGAGGCCGGGTCGTCGGGCTGCGGCGAGGCGGCGTGCTCGCAGGCGGTGCTCGACCTGGCGAATCCGGTGATCTGGTGGGGCGGGCTGGTCGCGCTGCTGGTCGTCGTCGCGCTCTGGCTGGGGCGTCGGGACTGGCGCCACGGGGCGATCCTCTCCGGGATCCTCGCCGGTTGGGCGGTCTGGCTGCTCTTCCCTGCCCGGACCATGTTCTTCTTCTACACCGTCGCCTACGAGCCTTTCCTGATCCTGGCGCTCGTCGCCGTCGCCGCCCTGGTGATGCGCCGCGGAGCCGCCCGCGCCGGCGGGGTGGACGCCGTCCGGGCCGCCCGCGCGGCGAGCAGACGGCGCGGGGGACGACGGTCCGTGGATCGCCCCGGGGCCCTCGGTCCGCTTCAGCGTGCAGCGGCGCTCGTGCTGGTCTTCGTGCTGCTGGCGACGGCGGCCTCGATCTTCTTCCACCCGATCTGGACAGCGGAGCTGATCCCGACGGACCAGTGGCGATGGCGCATGTGGCTGCAGTCCTGGGTCTGAGCCGCCCGGCGGATATAGTGGCGGGCGTGACTGCTGAAGCCCCGATCACCGAGGCGGCCACCGAACAGGTGGCGCATCTGGACCCGGCGACCAATGTGACCGACGGCGTCCTCGCCCTGCGCGAGAGCGATCCCGGATGTCCCGTCTACGCAGTGCCCAACGGCGCCGGCGGCTGGGTGGACGTGACCATCGACAGCTTCGTGGACCAGGTGCGTCGCACCGCCCGAGGCCTGATCGGTCTCGGCGTGGACGTCGGCGACCGGGTGGTGGTCATGGCCCCGACCAGCTACTGGTGGGCGGTGATCGATCAGGCCGTCTGGTTCGCCGGCGGCGTCTCGGTCCCGATCTACGAGACCAGCTCCCCGCGGCAGGTCGCCGACGTCGTACACCATGCTGCGCCGCGGCTGGCGCTGGTCGGCGGCGCGGAGATCGCCGAGACGGTCCGCCGCGGAGTCGAGGCCGCCGCGGAGGAGGTCCCTGTGCAGGCCTTCGACGGCGCGGAGGCGCTGCGTGCGATCGCCGCCCACGGCGACGGCGTCGACGAGGCGACGCTGGAGGCGGCCCGCTCGGCGGCGCGCCTGGACGACGTCGCCACGCTGGTCTACACCTCCGGGACCACCGGACGCCCCAAGGGCGTGCGCATCACGCACCGCAACCTGGCCGAGGGAGCGGCGAACATCGTGCCGTTCGCCCGCGACATCCTCGGCGCAGGGCCTTCGCGCACGCTGATCTTCCTGCCGCTGGCCCATGTCCTGGCCCGGGCGGTGCAGCTGATCTGCCTGCACCACGGCATCCAGGTCGCCCACAGCCCCGGCGCCGCCCGGCTCACCGAGGACCTGGCCAGCTTTCGGCCAGAGTGGATGCTCGCGGTGCCGCGGGTCTACGAGAAGGTCCACCAGTCGCTGCAGGAGGCCGCCCGCGACGCCGGCCGCGAGCAGATCGCCGAGTCGGCCCGGCGCACGGCGGTGGAGTACTCGCAGGCCCGGCAGCGGCAGGCCGACGGCGGTGAGGGGCCCTCGGCGGCGCTGCGAGCGAAGCGCGCGTTCTACGATCGACTGGTCTACCGCCGGCTGCGAGCCCGGCTCGGCGGGCAGATCCGCTATATGGTCTGCGGCGCCTCCGCACTCAACCCGGAGATCGCGCACTTCTTCACCGGAGCCGGCCTGCCGATCCAGGAGGGCTACGGGCTGACCGAGTCCACCGCCCCGATCACGTTGAACGTCCCCGGCGCCACGCGGCTGGGCACAGTGGGGCTGCCCGTGCCGGGCAGCATGGTGCGCGTCGCCGACGACGGGGAGGTCCTGCTGCGCGGCTCGGTCGTCTTCGACGGCTACCACCGCGACGGACGGGCCACCGACGAGGCCTTCGACGAGGCCGGCTTCTTCCGCACCGGCGACCTGGGTGCACTGGACGAGGACGGGTACCTGGCCATCACCGGCCGGAAGAAGGAGCTGCTGGTCACCGCCGGGGGCAAGAACATCCACCCGGCGCCGCTGGAGGAACGGATCCGGCTGTGTCCGCTGGTGGCCCAGGCGGTCGTCGTCGGCGACGACCGGCCCTTCGTGGCCGCGCTGATCACGCTTGACGCCGAGGCGGTGGCCTCCTGGAGCGCCGCGGCCGGCCACGAGCAGATGAGCCTGGCCGAGGCCGCCGAGCATCCTGAGGTGCGCGACCAGGTGCAGCAGGCGGTGGACGCGGCCAATGAGACGGTCTCCCGAGCCGAGTCGGTGCGGACCTTCCGGATCCTGCCGCTCGAGTTCAGCGAGGAGACCGGGCACATGACGCCGTCGCAGAAGCTGCAGCGTCACCGGGTGATCGCCGACTGCGCCGAGGAGATCGAGGCGATCTACTCCCGGTGAACAGCACGGGGCGGATCGGCCGGGGCGCATCGGGGCACCGGAACCGACGTCGCTGGGCGGGCCGACGCCGTCGGCGGCTAAGCTGGGGTGCTGTGAGTGATGAAGCTGCGAGCGAGCCCGCTGTCCGCGAACCGCATCCCGTCGTGCCCGGTGAGACCCCGGCGGTCTATCAGCCTCGGGACGCCTCCACCCTCGGGGACGAGGCGCCCCGTCGCGATCCGGCCGAGGAGAACTCCGGCCGTCGTCGGCGTCTGGAGTACCCGCCGGCGCCCGAGCCGCTGGCGGTGCCGGTGATCGACAACCACGCTCATCTGGACTTCCGCGACGGCCAGGTGGCGGTGAGCGTCGTCGAGGCTCTGGACGCGGCCGCGTCGGTCGGCGTCGCCGGGGCGATCAACGTCGGCTACGACGTCGACTCCAGCGAGTTCTCCGTCCGTGCCGCCCGCCAGGATGGTCGGCTCAAGGCAGCCGTCGCGCTGCACCCCAACGATGCCCCGGAGCTGGCGGCCGTCGGCCAGTACGACGACGCGCTGGCCCGCATCGCCGAGCTGGCCGGCGACGAGGAAGTCGTCGCCGTCGGCGAGACCGGCCTGGACTACTTCCGCACCGGCGAGGAGGGCCGTGCCGCGCAGCGACGCAGCTTCGCCGATCACCTGCAGCTGGCCGCCGAGCGGGGCCTGCCGGTGCAGATCCACGACCGCGACGCTCACGACGATGTCGTCGCCGTGTTGAAGGACGCCCCGCGGCTGCCCGAGGTGGTGGTCTTCCACTGCTTCTCCGGCGACGCCGAGCTCGCCCGGATCTGCTCGGAGCACGGCTGGTACATGTCTTTCGCCGGGACGGTGACCTTCAAGAACGCCGAGCCGCTGCGCGAAGGGCTCGACGTCGCCGATCCCGAGCTCATCCTGGTCGAGACGGACACGCCGTTCCTCACGCCGCACCCGCACCGCGGGCGTCCCAACGCCCCCTACCTCATCCCGCAGACGATGCGACTGATGGCCGAGCGGCGCGGCGTCGAGCTGGACGCGCTGTGCCGACAGGTCATGGACAACACGGTCCGCGCCTACGGAGCCTGGCTGTGAGCGGCCCGGGCGACGGCGCCGAGAGCGGCGAGCTGCTCAGCGCGCCGCGGATCCGCGCCCTCGCCGCGGAGCTGGGGGTGCATCCCACCAAGCAGTGGGGGCAGAACTTCGTCGTGGACCCGAACACCATCCGGCGGATCGTCGGCCTGGCCGAGCTCGACGGCTCCGAGCACGTGCTCGAGGTCCGGCCCCGGGCTGGGGTCGCTGACGCTGGGCCTGCTGGACGAGGCCGCGCAGGTCACCGCCGTGGAGATCGACCCTCGGCTCGCCGCGCGGCTGCCGGAGACGATGGAACAGATGCGCCCCGCCGGCGCGCAGCGGCTGCGCGTGATCCGTCAGGACGCGCTGAAGCTGGGAACGGGCCGCGGCGACGGACGGACGATCCACGAAGCTGACTCTCGGGGCGATGCGGCCGCCGCCGGAGACGAGGCTGAGCTGGGCTCTCCGGACGTGCTGGTGGCCAATCTGCCCTACAACGTCGCGGTGCCGGTGGTGCTGCACCTGCTCCAGGTTCTGCCGAGCCTGACTCGTGGGCTGGTCATGGTCCAGGAGGAGGTCGCAGACCGGCTCTGTGCCGGCCCGGGGTCGAAGATCTACGGCGTCCCCTCGGTCAAGGCCGCCTGGGACACCTCCATGCGCAAGGCCGGTGCCGTGGGCACGCGGGTCTTCTGGCCCGAGCCGCGGATCTCGTCGGGGCTGGTGCGCTTCGACCGGCGCGAGCCGGCCTCGGAGACGGTGCGTCGTGAGGAGGTCTTCGCCGTCGTCGACGCCGCCTTCGCCCAGCGCCGCAAGACGCTGCGGGCCGCGCTGTCCTCGCTCGCCGGCTCGGGGGCGGAGGCCGAGGAGGTGCTGCGCGCCGCCGGCGTGGACCCCCGGGCCCGCGGCGAGACCCTGGAGGTCGGCGCCTACACGCGGATCGCCGAGGCGCTGCGGGACCGGGGCGACGTCGACTCCGACGTCGACTCCGACGTCGACGACGGGCGCGGCACGGAGGCGGGCGCGCGCTGAGATGATCCGGCACTCTCCGTCGGCGCCGCCTGGGCGCCGCTGCTCGTCGAGCGGCTGCCCGGCCGGTTCCGTCGAGCGCTGCGCGCGGTCGAGTGGTGCGCCGTCGTCGCGCTGCTGGCCCACGGCGTCGTCTGGCACATGCTGTTCAGCGGGCTCGGGCTGCTCGGGCTGCTCGGCGCACCGGAGGACCCCGCGGCGCTGACCGGCCGCCTGCTGATCTGGGGGCCGCTGTTCTCGCTGTGGGCCGCGGCGCTGCTGGCGGCCCTCGCGCGGTCCGGGCCCTCCAGCAGTGATCCCCTGTTCCAGCTCCTGACCTGGAGTGTTTCCGTCGTGTCGGCTGACTGTGACCTGGACGTCAGCGCGGACGCCGTCCAGTCGAGCGCGATAGAGTGCCGGATCAAGCACATCGATCTCCCAGGAGGAACTCCCCAGGATGAGGGACAGCGAATTCTTCGGCCATGTCACCGCGGTCGCCCCCGGCAAGGTGAACATGAGTCTGCGCGTGGGGCCCCTCCGCGAGGACGGCTACCACGAGGTCGCGACCCTCTACCTGGCGGTCTCGCTGCAGGAGGAGGTCAGCGTCGTCCCGCGCGACGACGAAGCCATCACGCTGAGCCTCTCCGAACGCTCGGCATTCACCGCCGCTCCCGTCGACGACCCTGACGTGGACGACGCCTCCGATCCCGGGGTGCCGCTTGACGAGCGGAACCTGGCCCATCGGGCGGCGTCGAAGCTGCGCGATCGGCTGGGTCATCGCCGCGGGGTGGACATCACCCTGACGAAGAACGTCCCTGTGGCCGGGGGGATGGGCGGCGGATCCGCGGACGCGGCGGCGACGCTGGTCGCCTGCTCGGCGCTCTGGGAGGCCGGGCTGACCAAGGAGCAGCTGGCCGAGACCGGCGCCGAGCTGGGGGCGGACGTGCCCTTCGCCATCCTCGGCGGCGCCGCCGTCGGGCAGGGCGTCGGCGACGAGCTCTCCCCGCTGCTGACCCGCGGCGAGCTGCACCTGGTCATCGTCCCGGCCGCCGCGGGACTGTCGACGCCGCAGGTCTACCGGCGACTGGACACGATGCGCGCCGAGTCCGAGGTGGAGGTCGAGGCTCCGCAGCTGGACCCCGACCTGGTGCGCGCGGTGTGCACCGCCGACGCCGAGATGATCGCCACGCTGATGGCCAACGACCTACAGGCTCCGGCGGTGAGCCTGATCCCGTCGCTGGAGGACATGCTCGACGCCGGACTCGTCGACGGCGCGCTGCAGGGCATCGTCTCCGGCTCCGGGCCGACGGTGATGTTCCTGGCCCGCGACGCCGAGTCGGCCGGCCAGGTCGCCACACGGCTGCAGGAGCGCACCTCGGCCTGGGCGATCCCGGTGACTGCTCCGGCGCCGGGGGCGCGGCTGCTGACCGCCTGATCGACGGGAGCGGGTGCAGCTCGTCGCCGTCGCACCGACTCTGCGGTTCCGGGTCTGCGTCCCGTCCGTCCCGTCCGTCCCGCCCGTCCCATTCGCTCTCGTGTCACGTCCGCACCGTGTCGTCACGTCCCTGTGCGGGCGTGAGAACCCGGTGCGGACGTGACACATCGCAGTGGGCGAACCGGAGTCGTCGCCCCGCTCGGGCCGCTGATTCTGCCTGAATCCGGGCGGTTCAATACCCTGGAGTCCATGGCGCATCTCCTCGGAGCCGAAGGGCTCACTCTGACGTTCGGCACCCGCACCATCCTCGACGGGCTGACCATCGGCATCGACGCCGGCGACCGGATCGGCATCGTCGGCCGCAACGGCGACGGCAAGTCGACTCTGATGCGTCTGCTGGCCGGCCGCGCGGAGGCCGACGACGGCCGGGTCACCTGGCGCGGCGGCGTCGACGTCGGTTATCTGGACCAGTCCGACGTCCTCGACGGCGACGACTCGATCCGGCGGGCGGTGGTCGGCGAGATGGCCGACTACGAATGGGCCTCCAGCCCGGTGCTCCGCGACGTCGCCGACGGGCTGCTGGGCGGCCTCGACTGGGATCAGCCGGTCGGCGCCCTCTCCGGCGGCCAGCGGCGTCGCGTGGCGCTGGCGAAGCTGCTGATGGGCGAGCACGACGTGCTGATGCTCGACGAGCCGACCAACCACCTCGACGTCGAGGGCGTCGCCTGGCTGGCCGACCATCTGAAGAAGCGCTGGAAGGCCGACGAGGGCGCGTTCCTGGTGGTCACCCACGACCGCTGGTTCCTCGACGAGGTCTGCACCACCACCTGGGAGGTGCACGACGCGACGGTCGACACCTACGAGGGCGGCTATGCCGCCTACACGCTGGCCCGCGCCGAGCGGGACCGGGCCGCCGCCGTCGAGGAGCAGAAGCGCCAGCAGCTGGTGAAGAAGGAGCTCGCCTGGCTGCGCCGCGGCGCCCCGGCGCGCACCTCGAAGCCCAAGTTCCGCGTGGACGCGGCGACTGCGCTGATCAACGACGTGCCCGAGCCGCGCGACACCGTCTCGCTGCGCCGGATGGCCACCGCCCGGCTGGGCAAGGACGTCCTCGACCTGGAACATGTCACCCTGCGGCTGCGCGGCGAGGGCGACGAGCCGGCGGTCGCCGACGGGCGCACCCTCTTCGACGATGTCACCTTCCGGCTCGGGCCCGGCGAGCGGGTCGGCGTCGTCGGCGTCAACGGCGCCGGCAAGTCCACGCTGCTGCGCCTGCTGGACGGGCAGGTCGAGCCGGACGACGGGCGGATCAAGCGCGGCAAGACCGTCCAGACCGCGATCCTCTCCCAGGAGGTCGAGGAGCTGACGGCGAAGGCGCATATGCGCGTCCACGAGGTGATGACCGAGGAGAAGAACGTCTTCTTCGTCGGCGGCAAGGAGCTCTCCGGGGCGCAGCTGCTCGAGCAGATCGGCTTCAGCCGCACGCGCCAGTGGACGCCGGTGGGCGACCTCTCCGGCGGCGAGCGACGGCGGCTGCAGCTGCTGAAGCTGATGACCGGCGAGCCGAACGTGCTGATGCTCGACGAGCCGACCAACGACCTCGACACCGACACGCTGGCGTCGATGGAGGATCTGCTCGACGACTGGCCCGGCACGCTGGTGGTCGTCAGCCACGACCGCTATCTGCTCGAACGGGTCACCGACCATCAGGTCGCGCTGCTCGGCGACGGCTCGGTCCGCCTGCTCCCCGGAGGAGTCGAGCAGTACCTGCGCATCCGGTCGGGCAAGGAGCCGGCCCCCGGCGAGGCGATCCGCACGTACCACGGTCAGACCAGCACCGAGGCCGGGGCGACGGCCGGATCGCGCGGACCGGCGGCCTCGAAGGCGACGGCGCGCTCGGCGTCGTCCTCCGGCTCCGCGCCCGCCGGCGGGGCTGAGGGAACCGACGGCGTCTCCGAGGCCGCGAAGCGGCAGGCTCGCAAACAGATGCAGCGGGTGGAGAAGCAGATGGAGAAGCTCTCCTCCCGGCAGCAGGAGCTGCACCAGGAGATGGCGGGGGCCTCAGAGGCCGGCGACGTCGACCGGCTGCGCACGCTGCAGGCGAAGCTCGACGACGTCGACGCCCAGCTCGGCGAGCTCGAGGAGACCTGGCTGGAGGCCGGCGAGCTCGTCGAGTGAGTCCGCCCTGCGGCGGGACAGCCTCTCCGGTCGTCGGGAGGCGGTCCCGCAGGGGAGAGGCTTCGGGCCTCACTCGGCGGCGAGCACCGTGCGCACCGCCAGGTGGTCGGACGGAAAGTCGTTGTCCTGATGGTCAGGGATGTGCCGGCACACGCCGCCGAACTCCACGAAGCCTTCGTCGGCCGGGGCGTCCTCGGCATCGGCCGCGCCGCCGAGGTGGTCGGCGGCGAGCACGTCGAGCCCGCGCACGTAGACGAAGTCGATGCGGTCGCGCGGCTCGTCGTCCAATGTGTGGATCTGCGCCCAGGAGCGCCCCGGTGCGCGGCGCGGGTCCGGGTGCACGATGCGGAAGGCGTCGGCGTAGCCGGCGTCGACCAGCCGGCGGGTCGCCGGCCAGTCGACCGCAGGGCGGTCTGCGCCGTCCCAGTCGACGGCGGAGGGCACGTTGAAGTCGCCGGCGATGATGACCGGCATCGAGCCGTGCTGCTCGAGCAGTCGGTCCGTCTCCTCCAGGACGCGCTGCGCCTGTCGGTCGCGGGCGACCTCGCCGGACTGCGCGAAGACCTCCTCGCTGGCCGCGGGCAGCTCGTCGGCGCGATAGGGGCCGTAGTCCTCGGGAGCCAGATGCACCGACCAGGCCAGCACCTGGCCGGCGGCAGTACCGACGACGGCCGCCGTGGCGTAGGGGGCGGTGTCGGTGGTCAGCAGCTGAGCGGGCCCGGTGCTGAGCACCGCGTTGTCCCAGGACTGCTGCGCGACGGTCATCCCGAGGGTGCGGCCCAGCCGGCCGCCGGCGTCGCCCCAGCATTCCTGGAGGAACAGCAGGTCCGCCTGCTGCTCGCGCAGCACGTCGACCTGCTTATGGCGGCCGTTCTCGACCTCGGCTCCGCCGAACCAGAGGTTCCAGCTGATCAGGCGCAGAGTCGGACGGTCGGTCTCGGCGGTGAGTGCGGTGACAGGCATGGTCTCCTCCAAGGAGCGGGCGGATCGGTCGGCGGAACGGGTGGGATCGGTCGGTCGCGTCGGGAGGACGTCCAGCCCGACCAGGGAGTCGATTCGGTGGCTGCAGGGCATCGTGGCCTCCTCGGCGTCGACGCCGACGACGGTCATACCCGCCGCGCGGGCCGCCTCGGCCCCGGCGACGGAGTCTTCGAAGGCCACGGTCCGGGACGGGTCGACGTCCAGGGCCCGGGCCGCGGCCAGGTACACGTCCGGTGCCGGCTTGGCCGCGTCGACGTCGTCCAGCGTCCGGACGACGTCGACGAGCTCGAGCAGCCCGACGTCGGCGAGCATCGCGGCGACGTCGGCCCGCAGGCCGTTGCTGGCCACGGCCACCGGGACGCGGCCGACGAGGGCGCGGACCAGAGCCACCGCCCCGGGCATCGGCGTCACGCCGGCGGCCAGCCGGGCGGAGTAGTCCTCGACCAGGACGTCGCGCAGTTCGGCGACGGGTTGGGTCTCCCGGCTCCGGGAGGCCAGGCGTGCCGCGGCGTCGCCGACGTCGAGTCCGCGGAACTGTCCCGCGGCCTCGACGGCGGCCGTCGCCGAGAGTCCCAGCCGGCGGTGCTGCTCGGCGATCAGCTCCAGCCAGACCGACTCCGAATCGACCAGCAGGCCGTCGCAGTCGAAGACGACCGCCTCGGCGTCCAGGAGGAACTCGGGGGAGCGGGACGAGATGATGGCGATGCCGCGCGGGGCCTCGGCGCTCATGCCGGGACCCGCTCGGCGGCCGATGCCGCGGCCGGCAGGCGCAGCGCCGGCTCGTCGAGGACATGCGGGATCACTCGGGTGCCGGGGACGAGGTCGGCGGCCTCGGCGGCGGAGACCGAGCTGATCAGCTCCGGGCCCTCGTCACCGGAGGCGCGGACGATGGTCCGCTCGCCGGTGAACGTCTGGGAGACCACAGTGCAGGTGCCCTCCGCCGCGGGGCTCAGCGTGAGGTCCTCAGGGCGGACGAACAGCGTGTCCAGGCCGTGGGCGGGCCCCTGCACCGGCAGCGCGCCGCGGGTGAAGGAGGGATCGGCCCCGAGCCGGGTCACCGTGCCCACGAACTGGGCGACGAACTCGGTGGCCGGTCGGCGGTAGATCGTGCGGGGCTCGTCGACCTGCTCGATCACCCCGCCGTTGAGCACGGCGACCCGGTCGGCGATGGCCAGCGCCTCCTCCTGGTCGTGGGTGACGAACATCGTGGTGATGCCCAGCTGCTGCTGCAGCCGGCGGATCTCCTCGCGGATCTGGTGGCGCACGATGGCGTCCAGGGCCGAGAGCGGCTCGTCGAGCAGCAGCACCGAGGGCTGGACGGCGAGCGCGCGGGCCAGCGCCACCCGTTGCTGCTGTCCGCCGGAGAGCTGGTGGGGGTAGCGGTCGGCCAGCTGCGGCAGGCCGCACATCTCCAGCAGCTCCTCGGCGGTGCGACGGCGCGCTTCGCGCCGGACGCGGCGCACGCGCAGTCCGTACTCGACGTTCTGCCGGACCGAGAGGTTCGGGAAGAGGCTGTAGGCCTGGAAGACCATGCCGATGTCCCGGCGGTTCGGGGCGACGGCGGTGAGGTCCTTCCCGCTGACCAGCACGCGGCCGGTGGTCGGCTTCTCGAAGCCGGCGAGGATCCGCATCGCAGTGGTCTTGCCGCAGCCCGAGGGACCCAGCACCGAGACCAGCTCGCCGGCGGAGATGTGCAGGCTGAGGTCGTCGAGCACTGTGGTGGGGCCGAAGCGCTTCGTGATGCCGTCGAGGACGACGGCGTTGTCCTGGGTGGTGGTCGTGCTCATCATCGGGTCACCTTCTCGGGGTCGGCCTGCTCACAGGTGGGTGAGTGCGGGGCGTGGGCGCGGGTGCGGTCCTCGGCAGATGAACCGTCGGGGGAGGGCCCGTCCTCGGCGTCGTCGGCGGAGGTCTCCTCGCCGGTGCCGCCGGTGCCGCCGGAGCGGCCCGGGGCGAATCGCTGGGTGGCGAGGGTGCCGATCAGCATCAACCCCCAGGTGGTCAGGTTCAGCAGGACCGCGACGGCGATGGAGGCCCGGAAGTCTGTGTTCGAGACGGTGAACAGCCAGACCGGCACCGTGTCCTGGCTCAGCGTGGCCGCCACGGAGAACTCGCCGAAGCACAGGGCGGTGGTGAAGAAGATCGAGAACAGCACGGGGCCGCGGATGTTGGGCAGCACCACCCGCAGGATCGTCCCCCAGGTGCTCGAGCCCAGGCTCGCCGATCCCTCCACCATGGCCTTCAGCGGGATGGTGCGCAGCCCGGCGTCGATGGAGCGGAAGGTGAACGGCAGGCAGAGCACGACGTAGGTGCCCACCAGGATCAGCGGCAGGTCCGGATGCTGGACGAACTGGCTGATCGCATTCGGCAGCGTGCCCCGCCCCTGCTGGGCGCCCCACCGCAGCAGGGAGACGATGCCGGCGGCCAGCGCGATCGCCGGGACGACCAGCGGCAGCGTGCACAGGATCTCCAGCACCGGGCGCAGCCGCGGGGCCCAGAGATGCACGGCGACGACGGCGGGCACCAGCGTCAGCAGCAGCGCGACCACGGTCAGCACCGCCACGGTGACGGTGCGTCCGGCCGCCGAGAGGAGGCTGGCGTCGTCGCCGAGCACCGAATAGGCGCTCAGCGAGAACGACCAGCCGGGCAGCACGGCGTAGCCGATGCTGCAGAGCAGCGGCACCGCGATGTAGATCGCGACGGCGAGGACCGGCAGCCACATGGTGGCGCGGCCGCTCCGCCGGGCGAGGGTCGGGCGGTCGTGCGGGACAGGGGTCACTGCAGCCATCGAGCGCTCCTCCTCTGCAGACGGGTGAACAGGAACAGCACGACGACGGCGATGACCACCATGGTCACGCCGAGGGCCATGGCCGTGGCCTCCCCGCCGGTGCTCGCCCCGGAGCGCAGCTCGGAGGCGATGGTCAGCGGGACCAGCGGGTAGACGCCGGTGCCGATGAGCACTGCTGCCGAGGCGTGGGTGGCATAGGCTGAGCCGACCAGCAGGATCCAGCCGCCCAGCAGCCCCGGTGCGGCGACCGGCAGCCCCACGCGACGCCAGAAGGTCCAGGAGGATCCGCCCAGGGCGGTGTTGGCCTCGCGCCACTGACGGCGCAGTCCGGCGAAGGTCGGCAACGTGACCATCACCATGGTGGGGATCAGGAAGTACTGGTACATCACCACCAGGCCCTGCCAGCTGTAGAGCGAGAAGCCCGTCGCATCGAGATGCAGGAGGCTGAACAGCAGTCCCGCATTGCCCAGCGTGACGATGAAGGAGAACGCCAGCGGCGCCCCGCCGTCGTTGGCCAGCACCGAGGACAGCACGGCGACGACGGAGTCCAGCCGACGGCTGCGGATCTGCGAGATGCAGAAGGAGGTCACTGCGCCGATGGCCGCGCCCACGGTCGCGCCGATCAGCGAGACGCGGGCGGAGTTTCCCAGGGCCTCGGCATGGTCGGTCAGATCGGCGAAGTGCGTCAGCCCCGCCCGGGCCGCGCCGGAGGGTCCCTCGACGGTGAAGGCGATCAGCGCCATGCCGCCGATGGGCAGGGCGAAGAAGAGCAGCAGCACCAGCGTCATCGGTGCCAGCGAGACCACGGCCGGCGAGCCGAGGCGGCTGAGCAGTCGCCCGCCGCCGGACCGGGCGCCGGCGGCGGAGTCGGTGGGTGTGGTCGCCGAGCTCACTGGATGGCTCCCGACCACTGCTCCTCGAGCACCTTCTGGTTGGCCTCGCGCTGGGCCAGCGTCGGGATCTCGCCGGCGATGCCCTCGTCGGAGGGCAGCGCGTCCAGGGCCTCCTGGTCGATGGTGCCGGCCTCGATCATCGCATCCAGGCGTACGGGGGTCACCGCGCCCTCGAGCAACAGGTTCTGGCCCTCGTCGGAGAAGAGGAACTCGTAGAACAGCCGGGCCACCGCCGGGTGCGGGGCGTCGTCATTGATCGAGGCCGCGTAGAACGAGGAGATCCGGCCGTCCTCGGGCAGGGTGATCTCCAGTTCGATGCCGGAGTCTGCCTGCAGGTCCTCGGCGATGGGCTGCAGCAGGTAGTCCCAGTTGAGCACGATCGGCGTCTCGCCGGTCTCGATGGTCCCGGCGCCGGCCTCGACGGGGATGAAGTTGCCGCCGGAGGAGAGCTCGGAGAAGAACTCGACGCCGGGCTCGATGTCGTCGAGGCTTCCGCCGTTGGCCAGCGCGGCGGCCTGGACGATCATGAAGCCGGACTCTCCGGTGGTCGGGTCGCCGGGGATGGCGACCTGGCCCTCGTACTGCTCGTCGAGCAGATCTTCGAAGGAGGTCGGGCACTCCTGGACGCGGGAGGTGTCGCAGCCGATCGCGACGGTCCCGCCCAGGTGATTGATCCAGGTGCCGTTCTCCCCGATGTGCTCGTCGGCGATGTCGTCGACGCTCGCCGGGCTGTATTCGGCCAGCAGGCCGTCGGCGTCGGCCTCCTCCGCGAAGCTGGTGCCGGTGTCCAGATAGTCGAGCGAATCGTCCTGTCCCTGACGATTGACCACGGCGTTGATCAGGTCCTGGCTGGATCCGGTCGAGGTGTCGTTGACGATCTCGATGTCGTACTTCTCGGAGAAGGCCTGCAGCAGGCCGCCGTAGTTCGCCCAGTCCTCGTAGAGGCCCATGGCGTTGAACGTGCCCTCGGCCTGGGCGTCCTCGATCAGTTGCTCCATGCCGCCGCCGTCCTCGGCGGAGGTGGCCTCGCGCCATCCTTCGGAGGCCGCGCCCTCACCTCCTCCGCAGGCGGTCAGCCCCAGGGTCGCGATGGTCAGCGTGCCGAGCAGCGTCCGCGTCGTCGTGCGCATCGTCCTCATCAGCGGTGTACCAAGCCTTTCAGCGTCGTGGTGTCGAGTGTCGTCGCGCCGGACTCCGGCGGCGGCAACGAACACTATGTTCACTAGTGAAGTTGTGGGAGTCAAGTCTAAGGTCACTAGTGGAAATGACGATCAGGGCACGCTACAGTGGATCAGCGATGAACAGTTCTCGACGGCCCGGGTCCGCCGGGGGTCTCGTCGGGATCGGGCCGATCGGAGCCTCCGCGTACACTGGCCGACGACGTCGGGGCGCTGTGCGGGGGCGCCGTCGAGCACTGTCGTGATCGGTGACGAGGGGGAGATGACGTGGGCGCATTCGCCTTCCGGCACATCGCCGAAGCTCTGCGCGAGGACATCCGCGGCGGCGTCGTCGGCGTCGGCGGCTCGCTGCCGTCGGAGCGCGAGCTCAGCCGCCGTTTCGAGGTCTCGCCGGGGACGGTGCGCGTGGCGCTGAAGGAGCTCGTCGCCGAGGGTACCGTGGACGGTACGCGCGGGCGGCCGAAGACCGTGGTGCGGGTCCCGCGCCCGAGCTCCAGCTTCGACGAGTTCCACAGCTTCGCCCAGTGGGCCCGCGGCCACGGCCGTGCTCCGGGCGGCCGCGTGGTGGAGAAGCGCTGGCAGATCGCCTCGGAGATGGACGAGACGCTGCTGCAGGCGGCGCCGGGGCGTCGGATCCT
This sequence comes from Nesterenkonia sp. F, assembly GCF_000220985.1. Classification (GTDB taxonomy): domain Bacteria; phylum Actinomycetota; class Actinomycetes; order Actinomycetales; family Micrococcaceae; genus Nesterenkonia. The sequence goes on from NZ_AFRW01000015.1 coordinate 19,867, forward strand.
GGCGGTGACCCGCGTGCGCACGCTGGACGGGGAGACGGTGATGCTCGAGCGGACCCACTACCCGGAGTGGCTCGGCGAGATCGTCGACGCGCTGCCCGACGACGTCGCCTCCGTCACGTCCCGGCTCGCCGACGAGCACGGAGTGCATTTCAGCCACGCCGAGCACATGTTCGGCGCCGAGGGGGCCAGGGCCAGGGATGCGGCGATGCTCGGGATCTCGCGCGGGACCGCGCTGCTGATGCACCGGCGCGTCTCCCGCGACCCCGCGGGTCGGCTCCTGGAGTGGGCGACCGACCGTTATATCTCCGGGCGGATCATGGTCTCGGTGGGAAATTCGCGGAACTCCAACCCGCTGCGCTGGGCGCTCCCCGGCTCCGAGCCGGGGATCTGAACGGTTCCGCGCCGGGCGGACCGGCGGATGTGAACTCCCCGCGCCTCCCATGCGAAGATGGACTGCATGCGTGCCCGCGCGTGTGGTCCGCCCTGGTGTAATGGCAGCACGCCAGCCTTTGGAGCTGTGCAGTCTAGGTTCGAGTCCTAGGGGCGGAACGGCCCCGGCCCCAGGCTCCCGGATCGTCGGGTTCCCGATAGGATCGAGGGGTCCTCCGCCCCCGTGTCAAGGAGCATCAGCACGTGCCCACGCTCAAGACTCGCCCCGCCGCAGTGATCGTCTTGGCGGCCGGCGCCGGCACCCGCATGAAGTCGCGGACGCCGAAGATCATGCATCGTCTCGGGGGAGTGTCCATGATCGGGCACGCTCTCACCGCCGCCGCCGGCCTGCGCCCCGAGCACCTGGTGGCCGTCGTGCGCCATCAGCGCGAGACCGTCGCCGGGCACATCACCACCTTCGACCCGTCGGTCGTCCTCGCCGACCAGGACGAGGTCCCCGGCACCGGTCGCGCCGTCGAATGCGGCCTGGAGAAGCTCGCCGCCGACGGCGTCGCCGCCGAGTCCGGCACCGTGGTGGTCACCTACGGCGATGTGCCGCTGCTGAGCACCGAGATGCTGACCGAGCTCGTCGCCGCCCATGAGGCCGACTCCAATGCCGTCACCGTGCTGACCACGGTGCTCGACGACGCCGGCGCCTACGGCCGGGTGCTGCGCGCCGAAGACGGGTCGGTCACCGGCATCGTCGAATACAAGGACGCCACCGAGCAGCAGCGCGCCGTCCGCGAGATCAACTCCGGGATCTACGCCTTCGACGCCGCCGTGCTGAGCCGTGCGCTGGCGCAGGTCTCCACCGACAACGTCCAGGGCGAGAAGTACCTGACCGATGTGCTCTCCCTGGCACGGGCCGAGGGCGGCCGCGTCGCCGCCGTCGTCACCGAGGACCGCTGGCAGGTCGAGGGCGCCAACGACCGCGTCCAGCTGCAGGCCCTGGGCGCGGAGCTGAACCGGCGCACCGTCGAGGCGCATATGCGCGGCGGCACCACCGTCGTCGACCCGGCGACCACCTGGATCGACGCCACCGTCACCCTCGACGAGGACACCACCGTGCTGCCCGGCACCCAGCTGCACGGTGCCACGCGCATCGGCCGCGACGCCGTCGTCGGGCCGGACACCACGCTGACCGACGTGATCGTCGGCGAGGGCGCGGAGATCGTCCGCACCCACGGCGAGGGTGCGGAGATCGGCGACGGTGCGCGCGTCGGCCCCTTCACCTACCTCCGCCGCGGCACCCGGCTCGGCGAGACCGGCACGATCGGCGCGTTCTACGAGACGAAGAACGTCGAGATCGGCCGCGGCGCGAAGCTCTCCCACCTGGGCTACGCCGGCGACGCGGTCATCGGTGAGCACACCAACATCGGCTGCGGCAACATCACCGCCAACTACGACGGCGAGGCCAAGCACCGCACGGTGATCGGCTCGCATGTGCGCACCAGCTCGAACACGGTGTTCGTCGCGCCGGTCGAAGTCGGCGACGGCGCCTACACCGGCGCCGGTGCGGTGGTCCGCAAGGATGTGCCCGCCGGAGCGCTTGCGCTGTCGGTGGCCCCGCAGCGCAACGCCGACGGCTGGGTGGAGCGCAGGCGTCCGGACAGCGGATCGGCCGAGGCGGCCCGTCGCGCGGCGGGATCCTCGGACGAGCCGGCGGATGCGGCGGAGTAGAGTCGAGACAGCAGCCAGGGAACCGACCGGAGAGAAGGAAGAACAGGCATGGACGAGATCAGGCTGAGCGGGGAGAAGACCCTCGTCGTGGCATCCGGACGGGCACACCCCGAGCTGGGGGACGAGATCGCCGCCGAGCTGGGGACCGAGCTGCTGCCGATGAGCGCCTACGAGTTCGCCAACGGCGAGCTCTATGTGCGCTCCTCGGAGTCGGTGCGCGGAAAGGACGTGTTCCTGCTGCAGTCGCACCCGTACCCGCTGAACAACTGGCTCATGGAGCAGCTCATCATGATCGACTCCATGAAGCGCGCCTCGGCCAAGCGCATCACCGTCGTCTCGCCGTTCTACCCGTATGCGCGGCAGGACAAGAAGGGCCGCGGCCGTGAGCCGATCTCGGCGCGCCTGGTCTCCGACCTGTACAAGACCTCCGGCGCCGACCGGATCATGTCGGTCGACCTGCACACCGCGCAGATCCAGGGCTTCTTCGACGGCCCGGTCGACCATCTCTTCGCCGTCCCGCTGCTGGCCGACCACATCAAGGCCCAGGTCGCCGGCGACGAGGTCACCGTGGTCTCGCCGGACACCGGCCGGGTGCGCGTCGCCGAGCAGTGGGCCGAGCGCCTCGGCGGGGCCCCGCTGGCCTTCGTGCACAAGACCCGTGATCTGACCCAGCCGAACATGGCCGAGTCCAAGCAGGTCGTCGGCGAGATCGAGGGCCGGACCTGCGTGCTCATCGACGACATGATCGACACCGGCGGCACGATCTCCGGTGCGGTGAAGGTGCTCAAGGACGCCGGCGCCAAGGACGTCATCATCGCCGCCACCCACGCGGTGCTCTCCGAGCCGGCGCCCGAGCGCCTCGAGCAGTCCGGCGCCCGGGAGGTCGTGGTCACCAACACGCTGCCGATCCCGGACGAGAAGCGCTTCAGCAACCTCACGGTCCTCTCCATCGCCCCGATCCTGGCGCGGGCGATCCGCGAGGTCTTCGAGGACGGCTCGGTGACCTCGCTCTTCGAGGGCAACGCCTGACGGACCCCGCCGTCGGCGGCTCAGCACAGCGTGAGCCGCGGGCCTGAGCCGGTGCACAGTGCGGGCCGCCGACCGGATGGTCGGCGGCCCGCACTGCGTCCGCGGCCGGGCGGCGCACTAGCCCTGCAGGAAACCGCGCAGCAGCTCGGCCGTCTCGGCCGGCTTCTGCGTGGGGATCTGGTGGGCGACGCCGGGCACCGTCGTCGCCGATCCCTGAGGCACGCCGGCGGCGATGGTCTCGGCCTGCTCCGGCGGGGCCACCGGATCGTGCTCTCCGGCGACGGCGAGCACCGGCACGGCGACCTCGGAGAGCCGGTCGCGCAGGTCGAAGCGGCTCTGCACGCTGCACAGCGCCGCGTAGCTGGCGTCGTCGGCGGTGCGCAGCGAGTCCAGCACCGCCTCGACCTCGTGAGCGTGCTCGCGCCGGAAGTCCTCGGTGAACCACTTGCCCGCGCTGCCCTCGGCCAGCGAGGCGGTGCCCGCGGCGCGGATCGTCTCGGCCCGCTCGATCCAGGTCTGCGGGTCGCCGAAGCGCGGCGCCCCGCCGACGACGACCAGGCGGGCGAAGCGGTCGGGGTGGTCGATGCCCAGCTGCAGCATCAGACCCCCGGCCAGCGAGGTCCCGGCGGCGCTGACCGGCACCTCGGTCAGCTCGGGGCGGCGGGCGCGGTGCTCGACCACCGCCTCGACCAGCAGGTTCCCCAGGGCGCTCATCGTCGGCTCCGCAGGGGCGTCGGTCCACGGGGCGGAGAGCCCGTGGCCGGGCAGGTCGACGCCGATCACCTGGGGGCCGGCCGCGGCCCCGCCGTCGACCAGGTGGGCGGCGGTGTGCGCCCAGGTGCTCGCCACGTCGGTGCCGAGACCCGGCACCAGGACGAACAGCGCGGTCGGCTCGCTCGGGGCGTGCAGCGTGGTGGTGCTCAGCGTGGTGTGCTCCATGGTGCCGAGTATCGTCGTCCGCGCCGTCGGCGGGCAAGGTCGGGGTGCGCCGTCTCCGGTCGCGGGCGGCTGCGGCGGCGTCGTGGGCGTCTTGGGCGCCGCCCGGGCCGTGATAGCATGAGCGACTGTGCCCAGGCGAGGGAGCGCGGTCGGCGAGGCCGCCGCGACTCCGTGATCGACGAGGCGACGCTCGAGAGCCCACCGCATGCTGTGCAGCGTGCGACGGTCCGACGTCTTCCCCCGTCGGCCCCTGGACGTCAGGACCGTCGACCAACGAAGGACACATCATGTCGGACAAGATCGTCATTCAGGCCCACCTCCGGAGCGACTTCGGCAAGGGTGCGGCCCGCCGGGCCCGCCGCGAGGGCTGGATCCCCGCCGTCGTCTACGGCCACGGCGAGGACCCGCAGCACCTGCTTCTGCCGAAGCACGAGACCACGCTGGCGGTCCGCAACCCCAACGCGCTGATCACCCTGGACATCGAGGGCAAGGACCAGATGGTGCTGCCCAAGGACATCCAGCGCGACGCCATCTACCGCAGCGTCGACCACCTCGACCTCATCGTCGTCCGTCGCGGCGAGAAGGTCGTCGTCGACGTCACCGTCGAGGTCATCGGCGAGCCGGCCGCGGGCCTGGCCCACCTGCTGGACCAGCCGACCGTCTCCGTCGAGGCCGAGGCGACCCACCTGCCGGAGTCGGTCAGCATCGACATCACCGACCGCACCGAGCACGCGCTGCCGGAGCTGCTGCAGCTGCCCAAGGGCACCACCCTGGCGCTGTCGGACCTCGAGTCCCCGATCGTGACCATCTACGAGCCCGCCGCGCAGGACCTGGGCGAGGACGAGGAGTCCGACGAGGACGAGGACGAGGCCGCCGAGGCGTCCTCCTCCGAGGAGTCGGGCGAGGGCGAGGGCTCCTCCGAGGAGGAGTGAGCGCTCCGGAGCCGATGCGACCCGCGGCGAGCGGGTCGATAGACTCGACTCCATGAGTTCAGAGAACTGGCTGGTGGCGGGGCTCGGGAATCCCGGGCCCCGCTACTCGCGCACGCGGCACAACGTGGGGCAGATGGTCGTCGACGAGCTCGTCGGCCGCATGGGGGCCGGCCTGGCCCGCACCAAGGTCGGCGCGCGGATGGTCGGCGCCCGCCTGCAGCCCGGCGGTCCCAAGATGCTCTTCGCCGTCTCCGAGGGCTATATGAACACCTCGGGCCAGCCGATCCGCCGGTTGATGGACTACTACGACGTCGACCCGGCGCGGCTGATCGTCGTCCACGACGAGGTCGACCTGGACTTCGAGCGGATCAAGCTCAAGCGCGGCGGATCCGAGGGCGGGCACAACGGGCTGAAGTCCATCACGCAGCACCTCGGCGGCGACCGCGACTACATCCGGGTGCGGGTGGGCGTCTCCCGCCCGCCGGGGCGCATGGACACCGCCGACTATGTGCTGCAGAACTTCTCCGCCGAGGAGCGGAAGGCGCTGCCGCAGCTGCTGCAGCGCGCCGGCGACGCCGTCGAGAACGTCATCACCGACGGCCTGACCGCCGCGCAGAACCGCGTGCACCAGCTCTGAGGCTCCGGTTCCGACGACGCCGGCCCGGGCTCCGCTCACCGCGGGGCCCGGGCCGGCGTCGTCGTGTCGGGGCGGATCAGCCCTGCTGGTCGATCCAGGCGGAGACCTCCCGGGCCTGCACCGCCACGAACTTCTTCATGTAGGGCTCGGCCGCTGAGGCCAGCTTCTTGCCGATCAGCGGCACCGACGTGGTCACCTCGCCGCGCACCGTCGCCAGCGTCTCGGAGTCGCCGCGCGCGTGCAGCACCTGCGAGGCGGTGGCCTTCACCGGGGCGGAGTGGATCGCGACGTCCATGTCGGAGCGGCGGGAGCCGTCGGCGTCCGGACCGGACCAGGTCTCGGTCACGGTGACCTGGACCTGACCCTTGATGACCTTCTTGGCGATGTCCGGCAGCTGGTCCACCGACATTCGCTGCTCGGAGGTGACGGTGACGGCTCCGGCCGGATCGCCGTCGACGGCGAAGCTGATCAGCTCCGAGCCGACGCGATCCGCCAGATGCGCGTGGAAGTCGCGGGAGGTGTAGGCCTGCAGGATCTGCTCGGCGCCGTGGGGTATCACGGTCTCGGTCTCGAGGGCCACGGAGGGGTCTCCTTCGCTGGGGGACGTATCCCGATCATCATAGGGGGCGGCGCGGTCGATCTGCTCTCGGCAGGTCCGCCGTGAGCAGGATTCGTGGGCGCCGGGACGTCGCCGCGCGGCCGGCCGACGTTCCGTTCGCGCCTCCGTCCGACGTTCCCGCTGAGCGGACGCATGTGCCCGCGGCCCGGCGGGGCAGTATCCTGTGGAGGTCCTCCCGACCGGGGCGCGGGATCCGTCCGCCGGCCCGGACGGCACCTGCGAAGGCACCCCGACGACGGTCCTGTCACGAAGCGAGGCGAGCAACTCCATGGCATTGTCCGGTCTGCGTACTGCCCTGGCGGCGGATTCCTCCTATGCGCGGGTCGCCGCGGCGGCGTCGAGGCCGGCGCCCGAGCGGACCGAGGAGCTGCAGATCGCCGCGACGCCCGGCATGCGCCCGGCGCTGGTCGCCGAAGTCGCCGAGCAGCTGCGCGCCGCCTCCGACTCCGGAGTGCTGCTCACCGTCACCGCCACCGACCGCGAGGCCGAGGACCTGGCCTCCTCGCTGCGGGCCTACCGGCCCGACACCCGGGTCGCCCACTTCCCCTCCTGGGAGACGCTGCCGCATGAGCGGCTCTCGCCGCGCTCGGACACCGTCGGCCGTCGGCTGGCGGTGCTGCGCCGGCTGGCCCACCCGGAGGAGGCCGGCGCGCTCGACGTCGTCGTCGCCCCGGTGCGCGCCGTGGTCCAGCCGATCGTCGCCGGGCTGGGGGAGCTGGCCCCGGTGCGGCTGAGCGTCGGCGAGGAGCGGGACTTCGACGCGATCGTCTCCGCGCTGGCAGACGCCGCCTACTCCCGTGTGGACATGGTCACCCGGCGCGGCGAGTTCGCCGTCCGCGGCGGCATCCTCGACGTCTTCCCGCCCACGGAGCCGCATCCGCTGCGCGTGGAGTTCTTCGGCGACGAGGTCGAGCAGATGCGGTACTTCTCCGTGGCCGACCAGCGCTCCCTCGACGACGAGGGGCCCGCCGTCCTCGACGCGGCTCCCTGCCGCGAACTGCTGATCACCGACGACGTCGCCGCCCGGGCGAAGGCGCTGCTGCCGCAGATGCCCCATGCTCAGGACCTGCTGACCAAGATCGCCGAGGGCATGGCCGCCGAGGGCATGGAGTCGCTGGCTCCGGTGCTGGTCGAGCAGATGGTCCCGTTCGTCTCCGAGCTGCCGGAGAGCTCGCTGACGATGGTCGTCGAGCCGGAGAAGACCCGCACCCGCGCCCACGACCTGAACACCACCAACGAGGAGTTCCTCGCCGCGGCCTGGCAGGCCAGCAGCGACGGCGGCTCCGCCCCGCTGGACCTGACCAGCGCCGAGCGCGACGACCTCGCGGCCGGCTCCTTCGCCAGCCTCGCCGAGACGCGGGAGGCCTCGCTGGAGCACGGCGCCGGCTGGTGGTCGATCACCTCGCTGGGCCTGGACGAGGAGCTCGAACAGGACGCCGACATCGCCTCCATCGACTCCCGCGAGCCCTTCGGCTACCGGGGCAGCGTCGACGAGGTGATGACCTTCCTCGCCGAGCGCGCCCGCGACCGCTGGTCGGTGGTCGTCACCACCGCCGGCGCCGGATCCGCCCAGCGGGTGGCCGAGCTGCTCACCGAGAACCGGGTGCCGGTCGAGCGGGTCGAGGAGCTCGCCGAGCCGCCGACGCCGGGACGGATCACCGTCACCACCGCCGAGGTCTCGCAGGGCTTCGGGATCGACTCGCTGCAGCTGGCGCTGCTGACCGAGTCGGAGATGCTGGGCCGCTCGATGCGTTCCAGCCCCGGCGAGGGGCGGAGGATGCCGGCGCGGCGCCGGCGGCACGCCGTCGACCCGCTGGCGCTGAGCCCCGGCGACTACGTCGTCCACGAGCAGCACGGCATCGGCCAGTTCGTCGAGCTCGTCCAGCGCAAGGTCGGCTCCGCCCAGGCGGTCAAGGCCGGCACCGCCGGCATCCGCGAATATCTGGTGCTGGAGTACGCGGCCTCGAAGCGCGGCGGGCCCAAGGACCGGCTGATGGTGCCCACCGACCAGCTCGATCAGGTCAGCCAGTACGTCGGCGGGGATGCGCCGAGCCTGTCGAAGATGGGCGGCAGCGACTGGGCGCAGACGAAGAAGAAGGCCCGGAAGGCCGTCCGTGAGATCGCCGGCGAGCTGATCCGGCTCTACGCCGCCCGCATGGCCTCCCGCGGCCACGCCTTCGCTCCCGACACCCCCTGGCAGGCCGAGCTGGAGGACGCCTTCCCGCATCCGGAGACCCCGGACCAGCTGACCACCATCGACGACGTCAAGCGCGACATGGAGCGCGAGATCCCGATGGACCGGCTGATCTCCGGCGACGTCGGCTACGGCAAGACCGAGATCGCCGTCCGCGCGGCGTTCAAGGCCGTCCAGGACGGCAAACAGGTCTCGCTGCTGGTGCCCACCACGCTGCTGGCCTCCCAGCACTATGAGACCTTCACCGAGCGCTTCGCCGGCTTCCCGGTCACCGTGCGCGCACTCTCGCGCTTCCAGACGGCCAAGGAGTCGCGCGAGGTCCTCGACGGCGTGCACAGCGGCGAGATCGACGTCGTCATCGGCACCCACCGGCTGCTCAGCAGCGAGGTGAAGTTCAAGGACCTCGGGCTGGTGATCATCGACGAGGAGCAGCGCTTCGGCGTCGAGCACAAGGAGGCGCTGAAGAAGCTGCGCACCAACGTCGACGTGCTGGCGATGTCGGCGACGCCGATCCCGCGGACCCTGGAGATGTCGATGGCCGGCATCCGCGAGACCTCCACGCTGGCCACCCCGCCGGAGGAGCGCCACCCGGTGCTGACCTACGTCGGGCCCTTCACCGACAAACAGGTCTCGGCGGCGATCCGCCGCGAGCTGATGCGCGAGGGCCAGGTGTTCTTCGTGCACAACCGGGTCTCGTCCATCGAGGAGACCGCCGCGAAGGTCCGTGAGCTGGTGCCCGAGGCGCGCGTGGAGGTCGCCCACGGGCAGATGAGCGAGTCCCGGCTGGAGCAGATCATCCAGGACTTCTGGGAGAAGCGCTTCGACGTGCTGGTCTCGACCACGATCATCGAGACCGGCCTGGACATCTCCAACGCCAACACGCTGATCGTCGACCGCGCCTCGACCTACGGACTCTCCCAGCTGCATCAGCTGCGCGGCCGCGTCGGGCGCTCGCGGGAGCGCGCCTACGCCTACTTCCTCTACCCGGCGGAGAAGCCGCTGGGCGAGGTCGCCCTGGAGCGGCTGAAGGCCGTGGCGGCGAACAACGAGCTCGGCGCCGGGCTGCAGCTGGCGATGAAGGACCTCGAGATCCGCGGGGCCGGCAACCTGCTCGGCGGCGAGCAGTCCGGTCACATCGCAGGCGTCGGCTTCGACCTCTATCTGCGGCTGGTCGGCGAGGCGGTGGCCGACTACCGAGGCGAGGCCGAGGAGCGGACCACCGAGGTCAAGATCGAGCTGCCCGTCGACGCGCATCTGCCCGAGGACTACGCCCCCGGCGAGCGGCTGCGGCTGGAGGGATACCGGAAGCTGGCCGCCGCCGACACCGACGAGGCGATCGAGGAGGTCGTCACCGAGTGGCGCGACCGCTACGGCGAGCCGCCGCAGGCGGTGGCGAACCTGGTCGAGGTCGCCCGGCTGCGCAACCGGGCCCGGGCGATCGGCATCGACGACATCGGCACCCAGGGGAAGTTCATCCGCTTCGCCCCGGTGGAGGAGCTGCCCGAGTCGCGGCAGATGCGACTCGATCGGATGTACCCGGGCAGTCAGATCAAGTCCTCGCTGAAGGCGGTTCTCATCCCGAAGCCGACCACGGGCGGGATCAGCGGCCGGGAGCTGGCCGACGCCGAGCTGCTGTCCTGGCTGGACCAGGTGCTCACCGCGATCTTCGAGCCCGCGGCGTCGTCGACGAGCTGAGCCGGATCAGTGGCCGGACGCGTCCGCCGGCGTCGGCGACGATGGCGAGGCGAGGGCGGCGGCGCCGCGCCTGACCGCCTCGCGGCGGTGGGACCAGCGCACGACGGTCAGCGCCGCATAGCCGCTGCAGAAGACCGTGACGAGCACATACAGACGCGGCCATCCGGTGAGCTGGACGAGGATCTCGGAGAGCACGGCCAGCAGCACGGGGAAGAGGGCGAGCGACAGTCGCTCGCCCCGTGTCGAGCCGTCGTGGGCGCCCTTCACGATCACCGGTCCCGGAGCATATCGATGTCAGTGATCTCCATGTCGGACATGGTGTCACATATCATGTCGCCCCGGCGACGGCATCCTGACCGCCGACGGCGTCAGGCTCGCGCGGCGGCGCCCCGGGCCGGCAGTCCGGTCAGGCAGGGCGACAGCCGCGTGCGATTGACCAGCACGCCGAGCGCCCAGCACACCAGCAGGGCGAGGATCACCCGCAGTCCGGAGGACTCGACGCCCAGCGCCTGGTGGGTGAGATGCAGGATCACCGGGTGCAGGAAGACGACCAGCGTGGCCACCCGGACCAGCTCGGAGACCACGGTCACCGCCGGCCGGGACCGGCTCAGCAGGTCGTCCACCGGATGGGCGAAGATCAGCACCATTCCGCAGGAGATCAGCACCGCCAGCGCCGGGGAGAGCAGGAAGGTGCCGAAGCCCGACCACTTCATGTTCATCGGCTCGGCCCCCAGGGCGACGGCTCCCAGTCCGACGGCGACGGCGAGCGGTCCGGTCAGCCGCGGCAGCGGCACCCGATGCCGGATCCGGCGGAACCAGAAGCCGGCGAGCATGAAGCCCAGGCAGGCCGGCACCAGCCCGATGCCCAGCGGAGTGTAGGCCGCCGCGGAGTCGGGCAGTTCGGCGAGCACCAGTCCGGCCAGCGTGATCGCGGCTCCGACCCACCAGGGCAGGCCGACCACTGCGCGCATCAGCACCGCGGTGAAGAACAGCACGGAGATGAACCAGATCGCCAGATACGGCATGTCGGTGAAGGCCCCGCCGATCAGCGCGCGGGCGACGACGCCGTCGTCGAAGGGCCAGGGAGTCGCCGCCATCGCGGCCACAGCCGCCGAGACCAGGACGAACCAGACGATGTAGGGTACGCCCAGCGTCCGCCAGCGGGTGCGGACCTCTCCGCCGAGGGTGCGGGCGTCGGAGAAGAAGAAGCCGGCCAGGACGAAGAACAGCGGCATCCGCCAGATCTGCAGGAACTCGGCGCCGGGCATCCCCGGAGTGGCATGGCCGACGACGACGGCGCTGACCGAGACCACGCGCAGCGCGTCGATGCCGACGTTGCGCCGCGCGGTCTCCTGGATGCGCGAAGAGCGCGGTGAACGACGTCCCCGCCGGTCACCGCGCTCTCGGTCCATGCTGTCCAGGCTCAGTGGGCCTTCGGCTCGACGGGTTCCCCGTGCTCGCCGTGGATGTCCTGCTGGGTCAGCGTGTCGCCGCGGCCGAGGAACTGCTTGGTCACCAGGAAGGCCAGGGTCCACAGCAGCATGAAGGACAGGCCCGGGATCCAGGCGTCCTCCAGCGTCCAGAACGACAGGGCGTAGACCGAGCCGAGCAGCAGCCCGAAGACGAAGATGAAGGCGACGACGTTCCCGACGACGTTGCCCTGGCCGGAGTAGGAAGTGACCTTGCCGTTGCTGATCATGGAGTCGGATCCCCTTGTGAGTGCTGCGGTGCGTGCTGCGTGCGGGTGGTGTCGTCTGTCGCCGTCGTCGGCTCGGCGCCGGTCCTGCGCCGGCTCAGTAGGAGCCGGTCGCGGAGGAGGCGGACGACGCGTCGTCGCCTGCCAGGATATCAAGCGAGGAACTGGCCCCGATCCGGGTCGCACCGGAGGCGACCATCGCCGCGGCGTCCGCGTAGGTGCGCACGCCGCCGGAGGCCTTGATGCCCAGCCGTCCGCCGACGATGCGATGCATCAGCGCGATGTCGGCCTCCGTCGCCCCTCCGCCGGCGAAGCCGGTGGAGGTCTTGACGAAGTCGGCACCGGCCTCCGCGGCGGCGCGGCAGACGAGCTCCTTGGCGTCCTCGGTGAGCAGGGCGGTCTCCAGGATGACCTTCAGGATGGCCCCGCCCTCGTGCGCGGCGGTGGCCACGGCGCGGATCTGCGAGACGACCTCGAACTCCTCGCCGGCGTTCGCCGCGGCGATGTCGACGACCATGTCGATCTCTGCGGCCCCGCCGGCGACCGCGTCGTCGGTCTCGGCGACCTTGGTCGCGGTGGTGCTCGCGCCCAGCGGGAAGCCGACGACGGTGCAGGTCACCGTCGAGGACCCCTGCAGCTCGGCGTGGACCTGCCGGACCCAGCGCGGATTCACGCAGACGGAGGCGAAGCCGTGCTCCCGGGCCTCGGCGGCCACGCGCAGCACAGTGGCCTCGTCGGCGTCGGGCTTGAGCATCGTGTGGTCGATGAGCCCGGCCATCTGGGCCGGGGCGGGGAGGGGGGAGCCGTCGGGGGCGGTGGCGGAGGCGGTGGCCATGGGGATGTCCTCTCCGGATCCCGGTGGGGATCCGCGTCGGGGTGATCGGGCCCGGGATCTCCGGGCGAGCGTCTGCGGCGGTGGTCCCGCCGCGGGGACGGGCGACGGCGCGCGGTCGTCGCCGCACGGTCGCGGTCGGGACGGTCAGCCCAGCAGCCGGCCCATGTCCTCGCGCAGGGCCTCGAGCCGCTCGCCGGCCCGGGCGCGGGCGGCGGCGATCTGCTGGGTCGAGGCGTCGGCGCCGGGGGATTCGGCGACGGCCTCCAGGTAGCACTTGACCTTCGGCTCGGTGCCGGAGGGGCGGACGATGACGCGGTCGCCGGCCTCGGTGAGGTGGATCAGCGCATCGGTGGTCTTCGCCTCGTCGAAGGTCGCACCCGGCAGCGGTTCCCGGGCGAGGTCCAGCGACTCGACCACCGGCGAGCCGGCGATCGCCGTCGGCGGCGTCGCCCGCAGACCCGCGGTGATCTCGCCGAGCTGGGCGAGGTCGTCGACCCGGACGGTCACCTGGCCGGTGACGAAGATCCCGGCCTCGGCGGCGATCGCGTCCAGGGCGTCGAAGACGGTGCGGCCCTGGGCCTTCAGGGTCGCGACCAGCTCGGCGAAGATCAGCGCGGCGGAGACGCCGTCCTTGTCCTTCACGCTCGTCGGGTCGACGTTGAAGCCGATGGCCTCCTCGTAGCCGAAGCTCATGCCCGCCACGCGCGCCAGCCACTTGAAGCCGGTCAACGTGGACTCGTGGCCGACCCCGCGAGCCCGGCACAGGGCGGAGAGCTGGCGGGAGGACACGATCGAGCTGGCCATCACCGGTTCGGCGTCCTCGTCGCCGGCGGCGCGCAGCGGCCCGCGGTCGAGCAGATGCGCGCCCAGCAGCGCGCCCATCTCATCGCCGGTGAGCTGGCGCCAGGCCTGCTGCGCCGGGTCGAAGAGCGCCGCCGAGAGCCGGTCGGCGTCGGGGTCGTTGGCCAGCAGCAGGTCGGCGTCGTGCTCGGCGGCGGCCTGCAGACCCAGGTCCAGCGCGCCGGGCTCCTCGGGATTGGGGAAGTCTGCGGTGGGGAAGTCCGGGTCCGGGTCGAACTGTGCGGACACCGGGATCACGCGTTCGAAACCGGCCGCGGAGAGCAGGTCGGTGACCATCTCGCCGCCGACGCCGTGCATCGCGGTGTAGATGACCGTCAGGTCCCGGTGCGGGTGCTCGGTCGGGTCGAGCAGCTCGAGGGCGCGCTCGCGGTAGGCGGTGCGCGCCTCGTCGCCGATCGTCTCGGCCGCGTCCGGGAAGTCCGGACTCGGGGTCGGGGCCACCTCCGGGGCCGGAGAGTCGGCGGCGAAGTCCTCGGCGACGACCTCGTCGATCGTCGCGGCGATGGCCTGGTCGATCGGCGCGGTGATCTGCGCGCCGGTCCCGCGGCCGTGCGGCTCCAGGTGCTGCGAGAGCGCCCCGCCCAGGTAGACCTTGTAGCCGTTGTCCTGCGGCGGGTTGTGGCTGGCGGTGACCATCACGCCGACGTCGGCCGAGCGGACCAGCACCTGGCGGGCCAGCAGCGGCGTGGGTCCCGGACGGTCGAAGAGGTGGACGTCCCAGCCGGCGTCGGCGAAGAGCCGGGCCGTCTCGGCGGCGAACGCGTCGGACTGGTGGCGGGCGTCGTAGCCGATCACGATCCGGCCGGAGCCGTCGCCGCCGGCGGCGGCCAGCTCGCGGGAGGCGTGGCGCAGCAGCCCGGCGGCGGTCTGCCGGACGACCAGGCGGTTCATCCGCAGCGGGCCCGGGCCCAGCTCGGCGCGCAGCCCGGCGGTGCCGAAGGCCAGCCGCCCGGCGAAGAGCTGCTCGAGGCTCTGCCGGGCGTCGTCGGCGCCGGCCGCGGCGGACTCGGCGCGGTCCAGCAGCTCGGTCAGCTGCTCACGCGTGGTCGGGTCGGGGTCAGCTCGATCCACCGGTGGACGGTGGTCAGCAGCTGATCGGCGGAGGCGGTCTCCGGCACGTCGCTCATCTCCTCTGCGGCGGCTGTGTCAGTGGTCTGGGGCTCGGGCGAGTCCCGGGACGTCTCGGGCGTCTCGATGGGGCTCGCCCCGGGCGCGGCGGTCGGGTCCGTTCAGTCCTGCAGCGAGCGGGCGATCACCCGGGCCAGCAGGTCGGAGATCCGCGGGGCGGCCTCGCGCCCGGCGTCGACGACCTCCTGGTGGCTCAGCGGCTCCGGCGAGATGCCGGCGGCCTGGTTGGTCACCAGCGAGATGCCGAAGACCTCCATGCCCGCCGCCCGGCCGGCGATCGCCTCCAGCGCCGTGGACATGCCCACCAGGTCGGCACCGATGATGCCGGCGTGGCGGACCTCGGCGGGGGTCTCGTAGTGCGGGCCCGGCATCTGGGCGTAGACGCCCTCGGGCAGAGCGGGGTCGATCTCCCGGGCGATGCCGCGCATCCGCGGCGAGTAGAGGTCGGTGAGGTCCACGAAGTGCGCTCCGCGCAGCGGGGAGATGCCGGTGAGGTTGATGTGGTCGCTGATCAGCACCGCCGTGCCGGGGGCCCAGTCGGGGTTCAGCCCGCCGCAGCCGTTGGTCAGCACCATCGTCTGCGCGCCGGCGGCGGCCGCGGTGCGCACGCCGTGGGCGACGGCGTCCACGCCGCGGCCTTCGTAGTAGTGGGTGCGGGCGCCGACGACGAGCACATGCGCGCCGGACTCGGTGCGGATGATCGTCAGCCGCCCGGAGTGGCCGGCGACGCCGGAGACGTGGAAGCCGGGCACCTCGTCGGCGTCGACGACGGTGACGACCTCGCCGAGCTGGTCGGCGGCGCCGCCCCAGCCGGAGCCCAGGGTGCAGGCCAGGTCGACGGATTCGACGCCTGCGCGGTCCAGCAACACGGCGGCGGCCTCTTCGGCCAGCCGGTTGGCGGGCGCAGTGGGGTCGTTGGTCGGGGTCAGGTCCTGGGGCGCGGCCGTCCCGGGCGCGCCGTCGGCGTCGGTGCGGACTGTGTTCTCACTCATCGCCCACCAATCTACCGGCTGTCGGCCCCCGACGCTCCCTCCGCAGGCCGGGGGAGGAGATCGCTCGGCGCCGACCGGCGCTGACCGGCGGCGTCGTCGGCCCGCCGCCGGTCGGCGGGGCGCGGCGCCGTGTGCGGCGGACCTGACAAGACGCGCCCGACTCGGCAGAATGGCTCCTGTGACTTCTGAGACTCCGAACAGCCTTTTCGCCCCTGCACGCGTCGCGATCCTCGGAGGCGGCCCCGGCGGCTACGAGGCCGCGCTGGTCGCCGCCCACGCCGGTGCGGACGTCACCATCGTGGAGGAGAAGGGCGTCGGCGGCTCGGCGGTGCTCACCGACGTCGTCCCGTCGAAGACGCTCATCGCCACGGCGGACGCGATGCGCCGGGTCAACGCCTCCACCGCGTTCGGAGTCCGCTTCGGCCAGGACGACGGCGACTCGTACACCACCGACGCCTGGGCCGACTTCTCCACCGTCAACTCTCGGCTCCTCGAGCTGGCCCGCAGCCAGTCCCAGGACATCCGGGAGTCGCTGGAGGCCGCCGGGGTGACGATCATCGACGGCCGCGGGAGGCTGAAGCCGCCGCACAGCATCGAGGCGACCCGCGCCGACGGCTCGGTCGAGCTGGTCGAGGCCGACGCGGTCATCGTCGCCACCGGCGCCCACCCCCGCCGAGCTGCCCACGGCGGTGCCCGACGGCGAGCGCATCCTCAACTGGACCCAGGCCTACTCGCTGACCGAGCCGCCGGAGCACATGATCGTCGTCGGCTCCGGCGTCACCGGCGCGGAGTTCGCCTCGGCCTACTGCCGGCTGGGCACCGAGGTCACCCTGGTCTCCTCGCGCGACCGGGTGCTGCCCGGCGAGGACCCCGACGCCGCCCGCGTGCTGGAGAACTCCTTCGCCCGGGTGGGGGTCAACGTCGCCTCGCGGACCCGCGCGGAGAAGGTCGAGCGCACTGCCGACGGCGTGGCCGTGACGCTCTCCGACGGACGGGTCCTGGAGGGCTCGCACTGCCTGATGGCCGTCGGCGGCGTGCCGAACACCGAGGGCATCGGCCTTCAGGAATGCGGGGTGCAGACCGCCGACTCCGGCCACATCATGGTCGACACCGTCTCGCGGACGACGGCGACCAACATCTACGCCGCCGGCGACTGCACCGGCCAGATGCCGCTGGCCTCGGTGGCGGCGATGCAGGGCCGCGTGGCGGTCTCGCACATGCAGGGCGATGCGGTGAAGCCGCTGAAGCTGCACCATGTGGCCTCCAACGTCTTCACCTCTCCGGAGATCGCCACCGTCGGCGTCAGCCAGGCGCAGGTCGACTCCGGCGCCTACCAGGCCGACGTGGTCAAGCTGGACCTGGCGACGAATCCGCGGGCGAAGATGACCAACATCCAGGACGGCTTCGTCAAGATCTTCGCGCGCAAGGGCTCGGGCACGACGATCGGCGCGGTCGTCGTCGCCCCGCGCGCCTCCGAGCTGATCTTCCCGCTCGCGCTGGCGGTGACCCAGAAGATCCACGTCGACGACGTCGCCTCCACCTTCACCGTCTATCCGTCGCTGACCGGCTCGCTCTCCGAGGCCGCCCGTCGACTCCACGTCCACCAGTGAGCGGCGCGACGACGCCGCGGCAGCGGCAGGATCAGGCGCCGGAGCCGTCCCTCCGCTCGGCGGGGGAGCGGACTCCGACCGCCGTCGACGTCTGCGCCGAGGAACACTTCGAGCGCTGGCTGGCGCTGCACCCGGACGAGGCGACGGTCCTCGGGCGCTCCGGCGTCGAGACCCAGTACGCCGACTATTCGCCCGCCGGCCGGGAGGCCGTCGCCGCACTGAACCGCGAGACGCTGGCGCGGCTGGAGGACCTCGAGCCGGCCGACGTCGTCGACGAGGTCACCGTCCACGCGATGCGCGAGCGGCTGGGCCTGGAGCTCGAGCTGCACGCGACCGGCCGCACCGAGCTGAACAACCTGGCCTCCGTCCCGCAGGAGGTGCGGATGGTCCCCGAGCTGATGCCGCAGTCCACGGCGGAGGACTTCGCGCACCTCGCCGGCCGGCTGCGGAATCTGCCCGGGGCGCTCGAGGGCTGGTGGGAGTCGCTGCGCGCCTCGCAGGCGGCCGGGCACGTGCCGGCGGCCCGGCAGATCCGTGCGGTCATCGAGCAGTCGCGCAGCTATGCGGCCTCCGACGGCGCGCTGTCCACGTTCGTCGACGCCGCCCGGCAGGCGGGGCTCGACGACGCCGAGGTGACGGCGGTGCGCGAGGGTGCGGCCGCCGCGGCGGCCGGCTATGAGCGGCTCGCCGACCGGCTGGCCGAGGATCTGCTGCCGACGGCGCCGCAGACCGACGCCGTCGGCGTCGAGCACTACCGACTGGCCTCGCGGGTGTTCACCGGCACCGAGCTCGACCTCGAGGAGACCTACCGGTGGGGCCTGGAGGAGCTCGAATCCATCGTCGCCCGCCAGCGGGAGGTCGCCGAGCGCATCCGACCCGGCGCCGACGTCGCCGAAGCCCGGCGGATCCTCGACGCCGACCCGGCGCGCCGGCTGGAGGGCACCGAGGCCCTGCAGACCTGGATGCAGCGGCTCTCCGACGAGGCCGTCGCCGCGCTGTCCGGCACCCACTTCGACATCCCGGCTCCGATGGACGTGCTGGAATGCCGGATCGCCCCGACCCAGGACGGCGGGGTCTACTACACCGGCCCCAGCGACGACTTCTCGCGGCCGGGCCGGATGTGGTGGTCGGTGCCGCCGGAGGACACCAGCTTCACCACCTGGGCGGAGACCACCACGGTCTACCACGAGGGCGTGCCCGGCCATCATCTGCAGATCGGCACCGCCACGCTGGTGAAGGACCGGCTGAACAGCTGGCGGCGGCACGGCTGCCATGTCTCCGGATTCGCCGAGGGCTGGGCGCTCTATGCCGAGCAGCTCATGGACGAGCTGGGCTTCCTCTCCGACCCGGGCGATGAGCTCGGCATGCTGGACATGCAGCGGATGCGCGCCGCCCGCGTGGTCTTCGACATCGGCGTGCACTGCGGCTTCGCCGCGCCCGAGGCCTTCGGCGGCGGCGTCTGGACCCCGGAGCAGGGGCGGGAGTTCCTGCGCGAGCACCTGCCGATCTCCGAGGCCCAGCAGGAGTTCGAGTTCGTCCGCTACCTCGGCTGGCCGGGGCAGGCGCCCTCCTACAAGGTCGGCCAGCGGGTCTTCGAGCAGCTGCGCGCCGAGCGCCGCGCGGCCGAGGGCGAGGCCTTCGACCTGCAGGCCTTCCACACCGAGCTGCTGCAGCTCGGCATGGTCGGCCTCGATACGCTGCGCCTGGCCGTCGGCCCCCGCGATGGAGCGTCCCCGGGAGCGCGATGAGGCTGCGGCGTCGAGCGTCCGGCTGGCCGGTGGAGCTCTCCGTGGAGGTCGACGGCGGGCTGCTGAGCCTGCGCCCCTGCGCGCTGCGCGACGAGCACCGCTTCCTGGCGCTGCGGCTGGCCAACGAAGACTGGCTGGCCCCCTGGGACGCCACCGTCCCGGAGGCTCCGCGGGCTCGGATGACCTCGACGGCCTTCCGCACCATGGTCCGCGGGCTGACCCGCGAGGCCCGCGCCGGGACCCAGCTGCCCTGGTTCCTCTGGTTCGCCGACGCCGCCGGCGCGCCGTCGCTGATCGGGCAGCTGACCGTCGGTCCCATCATCGGCGGCTCGGCGCGCAGCGCAGGGCTGGGCTACTGGATAGACCGCGACCATGCCGGCCGCGGGCTGATGACCGTCGCCGTCGCCGCCGCCGTCGATCACCTGATCCTGGAGCGCCGGCTGCACCGGGTCGAGATCGCCGTCCGTCCGGAGAACGTCGCCAGCCTGCGCGTGGTGGAGAAGCTGGGGCTGCGCGAGGAAGGGCTGCGCGAGCGCTACCTGCACATCGACGGCGCCTGGGTCGACCACCGCTGCTTCGCGCTCACCGCCGAGGATCTCGGCTCGGGACTGCTGCCCCGCGTGCCGGGATCCGGGCCGCTGCGCACCCGGTACCTGCGGGACTCGCCGCTGACCCCCACCGGTGCGTGACACGCCGCACGCTCCGCGGGGCGGATCCCCCGGATCCGGGAGGATCGTCGGCTAGGGTGGGGCACTGAACTTCATGATCAGCGACACCCTCGGCCGCGGCGCCGCGGAGTGTGCGAAGAAGGGCAGGTGGGGGCACGGTGACGCTGGGCCTCGGTCGCCTCGACACGGCGATCATCGACGTGCTCCCCAGTCTGCCCGTCCATTCTTCGGCGCTCTTCGCCGTCGTCGCCGGGCTCTTCCTGGCGGCGCTGATCACGAGGGCCCAGCGGATGCCGAACCGACCATCCGAGAATCCGACGGCGCGACCGACTGTGCGCCGGACCCGACGCGGGCGCGACGCCGCCGGCGCCGGGCCCGCTCCGCCGGCCGGTCGTGCGGAGCATGCAGGACGAAGGGCTTCCATGACTGACGCGACATCCCGCGGCGACGCCAGCGCCGCAGCCGCCGATTCCGCCTCCCCGGCCGCCGCGCCGCGCGGGGCGGTCTCCGGCGGCGAGTTCACCGTCCACTGGGGCCGCTCCGCCGTCGCGCTGATCGTCGCGCTGGCGCTGCTGACCACGCTGGCCGCCGGCCTGCTGGTGGGCGTCGGCGTCGTGCCGGGACCGGTGCCGCTGGTCTCCGGCGGCGTCGCGCTGCTGGGCGTGGCCACGCTGCGCACCATGGCGGTGGTCCGCCGTCGTCGCCGGCGTCGCGCCCGGCTGGACGAGGCGCTGCGCGAGGCGATGAACCCCGACGTCGAGGCCTCCGACGTGCGCCGGCCGAGCGTGCCGACCACCGACCGGGCGGCCACCGAGGCCCGCACCTCGCCGTTCGACGCGCTGACCCACGACGAGAGCGGCCGCGGCGGGCCCGGCTCGCTGCAGGAGCTCGACGCCGACGGTCTGCCGAGGGAGCTGGGCCGGACCTTCGCCGACGCCCCGCACGAGCAGCCCGTCCCGCCGGCGGCGCATGCGGCCTCGCCGGCCCGCGCCTGGGAGCCGCGCGAGGTTCCGAAGCCGAAGTACCTCGAGGCGCGCGCCGCCGAGCGTCCGGCGCCGGAGCCGCTGGTCCCGGAGGAGCCGCGGCCGGAGGGGGAGGTCAAGCTCAAGGACGCCGCCGCGCAGGTCCGCGCCGAGCAGCAGGCGGCCGCCGGGGAGGTCTCCGACGCCTCCGACGTTTCTGACGCCCAGGACGCCGAGGCGGCCGACGAGGTCCGCGAGATGCCGCGGCCGCGCCGGCAGGTCGCGGTCCAGGAGTCGCTGGACCTGGATGCCGTGCTCAAGCGGCGGCGGGCCTGAGGAGACCGGCGACTCGATGGAGCAGCCCCAGGACGTATCCCGCGCCGCCCCGGAGAGCCGCAGCGCCGAGCAGGAGGCTCGGCAGATCGCGTTCCTGGAGTCCTACGACGCCCATTCGCCCATCGCGGCGGCGATCCAGCACACCGGCGTCTATGCCACCTCGGTGCATCTGGAATCCATCCAGCATCGTCCCGGGGCGGGGGTGACCGGCATCTACCGGGTCTCCACCGCCCGGCCGGTGATGGCCCGGTCCTGGCCGGCCGGCGCCTACACCGAGACCTCCGACCACGTCGACGACCTCTACGTCGGCATGACCACCGAGTCCGTGCCCGAGCATGGGCCGGGGGTGATCTATTCGCACAGCCCGCACGGGCGGCTGGCGATCTGGCAGCATCCGCTGGACCCGGCGCTGCCCGGGCTGCCCATCGCCACCGACCCGGTCTCGGTGGTCGAGACCTGGGGGCGAGGGCGTCGTCTGGTGGGTCTGGAGACGATCAGCTATCGGCCGCTGCGTCGGGCGGTCATCGCCGCGGCCTTCGACGACGGCTCGCGGCTGTACCTGAAGGTGCTGCGCGCCGGCCGTGCGGCGGATCTGCACGCCCGGCACCGGATGCTGCTCGACGCCGGCATTCCGGCTCCGGTGCCGGTGCGCGAGCCGGTCGACGACGTCGTCGCCCTGGAGGCCGGTGCCGGCGAGCCGCTGGCCGAGCACATCCTCGCCGACGGCGGCGAGACCCTCGACCCTGCCCGGTTCCTCGGGCTGCTGCAGGCGATGCCGGCGGAGGTGATGACGCTGCCCGCCCGCGACGCGTGGACCGACCGGCTGCCGGCCTACGCCTCGGCGGCGCTCTCCGCCCTGCCGCGGCGCACCGAGCGGATCCGTCGGGTGGAGCAGACGATCCTCGACGGGCTGCCGCACACCGAGCGCGGACCGGTGGTGCCCACCCATGGGGACTTCTACGAGGCCAACGTGCTGATGCGCGGCCAGGAGGTCTCCTGCCTGCTCGACGTCGACTCCCTGGGGCCCGGCCATCGGGTGGACGATCTGGCCTGCTTCCTCGGGCATGTGGCCGTGCTGCCGGCCGTCGACGTCCGCTACGTCCACGCCCCCGCCGCACTGGCCCGCTTCGCCCGGGCCTTCTCCGCGGTCGTGGATCCGGAGGCGCTGCGGCTGCGCTCGGCCTCGGTGGCGCTCTCGCTGGTGGCCGGTGCGCGGGACGCCCACCGGTCCGACTGGCAGCACCAGGCCGAGCATCGGCTGGCCTGCGCCGAGGCGCTGCTGGGGTTCTTCCCCACTGACAGCCCTGTGCCGGAGTGGCCGGCGGAGCTGCTGCCGCGGTGACCGCCGGCCGGTGCGCTCCGGTGTGCCGTCGTCAGCTCCGGTGGCGCTTCAGTCGGGTGAGCTCCCGTCGCAGCTCGGCGGCCTCGTCCGCCTTGTCCTGGTGCATCAGCGCCTCGATGCGGGCCTCCAGCGCCTCGAGGAGCAGGTCCTGCTCGGGCTCACGCTCGCCGACGGCCATGCGCAGGATGGCCTCGGCCTCGTCGGGACGTCCCATCTCCAGCAGCACCTTTCCTGCGAAGACCTCGGCGCCGCCGGCGGCCCGCTCGTCGCCGGCCGCCCCGAAGAGGTCGGCGGCGTCCAGCGCCTTGGCCACCGCCTGCGTGCCCTCGCCCAGGGCGACGTAGCCGCGGGCCAGCGAATCGGTGATGTCGGCGACCTGCCATTCGGTGCCGTGCTCCTGGGCGACGTCGAGGGCGCGCTGCAGGTAGCCGACCCCCTCGGAGTCCTCGGTGCGCGTGAGCAGGTGGCCCAGCGCATGCAGCGCCTGCACCAGCGTCAGCGGGTCCTCGTCCTCCTCGCGGCGGGCCAGCTCCAGGCCCTGCTCGTAGTGCCGCCGCGCCTCGTCGAGCCGGTCCAGCGACGCCGAGAGCGCCCCGGCGGCCAGATGCGCGCGGGCGGCCTCCTCGGGCTCGTCGGACCGGGCGAAGAGCCGGGCGGCCTCCTCCCAGTGGGCCAGCGCCTCCAGCGGGCGCTGCTGCTGGGTGACCGCGTGGCCGAGCCCCATCAGCGCCCTCGCCCGAGTGGAGAGGTCCTCCTCGGTGCTGCCCAGCCGCAGTGAGAGCGCGTCGAGGACGCTCTCGGCCTCGGCATGGTCCTCGAGCTCGAGGAGCTGCTGGCCCAGCGCCAGCGAGAGCATCCGCGCCTCGGGGAACTCGCCGAGCTCGGCCTGCTGGACTGCGATCCGCCAGGCGAGCACCGCGGCCTCGCCCTGGTCCAGGGCCGAGACCATGCCGGCCAGCAGGGCCGCGGCCGAGGCCGCCCCCTTGCGCACTCCGCAGGCCGAGTAGAGCTCGGCCGAGGTGATCGCGCTGTCCACCGCCTCGTGGTGACGGTCGTCGTGATGGTGGATGGTGGCCTTCAGCATGGCCATCGCCCCGCGCACTGCGCGGTTGGCCGGGCCGTGGAGCACGTCGTCGGCGATCTGCAGGGCCGCGGCCGACTCGCCGGTGAGCAGCAGCGTGTGGGCCAGGAACATCCGTGCGCCGGCCAGCGCCTCCTGGCGGTCGTGCCGCTCGAGAACCTCCACCGCCTCGCGCACCAGCTCCAGCGCGGGCTCGGGGCCCTCGTCGTGCAGCACCCGCACCGCCAGCGAGGAGAGCACGTCGGCCAGCTCCAGGCTGCCGCCCGTGCCGGCGGCGCGGTCCTCGTCGCGCAGCTCCTCGGCGACCCGGGCGAGGATGTCGCCTTCGACCGCATCGGGCTCGCGCAGCAGCATGCCGCCGAGCTCCTCCTCGATGCGGGCCTGGCGGCCCCGGCCGAGTTCGCGCAGCAGCGCGACCCGCGCGGCGAGGTGCGGGGCGGAGGCGGCCGTGTCCCCGCGCATCTCGTGGACCCCGGAGAGGATGCGCAGCAGCATCAGCCGATTCTCCGGATCGTCGCCGCCGCGGGACTCGAGGCCGCGGGAGGCGGCGTCGGCGGCCGCGTGGTAGCGCTCGCCGTAGGCGGCCTCATAGGCGAGGTCGAGCCAGCCGCGGGCGGTCCGCGCCTCGGGCTCGGTCGGCTGCGGACCGTGCAGCAGCGCCTGCAGGCGCGTGACGAGCCGCGCCGCACCGGGGAGCTGGACCTGGTCATCAGCCGCATCGGAGGTCATCCGTCCAGCCTAAGACGTCCGCGTGGGAAGCGGAGAACCTTCGTCCGTAGAATGAAGCCCATGACTCCTGAGCACCGTCCGTCGCGCCCTGCTCCGGGACCCGGTCGGCGGTCGGCGGTGCAGAGCGTCGAGCAGGCCTCCGGGCGGGTCTGCGGGCGCGTCGTCGGCGTCGCGGTCCTCGCCGTGCTCGCGACGGCCCTGCCGGGCTGCTCGGGCCCGCCCCCGGCGGAGGAGCCCACCGGTGAGGAGGCCGAGGAGGCGCTGACGATCGCCGTCGCCGAGGACCCGCTGGAGCGCGCCGTGGCCGGCATCTACTCGCTGGCGATGAATTCCCGCGACGTGCCGACGGTGGTCGAGGTCCGTGATGCTCAGCCCGGCGAGCTGGTCGCCGCCTTCGCCGAGGACGGCGGAGACGCGGAGGCCGCCGCCGATGCCATGGTCGTCGCCGGCACGCTGGACCTGGCCCGGCAGCTCGACCCCGAGGGCTATCAGGAGCAGGCCGTTCCCTCGCCGAAGACGACCGCCGCGGCCGCCGCCCCGGCGCCGACGGCCGAGGACGTGCTGGAGCTGGTCGAGGACGCCGTCGACGGCGCCGAGGTTCTGGAACCGTCCGCCGCGGTGTTCGCCGAGACGCTGGTGGTGACCACTGTCACGGCCGTCGAAGAGGACATCCCCCGCGACTCCGCCGACGCCGGCGACGCGTCCGTCGCCGACGCCTGCGAGCACCTCGCGGTGGGCGTGCGCGAGGACCTGCCCGCTCCCGAGGAGTCGCTGGCCGCGATCTACGACTGCGAGCCGTCCTCGGTGACCAGCGGTGCCGAGGATGAGCTGGTGCAGCAGGTGGTCTCCGCCGAGCTCGACGCGGCGGTGATCAGCTCGACCCATCCGGGCATCGACCAGCACGCGCTGGTCGCCCTGGACGACGCCGACCATGCTTTCCCGCGCGAGCAGATGGCGCCGGTGGTCGACGAGGCCGCGGCCGACGAGATCCCCGACATCGTCGGCCAGGTCTCCTCGCGGCTGGATGCCGGGGCGGTGACCACGCTGCGCCGGCTGCTCTCCGGCGAGCACGGGCTCTCGCCGCGCGAGGCCGCCGAGTACTGGCTGGTCGAGGAGGAGCTCATCGCCGCGCCGGAGGACTGGGGATAGGGTGGAGCGCGGCCTCCACGACGCGGGGGATCGGAGGGCGGCGGCGATCTCCGCAGCGTCCGGGGACATTCCTCCGCGGCGACCCCTGTGCGGGAGCGAGCCGATGAGGCAGGATTGCTCCATGGAGGAGTTCGAGGAGTTCACCCAGGCGGACAAGCTGCGCGGCGTCCGGTACGACGTCCGCGGTCCCATCGCGACGGAGGCGGCACGCCTGGAGGCGGCCGGCCACCGCATCACCAAGCTCAACATCGGCAATCTCGCGCCCTTCGGCTTCGAGGCTCCGGATTCGATCCTGGTCGACATGATCAAGAATCTGCCGACCGCCCAGGGCTATTCGGACTCGCAGGGCATCTACTCCGCCCGCACCGCGGTCGCGCAGTACTACCAGACTCGCGGGATGAAGGAGGCCGACGTCGACGACGTCATCCTCGGCAACGGGGTCTCCGAACTGATCACCATGGTGCTGCAGACCATGCTCAACCCGGGCGACGAGGTCCTCATCCCCGCCCCGGACTATCCGCTCTGGACTGCGGTGACGACGCTCTGCGGCGGCCGGCCGGTGCACTACATCTGCGACGAGCAGAACAAGTGGTATCCGGACGCCGAAGAGATCGAGTCGAAGGTCACCGACCGGACGAAGGCGCTGGTGATCATCAACCCGAACAACCCCACCGGCGCGGTCTACCCGCAGGAGGTCCTCGAGGACCTGGTCGACGTCGCCCGGCGGCACAACCTGATGCTGCTCTCCGACGAGATCTACGAGAAGATCACCTACGACGACGCGGAGACCGTCAACGTCTGCACGCTGGCCGACGACGTCTTCACCATCACCTTCTCCGGGCTGTCGAAGACCTGGCGGGTGGCCGGCTTCCGCTCCGGCTGGATCTACATCTCCGGGGCGAAGCATCTGGCCAAGAACTACCTCGAGGGCCTGAACCTGATGTCGAATCTGCGGATGTGCCCGAACGTGCCGGCCCAGCACGCCATTCAGACCGCGCTCGGCGGCTATCAGTCCATCGACGAATTCATCCAGCCCGGCGGGCGGCTCTATGAACAGCGGAACGTCGCGCACAAGCTGCTCTCGGAGATCGAGGGCGTCGACGTCCATCAGGCCGACGGCGCGCTGTATCTCTTTCCGCGGCTGGATCCGGAGATCTACCCCATCGAGAGCGACGAGGCTTTCGTCATCGAGCTGCTGCGCCAGCAGAAGATCCTGGTCTCTCACGGACGGGCCTTCAACTGGATCGACGACAACCACTTCCGTCTGGTCACCCTGCCCGCCGTGGAGGAGCTGGAGGAGGCCATCGCCGGCATCGCCGACTTCCTCGCCGGCTATCGCGATGCGGTGTCGCCGGGGGCCGTCGGCGTCGACTGAGCGCTCTCGGAAGCGCTCGGAGTCCTTCATGAGACGGCATGTGGCCGCAGGCACCCGGCTCGGTGAGGCAGGATAGGGGGATGGAGGAGTTCGAGGATTTCACCCAGTCGCCCAAGCTCCGCGAGGTCCGCTACGACGTCCGCGGGCCGATCGCCCGGGAGGCCGCCCGACTCGAGCGTGAAGGGCACCGCATCACCCGGCTGAACATCGGCAATCCGGCGCCCTTCGGCTTCGAGGCGCCGGACTCGATCCGGATGACGATGATCAACAACCTGGCCACCGCCCAGGGATACTCGGACTCGCAGGGCATCTACTCGGCACGGATCGCCGTCGCGCAGTACTACCAGAGCCGCGGGATGACCGAGACCGATCCGGACGACATCTACCTGGGCAACGGCGTCTCCGAGCTGATCTCGATGGTGCTGCAGGCGATGCTCGGCCCCGGGGACGAGGTCCTCATCCCCGCGCCGGACTACCCGCTGTGGACCGGCGCGACGACGCTGGCCGGCGGCACCGCGGTCCACTACATCTGCGACGAGCAGAACAACTGGTGGCCGGATCCCGAGGAGGTCGAGTCGAAGGTCACCGACCGGACGAAGGCGCTGGTGATCATCAACCCGAACAACCCGACCGGGGCCGTGTACCCCCGCGAGGTCCTCGAAGGGCTGGTGGACGTCGCCCGGCGGCACAACCTCATCCTGCTCTCCGACGAGATCTACGAGAACATCACCTTCGACGACGCCGAGATGGTCAACGTCTGCACGCTCTCCGACGACGTCTTCACCATCACCTTCTCCGGGCTGTCGAAGACCTGGCGGGTGGCCGGCTTCCGGTCGGGGTGGATCTATGTCTCCGGACCGAAGCACCGGGCGAAGAACTACCTCGAGGGCCTGACTCTGCTGATGAACATGCGCATGTGCGCCAATGTGCCGGCCCAGCACGCCATCCAGGCCGCGCTCGGCGGCCACCAGTCCATCGAAGATCTGATCAGTCCCGGCGGGCGGCTGCACGAGCAGCGCACCGTCGCCCACCGGCTGCTCTCGGAGATCGAGGGCGTCGACGTCCATCAGGCCGACGGTGCGCTGTATCTCTTCCCGCGGCTCGACCCGGAGATCTATCCGATCGAGGACGACGAGGCCTTCGTCATCGAGCTGCTGCGCCAGCAGAAGATCCTGGTCTCGCACGGCCGCGCGTTCAACTGGATCGACGACAACCACTTCCGGCTGGTGACCCTGCCCGGCGTCGAGGAGCTGGAGGAGGCCGTCGCCGGCATCGCCGACTTCCTGCAGAGCTACCGCGACGCGACGGTGCGCGCCTGATCGCCTGACCTGGAAACGACGACGGCGGCCGCCCGGTCGGCGCATGCCGCGCCTCGGGCGGCCGCCGTCGTCGCGCGGGGCTCGTCCGCGGTGTTCGGGACCTGCCGGGTCAGGAGGAGGCCGTGTCCTCGGAGCCGCCGTCGGCGCCGTCCGGACCGTCGGACTCCAGGCTCGCGCGGACCTCCTGCAGCTTGGTGCGGGCGCCGTCGAGCCACCGCTCGCAGCGGTCGGCCAGCGCCTCGCCGCGCTGCCACAGCGCCAGCGACTCCTCCAGCGGCGCGCCGCCGGTCTCCAGCTTGGTCACCACCTGGACCAGCTCGTCGCGGGCCTGCTCGTAGCTCATCGACTCGACGTCGTCGAGCTCGGCGGTGCTGAAGCTGGTCTCGGGGGTCTCGGGGGTCTCGCTCATCGGGGCTCCTCGTCCTGGGTGGTCTGATCGTCCTGGGGGTCCTGGATGGTCCGATCCTGATCATCCGGGCCGCCGCGCCGCTCACGGATCGTGCGGACCTCGGCGTCGAACTCGCCCGAGGCGACCATGACGCGCACGTCGTCGCCGGGGGAGAGGGCCGCGGCGTCGCGGACGATGCCCTCGCCGTCCTGGACGACGGCATAGCCGCGGTCCAGCGTGGACTGCGGCGACAGCGCGGTGACCCGGGCCCGGGCCTGGCCGATCCAGTCCTGGGCGCGGGCCGTCGCGGACTCCATCGACACCAGCGCCCGTCGGCGCAGCCCGGCGATCTCCTCGGCACGGCCGGCGACCATCGTCTCCGGGGCGGCGAGCACCGGGCGGGAGCGCAGCGCGGCCAGCCACTCGACCTCGCGGCCGATCATCCGCTCCACACCGGAGGACATCCGGGAGCGGGCCTGGGTGATCTGTTCACGCTCGACGGCCTCGTCGACCACCAGCAGCCGGGCCGAGCCGGTCGGGGTGGAGGCACGGACGTCGGCGACCTCGTCGAGCAGCGGCCGGTCGGCCTCGTGGCCGATGGCCGAGACCACCGGAGTCGAGGCCTCGGAGACCGCGCGGATCAGCCGCTCGTCGGAGAAGGGCAGCACGACCTCCTCCAGGGCGCCGCCGCCGCGGGCGATGACGATGACGTCGACGTCGTCGCGGGCGTCCAGCTCGGCCAGCGCCACGGAGACGTCGACCGGGGCCGCGGTCCCCTGGGTGGCGACCTCGCGGATCTCGAACTCCGCGGCGGCCCACCGGGCGCGGGTGTTGCGCAGGATGTCCTTCTTCGCGTCCGAGTCGCGGCCGGTGATCAGCCCGATGCGCCGGGGCAGCACCGGCAGCGGCTTCTTCCGCGCCGGGTCGAAGAGCCCCTCTGCGCCCAGCTGGCGCTTGAGCTGCTCGACGCGGGCGAGCAGGTCGCCCAGCCCCACCGGACGCATCTGGTGGGTGACCAGCGACAGCCGCCCGGTCTTCGCGTAGAGGTTGGGCTTCACCTGGGCGACCACGCGCGCACCGGGCTGGACGACGCCGTCGAGCCCGGAGGCGACGTTGCGCCAGGCCACCGCGTTGAAGGAGATCTCCTGCTCCAGATCCCGCAGGGTCATCCACGCGTTGCCGTTGCGCATGCTGAACTCGACGAGCTGGCCCTCCACCCAGGTGGGGGTGACCTTCTCGATGTGGGCCTTGAGCTTGCCGGAGAAGTGGCTCAGCGGCCACGGGGTGTCCGGCGAGGTCTCCTGGCTGGTCGCCGGCAGGGCGGCGGGCCCGGAGGACTGCTCCGCGGATCCGGTCACGTGCGTCTCCTCGCGGTCGTCGGGCGGGTCGAGCTGGTCAGGTCGTCCGGTCGGGGCTGGCAGTCCGGCCGCCGGCCAGGATGGGGCAGTACCCTGGGCTTCCGGCGAGGGGCCGGCCCGTCGTGCGCCACTCTACCGAGCCGCGGCGTCACGGTCCGCCTCGTCGTCCCCGTTGTGGAGAACATCTCACCGCCCACGTCAGGAGCTCGTCGATGCGTCACGTCCTCAGCGCGATCTGTCTGGTGCTGGCCGGGCTGCTCGCCGCGGCCTCGACCGCCGGCCAGCAGGTCGACCAGCTGCTGCGCGAGCCGGAGCCGATCCGTGAGATCGCCGGGCAGCTGCCCGCCGACGAGGCCTTCGCCGACGCGGTCTCCGAGCGCATCGCCGACGACGCCGCCGAGCAGCTGCCGGCCGGCATCTCCGGCCTGGTCGGGTCCGGTCTGGAGAACCTGGTCTCCTCGGCGGTGTCGGATCTGCTGGAGGACGAGGACGCCCGTGCGGCCTGGGAGGAGTCGCTGCAGAGCACACGGGCCGACTATGCCGATCAGCTGGAGGCGATCTTCCACGACGGGGCCGCCGGCGAGGCCGGGGAGCTGGCGGTGTCGCTGGACCTCACCCCGGTGGCCCAGGTGCTGGTCGGTCGGATCCCGATGGTCGGCGAGGAGACCGCCGAGCAGCTCGCCCCGGAGATCGTCGTCGACGTCGATCCGGTCTCGGACTCCGGCGCCGACGCCTACGGAGTCGCCACGCTCGCCCAGGCCTCCTCCCACTGGTCCGTCGCCGCGATCGCCGCGGGCGTGCTGGCGGTGCTGGGCCTGCTGGCCGGCCGTGGCCGCGGCCGCTGGATGAACCTCGCCCTCGGCGGGCTGGCGGCGGCGGGCGTGGGGCTGGTCGTCGCGCTGGGCCCGGCGTCGCCGGATCCGCCGGCGACGGCGGGGGCGAGCCCGGCCTCGGCGGCGGTGGTCGAGCATGTCGCCGACGAGTTCGCCGCCTGGGCCCAGCCGACCTGGTGGCTGTTCCTCGCCGGGGCCGGCGTGGTCGTCGTCGGCGGCCTCGTCGGACTGCTCGCCGCCCGCGGACAGCGCGGCGTCGACGGCGATCGGTCGGGGCCGCGCGGAGAGGGCCCGGCGGTCCATCATCCTGATCACAGCGCCGTCTCCCAGGTCTGATCGCCTTGTCCTCGGCCGGTAGACTGGGGCCATGACTACCAGCACGACTACGGAGGCTCCCGCTCACGGCCAGCACATCTCGGTGCCGACGCCGATGGTTCCGCGTCGGCGACGTTCGCCGGAGGACGTCGCCGCCGCCTCGACCTTCGAGGGCGAGCGGCGAGTGCTGCTGGCGGCCCCGCGCGGGTACTGCGCCGGCGTCGACCGCGCCGTCGTCGCGGTGGAGAAGGCCCTGGAGCGCTACGGGCCGCCGGTCTACGTGCGCAAGGAGATCGTGCACAACCGCCACGTGGTCGACACGCTCACCGAGAAGGGCGTGATCTTCGTCGAGGAGGCCGACGAGGTGCCCGAGGGGGCGCTGCTGGTCTTCTCCGCCCACGGGGTCTCGCCGCAGGTGAAGCAGACCGCCGCGGATCGGAACCTGCAGACCATCGACGCGACCTGCCCGCTGGTCACCAAGGTCCACCGCGAGGCGGTGCGCTTCGCCAAGGACGAGCGTGAGATCCTGCTCATCGGCCATGACGGCCACGAGGAGGTCGAGGGCACCTACGGCGAGGCGCCCGAGGCGACGACGGTGGTGAACAACCCCGAGGAGGCCCGCACCGTCGAGGTGCAGAACCCGGACCAGCTGGTCTGGCTCTCGCAGACCACGCTCTCGGTGGACGAGACCATGGAGATCGTCCAGATCCTGCGCGAACGCTTCCCGAACCTGCAGGATCCGCCCAGCGATGACATCTGCTATGCGACCAGCAACCGGCAGGCGGCGATCAAGAAGATCTCGCCGGAGTCCGACCTGGTCATCGTGGTCGGCTCGGCGAACTCGTCGAACTCGGTGCGGCTGAAGGAGGTCGCCCTGGAGCACGGCGCGGCGCGCGCCGAGCGGGTAGACTTCGCCAACCAGATCGACGAGTCGTGGTTCGAGGACGCCCGCACCATCGGCGTGACCTCCGGGGCTTCAGTGCCCGAGGTGCTCGTCGACGAGGTCCTGCGGCTGCTGGCCGACTACGGCTACGGCGAGGCCGCGGAGGTCGTCACCGCCGAGGAGGACATCGTGTTCTCCCTGCCCAAGGAGATCCGCAAGGCATTGCAGGACGCCGGGCACGAGGACACCGGCCGCGGGGGCCGGACGCGCTGAGCCGGGGCCGCAGCGCCACGCGTTGCCCCCCAGACTCCGATGGGCCCCTATGCCGACGAGACCCACTCCTGGACCGATGCGATGGCCCTGACCCCTGACGAGACCGACCGCACCCCGTTGCTCTACACCGGCGGCACGGCCCGGGGCAGCGTGGCGATCGCCGTGCCGGACGACGGCGACGGCATGGTCCGCACCCGGGGTGGACTGTTCAGCACCACCGAGGTCTTCTTCGATGTACGGTGACTGCAGCACGGCGGGAGCGGAGCCGAGCGTGAGGTGACGGTGAGTCCGACGCGCGTGTCGTCTCCGGCGTCGTCCGCCCGGCGCGAGCTCATAGGCTGTGGTTCATGACGACTCTGACTCTGGTGCTCGCGATCGTCGCCGCGGTGCTGTTGGGCACGGTGCTGCAGCGGGTCTCGGGCACCGGGGTCGGCCTGGTGGTCTCGCCGGTGCTGTCGATCCTGCTGGGTCCGGCGCTCGGGGTGCTGATCACCAACATGACCACTGTGGTCTCCGGGGCGTTGATCATGGCCGCGGTCTGGTCGCGGATCAGCTGGCGGCGCTTCGCGGTGATCCTTCCGGCTGCAGTGGTCGGCGCAGTCCCGGCTGCCTGGATGGTCGGCGCCGTCGATGCCGGGTGGCTGTCCATTCTGGTCGGGGTGATCGTGGTCTGCGCGCTGCTCGTCGCCGTCTCGCTGCCGCGGCTGCCCGAATGGTCCTCGACGAGCTCGCGGCTGACCGCCGGGCTGCTCGGAGGATTCTTCAACACCGCCTGCGGAGTCGCCGCCCCGGTGATGGTCATCCACGCGAAGCTCTCGCGCTGGGAGCAGGGCAGCTTCTCCGCCACGCTGCAGCCGATCTTCCTCTCCATGGGCCTGACCTCGGTCGTCGTCAAGCTGATGATGGGATCGGTGCCTCTCGACGACGCCGTCGGCGTCGCACCGGCGCTGCTGGCTTCGGCGACGGTGGTCACCGTGCTGGCCGGCGTGCTGATCGGCGGGCGCGCGGCCCAGGCGGTCACGCCGACGACGGCGCGGCGGGTCGCGGTCACGCTGGCCGGCCTCGGCGGGGTCGGCGCGATCCTGCGCGGCGTGCTGGATCTGGCCGGGTGATCGGGCGGATCAGGAGCGTGGAGGGGTCGCCGCGCCGTCCGTCCCGGCGTCCTCTCCGGCGAGATCGGCGCCCTGGGCCAGCCGCGGGCCCAGGTCGTTGACGTCGTGGCCGACTTCGGCGACGGTCAGCGTCTCGCCCAGGTCCTCCAGGGCGGCGTCGTCTGCGTCGGCGCTGTCGGCGACCTGCAGCCGGCTGATCGCCTCGACCTTCGGCAGCACCTGCCGCTCGATGTTGCCGATCAGCCCGTTGTAGGCCTGCACCGCCTGGCGCAGCCGGTCGCCCGTCCTGCCCAGGTGGTCGCTCATCTTCTGCAGCCGCTTGTAGAGGTCGCGGGAGTGGTCGACGATCTCACGCATGTTCTGCGCCAGCCGCTCATGCCGCCAGGCCGTCTCCACCGCCTTGAGGCTGGCCAGCAGCGAGGCCGGCGAGACCAGCGAGACCCCGCGGGAGAGCGCGTGGTCGAGCAGCTCCGGATCGGCCTCCAGAGCCGAGGAGAGCAGCGACTCGGCCGGCACGAAGCAGAAGATCACATCGGGGGAGCGGTCGACGGTCGCGGCGTAGTCCTTCGACGCCAGCACCCCGACATGCTGCTTCAGCGCCTTGGCCTGGCCGGCGGCGTCGGTCAGGCTCAGCGGCGCCTTGGCATCGATGATCAGCTGACGCTCGCCCGGCAGGTGCACCACCATGTCCGGGCGCAATGCGGCGCCGTCGCCGTCGGTGCCGCTGTGCTGCTCGACGAAGTCGACGTGCGGCAGCATGCCCGCGGCCTCGACGATGCGGCGCAGCTGCACCTCGCCCCAGTAGCCGCGTGCGGAGGTGGAGTGCAGGCTGCCGAGCAGCGCCTGGGTGGAGTCGTAGAGGCGCTGGTCGTTCTTCGCCGCCTCGCTCAGCTGGGCCTTCAGCTGCGAATGCTGGGCGGTGCGCTCCTTCTCCAGCGTCTGGACCTGCCGGTGCATCTCCGTCACCCCCTGGCGGACCGGCTGGAGCATCTCCACCAGCGATTCGCGCTCGCGGGCGGCGTCGGCGTCCTCGGCCCGCTGCTGCTCGACTGCCTCCAGCCGGGAGCGCAGCGAGGCCGCCTGCACCTCGGCGGCGTGGAGCTGCTCGCGGAGGCGCTCACCGGAGGAGCGGGCTTCGTCGCGCTCGGCGCGGGCCTCGTCCCGCTCGCCGCGCAGCATCTCGGCCTCCTGGGAGGAGTCGGCGGCGTCGGGCCTGCTGAGCAGGCGGGCGCCGACGGCGCCGGCGAGCAGACCGATCACGAGTCCCAGCAGCAGCATCGTCCACATCATGCCTCCAGCATCCCACCTGCCGCCGACACGGCCGGGGGCCACGGACGCGACGTGCACCGCCGGCCGAGTCGTGGAATCCTGGAACGCCTCGGCCATCTGTGAGGACACTGGAGGAGGACACCGATGACCAGCAGTCGTCCGTCCGTGGAAGTGCCGTCGGATCCGTCGTCGACGAGCACGTCGACGGCGCCTGTCAGTCGTGAAGGCCTGGGTGCTCTGGTGGTCGCGCTGGCGGTGCTCTGGCAGGGGATCGGCACCGGCGTGGTCGGCCACGTCGTTGCTCCGGAGCACTCGGTGCTCACCACGGCGACGGCCTTCCTGGTCGCCGCCGTCGTCGGGGTCGCCGGCTGGCAGCTCGACGGCCTCCGCCGCGGGAATCGGCCGCGGCCGGGACCGCTGCTGGTCACGTGGCGGTCCGTCCGGCATCGTGCCGCGGCCTGGATCCATCCGCTGCTGGTGCTCGTCCTCGCCGGGGTCACGGCGACGCTGATCCTCGCCGAGGCCTCGCGCTCCGGCGTCGACGCCGGTCGGCTGCTGCTGGGCACGCTGCTCTGGCTGGCCGCCGGCGTCTGCGCCGTCGGCGTGCTGCTGGTCTCGAAATCCATGGCCTCCCGGGGAATCGAAGCCTGGGAGATCAGCGCGGTGCGCTTCCACATCGTCTGGACGGCAGGCCTGGCGCTGACGGTGCCCGGCGCCGTCGACGCCGGGCTGTCCGCCGGCGAGCTGACCGGCATCGTGCTGGTGGGCGCGGCGGCGATCGCCGGGCCGATCCTGCTGCTGCAGTGGGGCGTGACGCTGGCGAAGACGCTGCATGCCGCGCTGCTGCTGGCCTGCCTGCCGGCGGTGGTGCTGGCGGCCGACCTGGTCCTCGGCGCGCAGTTCCCGTCGCTCGTCGTCGCCGGCGTCGTCGGCATCGTGCTGGTCTCGGTCTGGTCCACCATCCGCGACCGCCGGCAGGCCGCCGGATGAGGGCATAGAATCGAAGCCGGTCCGCAGGCCGTCGGGCCCCCTCCGATGCCGCGCCCCCCGTCGACTGTCCCGCCACGACCTTCCAGGAGCGTCCCCATGATCCGAGTCCTGCTCGTCCGCCACGGAGAGACCCCGTGGAACAAGGAACACCGGCTGCAGGGCCGGTCGGACATCTCGCTGGCGGACTCCGGCCGTGAGCAGGCGACGGTGACCGGCGGCTTCGTCCGCGCACAGAACCCGTGTCAGGGGCATGCCTCGGCCCTGGTGCGCACGCAGCAGACCTATGCGGCCTTCGGGCTGGAGCACCCGCCGCGCATCTGGGATGACCTGGTCGAGCAGGGTCTCGGCGAGTGGGAGGGCGCCTACGCGGCCGCCGTCCGCGACGCCGAGCCGGAGGAGTTCGCCGGCTGGCGCGCCGGGGCCTACACCCCGGCCGGCGGCGAGACCCAGCAGGAGCTCAGCGACCGGATGCTCGCGGCCTTCTGCGAGATCGCCCGGGCGACGGCGGAGAGCGAGCCCACGCCGTCGCCGGACTTGAGCTTCGACGTACGCACCACTGTGGCCGTCAGCCACGGAGCGGCGCTGCGCGTGCTGCTCGAGCGCCTGCGACTCATCGACCGGGCGCAGTCGATCCCGCTGACCCCGGCGGCGGTGACCGTCGTCGACGTGCCGCTGACCACCGGGCCGGTGTCCAGCTCGCTGCCGCACGGCGGCCTCGACGACGACGCCGCCCGCCAGGCCGAGCAGATCGCGGGACTGACCGACGACGAGATCATCGGCCAGTCCCGACTGCGGGTGCTGAACCTGTCCCCGGAGTTGCTCAACCCGGCGGTGGACTCCGTCGCGGTCTGAGCCGAGGCGCTCAGTCGGAGACGCGGTCGTCCGCCAGGGCGGGGACGACCATGACCGGGCTGTGCGCGTGATGCAGCACCCCGCGCGAGGTCGATCCCAGCAGCGTGCCGGCCACGGCGCCGCGGCCGCGGGTGCCGACGACGGTCAGCTGCGCCTCGCGCGAGTGATCCGTCAGCAGCGGGACCGAGCTGCCGATCTCGACCGAGGAGCGGATCGTCACCTCCGGGACGTGGCGTGCGAGCCAGGCGGCCTCGGCCTCCAGCGAAGTCTCCAGCTCCTGCCGCTGCGCCGCGAGGGCCTGCTCCTCGACGAGATTCGGGTACCACTGGGCCAGTCCGTCGCGGGACGGGGCGGCCATGACCAGCTGCAGCTCGGCGCCGCGCTCCTCGGCGGCGTGGGCGGCGTGCAGGGCGGCGACCCGGCTCTCCGGCGAGCCGTCGACGCCCACCACCACCGGCCCCGCGTCGCCCGCCGCGTGCGAGGCCGCAGCCTCGTCCGCAGGGACGATGACCGTCGGCGCCTTCGCGTGGGACGGCAGCGCCGAGGCGACCGATCCCAGGACGAGCTCCAGGAAGCCGCCGCGGCCGCGGGCGCCGACGACGACCAGTTCGGCGGAGGCCGAGAGCTCGGCCAGCACTCCGGTGGAGTCTCCACGCTCGGCGCGATAGTCGACGCGCCCCGGGTGGCCGGCCAGGTGTTTCCGCGCGGCTTCGAGGACCGCCTCGACTTCGCGGCGGCGGACCTCTTCCTCGGGCTCCTCCGGCACGGCGGCCAGCGTCGTGTAGATCGGCGGCGAGGAACGATAGGCGGTGACGACGGTCAATGGCGACTCCCGGCGCCGAGCGATCTCGGCGGCATGGTCGAGTGCGCGTCGGGAGTTCTCGGAACCGTCGAAGCCGACGACGACGCCGAGCGGTCGCTGAGCGGCGTCGAAGGCGATGGAGGAGTGAGCGGTGGTCGTCTCTCGTGACATGGTGTTCCTCCTGTGTCGGAGTCCTGAGTGAGACGACGGCGGACCGCCCTCGATCCGGCGGACCGCCGTCGAGGGCGAGTCTACTCCCCGATTTCTACACGCTGTAGAACTCTCGTCCGTCACAACCACCCGTGCTCGGCGGCGAGGCGGGCGGCGTCGTGTCGGTTCTGTGCATGGGTCTTGCCGATGATCGCCGAGAGGTGATTGCGCACCGTGCCGGGGGAGAGGTGGATCGTCTCGGCGATCGTCCGCACCGAGGCGCCGTCGGCCGCGGCGCGCAGCACCTGCTGCTCGCGCGCGGTGAGCGGGTTCTCGCCGCCGGCCAGCGAGGCGGCGGCCAGCTGCGGGTCGACGACGCGTTCGCCCGCGGCGACCCGGCGCACCGCCTGGGCGAGCTGCTCGGCGGGGGTGTCCTTGACGATGAATCCGGCCGCGCCTGCGTCCATGGCCCGGCGCAGGTAGCCCGGTCGGCCGAAGGTAGTCACGATCAGGCACCGGCAGTCGGGAGCCTCGCGGGTCAGCTGTCCGGCGACGGCGAGCCCGTCGGCGCCGGGCATCTCGATGTCGACCAGCGCGACATCGGGACGATGGGCCTGCACGGCGGCCAGCACCTCGTCGCCGCGGCCGACGGCGGCGACGACGGTCAGGTCCGGCTCCAGCTCGAGCAGCGCGGCGAGCCCGCCGCGGACCAGGTCCTGGTCGTCGGCCAGCAGCAGGCGGATCGGCGCGTCGGCGGTCGAGGGGGCCTTCGGCGAGCTCATCCGGCGATCACCTCCACACGTGTGCCGGACCCGGAAGCCTCGTCGGCCGGCCCCAGCCGGACCTCGGCCCCCTGGGCGGCGGCGCGCTCGCGGAGTCCGCGCAGCCCGGTGCCGCCGGCGGCACCGTCGTAGGACGCGACGGGGGCGGGCGCCCCGTCGCCGTGGGGCCGCGGGCAGCCGACGCCGTCGTCGACGATCTCCATCCGCTCCGGCGTCACGGTGATCCGGCAGCGCTCCGCCTGCGCGTGGCGGACCACATTGGTCACCGCCTCGCGCAGCGCCCAGGCGAAGAGCCTCCGGCGCTCGGCCTCGTCCTCTTCCGGGCCGCCCGGCTCGGGCGGATCCTCGAGCCGCAGCTCCTCGGCGACGTCGATCTGCGCGGTGATCCCGGCGGCGGCCAGCGTCCTGCGCGCGGTGGCCAGCTCGCCGGCCAGTTCCGGGGTGCGCAGCCGGCTGACGGTGCTGCGCACCTGATCCAGCGCCTCGCGGGAGAGCGCGTCGATGGTGTCCAGCTCGGCGCGGGCCCGCTCGGGGTCGGTGTCGATGAGCCGCCGGGCCAGCTGCGTGCGGATGGACAGTCCGGTCAGCGAGTGGCCGAGCACGTCGTGGACGTCGCGGGCGATGGCGTCGCGCTCGGCGGCCGAACGCAGCCGATCCTCGACCAGCCGCGTGCGCCGCTCGTTGTGCTCCACGAGCCTGGCGAAGATGATGATCAGCACGCCGAATCCCGGGCCGGCCAGCACCCAGATCTCCTCGGCGACCAGCGCCCAGACGACGCTGGGGACCAGCCAGAGGGCGACGCCGAGCGGCAGCCCGAGGCGCAGCGGCAGGGTGAAGACCAGCAGGGCGGTGAGGAACGGGGTGTAGGCCGTCGACCAGGAGCCGGCGCCCGGGGCGGCCAGCACGATCAGTCCGATGAGCACGATCAGTCCGACCAGCAGGATCCTGCGCTCGCGCCGGCCCACCAGATGACTGTCCGGCAGGCGCCAGAACAGCCACAGGTAGACGATGCTGAACAGCAGCGTCGCCGCCACGGTCAGCGCGGTCCAGACCGGCGCGACCGGCCGCAGGAACGCCGAGCCCACCGGCAGCGCGAGCACGGCCAGCCAGATGCCGGCATAGGCGACGCCGTGGAACGACCCCGTGCCGTCGTGGCTGGGCTGGCTGTCGGTCCTCATGCCGCCCATGCTACGCATCCCCTCCGTCTGCTCCGCGGTGGACCTTCGCCGCTCATGCCCACGCTCACTGCCGACGTGTCCGCCGTCGTTGGGCGAGCAGGCACAGTGCTCCGAAGATCAGCGTCCAGGCGAGGACGTTGGCCAGCACCATCCACAGCGGATCGGTCCCGCCGGGTCCGGCCATGCCGACCAGCATCCCGTCGGTGAGCGGGTAGCGAGCCAGCGCGACCAGGCCGTACATCGGGGTGAGTCGACCGATGTCGAGGAGGACGCCGTCCAGCGGCATGAAGCCGTTGCCGAGGAAGCTGAAGATCACCAGGATCCCGCTGGCGGTGCCGACGGCGGCGTCCGAGCGGAAGGTCAGTCCGATCGCCAGCCCGTAGAGGGCGAAGGGGGCCGCACCGAGGATGGTCAGCGCCGCGGCGGCCAGCCAGGTGCCCAGCGGCATGTCGGCGATGGTGAGCACCCCGGCGAGGTTGAGCACCACCACCGGCAGCGCGGCCATCGCCAACGAGATCACCGTCTTGGCTCCGACGAAGACCCCGGGCGGCATCGCGGTCAGCGACAGCTGCCGACCCCACCCCTGCTGCAGCTCGACGGCGGCGGATCCGGCCAGCGAGGCGGTCGCCATCGCCGCGCCGTAGCAGGCGATGCCGATCATGATCCAGGCACTGACGTTGCCGTCCTCGACCGGGCGGTCGGACCAGTCCATCGAGGCGCCGAAGAACAGGAACAGCGCCGTGGGCAGCACGATCACGAAGAAGGAGTTTCCCGCATTGCGCAGGTTCCTCCAGAAGTCCATGGCGATGTAGGTGGTCAGTCTCATCGGAGCAGCTCCTCGGGATTCTGGGCGGTGGCCTGGTCGGTGGAGCGGCCCGCGGCGTCCCCGTCGTCGCCGGTGAGCATCTGGAAGGCCTCCTCGAGACTCGCCGGTCGGACGGTGAGGTCGTGGGCGGCGGTGCGGGTGAGCAGATGGACCGCCGCGGCGTCGGGGTCGTCAGTGCGCAGCGCCAGTCGGCTGCCGCGCTGCTCGACCGCGCGGACGTCGGGCACGGCCTCCTGCAGGACGGCGAGCTCGGCCTCGGTCGGCGACCAGGTCACCTGCAGATGCGCCGCGCCGGCGCGGGAGCGGACCTCGTCGGTGGCGCCGTCGGCGAGCATCCTCCCGTGGTCGAGCAGCATCGTCCGGCGGGCGAACTGCTCGGCCTCCTCCAGGTAGTGGGTGGCGAAGAGGACGGTGGCCCCGGCGTCGGCCTGGGCGCGCATCCGGTCCCAGAACTCGTGGCGGGCGGAGACGTCCATGCCGGCGGTGGGCTCGTCGAGGATCAGCACTTCCGGGCGGGGCAGCAGCGCCAGGGCGAAGCGCAGGCGCTGCTGCTGGCCGCCGGAGCACTTGCCGACCCGGCGAGAGGCGAAGGGGCGGACGCCGGCGATGTCGATGACCTCGTCGACGTCGGCGGGGTTCCGGTGCAGCGCGGCGATCATCCGCACCGTCTCCACGGCGGTGAGATCCGGCAGCAGCCCGCCGGTCTGCAGCAGTGCGGAGATCCGGCCGTCGCGCACGGCGGCGGTCGGCGTGGTGCCCAGCACCTCGACAGAGCCCTGCTCGGGCGCCGTCAGGCCCAGGAGCACGTCGATCAGTGTGGTCTTGCCGGCGCCGTTGGGCCCCAGCAGGGCGGTTACTTCGCCGCGGGAGACGTCGAGGTCGACGCCGTCGACGGCGTGGACTCTGCCGCCGGCCCCGTCGGGATAGGTCACGCGGACGTCGCGGGTGGTGATGACTGAGGTGCGGCTCATGCCTTCAGTCTGCTCCGGGCGTCGGACCGCGCCCAGGGCCGGGAGTCATCGATCAGCCATGACAGATGTCAGGTCCCGCCCGCGCCGTTCGGTCCAGGGCTGGCGGGGCGAGCATCACGTCAGTAGTCTCAGGGGCGACGCCGCCGTCGCGCCGCCGTCGCGCCGCCGTCGCGCCGCCGTCGCGCCGCCGTCGCGCCGCCGTCGGCGGGGAAGGGAGGAGCATGGAGCCGATCGACCTGCTGCTGCCCGGCGGCCTGCTCCATGCAGGGCTGCTGACCGTGGTGATCTGCTGGGCCGGTCGCACCGGCGAACGGAACTCGCTCATCGGCATCCGCCTGTGGTCCACCGGCTCCTCGTGCGCGGCTTGGCAGGCCGGCCATCGGGCCGCACTGGGCTGGGCCTGTGCGATGCTCGGCGTCGCCGCGGCCTCCTTCGCCGTCGGCCTGGTGCTGCTGAACGGTGTCGAGAACCTGGTCGCAGGCGCGTCGATATGGCATGCGGTCCTGACCGTCGTCGTCTTCTCGGCCTGCGGGGCACTCATGATCCGTCGGGCCGATCAGGCGGCGAAGCAGATGCTG
Source organism: Nesterenkonia sp. F (assembly GCF_000220985.1). GTDB lineage: Bacteria > Actinomycetota > Actinomycetes > Actinomycetales > Micrococcaceae > Nesterenkonia. Next base: position 61,412 of record NZ_AFRW01000015.1, read on the forward strand.
CTCGCCGAGTATGAGGAGACCGGCGAGGTTCCGGGCGCCGGAGCCGGACCCTGAACCTGCTGCTCTCGCGCCGTGAGCGCTCCCGTCGACGCACGAACGCCCCGGGCGACGGGGGAGACATCGTCGATGCCGTCCCATGCCCGGGGCGTCCGAGGGGGTCGCCTGTCGACGGTCAGGGACCGTCGGAGGCGGGGAGCCTCAGCGCGTGGCCTTGATCAGGTCCGCGCAGCGCTCGCCGATCATCATCGTGGTGATGTTCGGGTTGACCGTCGTCAGCTCCGGCATCACCGAGGCGTCGGCGACGCGCAGACTACTCACGCCCTTGACCCGCAGCTCGGGGTCCAACGGGGACATGTCGTCGTCTGCCGCGCCCATCCTCACGGTGCCGGCCGGGTGGTAGACGGTGTTGTGGGTCCGCGAGACGTAGTCGGCGATCTGCTCGTCGGTGACCACGTCCTTGCCCGGGTAGAGCTCCTCGCCGGCCCACTCGGCCATCGCCGGCTGCGAGACGATCTCGCGGGCCAGCTTGATGCCCTCGACGGCCACGCGCATGTCGTGGCCCTCGGCGTCGGTGAAGTACCGCGGGTCCACATGCGGCTTGTCCCGGTAGTCCCGCGACTGCAGCCGCACGGTGCCGCGCGACTTGGCGTGGGTGATGTTCGGGGTCAGGCAGAAGGTGTTCTCACTGGTGGGGTACCCCTGACGCAGCGTGTGCATGTCGAAGGGCACCGCGCCGTAGTGCATCATCAGGTCCGGACGGCCCGGCTTGTCGGACTCGCCGTTGCCCTCCTTGGTGTCGGCGAAGATGCCGATCTCCCACCACTGGTAGCCCTCCTCGATCATCGGCTTCTTCGCATCCCAGCCGATGACCGCCTCGGGGTGGTCCTGCAGGTGCTCGCCGACGCCGCGCGAGTCCACGCGGGAGGCGATGCCGTGCTCGGCCAGGTGCTCGGCCGGGCCGATGCCGGAGAGCATCAGCAGCTTCGGCGAGTCGATGGCGCCGGCGGAGAGCACGATCTCCCGGTTCGCGGTGATCGTGTGGGCCTTGCCGAAGGCGCCGCCGACCGCCGAGAGCCCGACGGCGCGGTCGCCGTCGAAGAGGATCTCCTTCACCCAGGTGTCGGTGAGGATGGAGAGGTTCTCGCGGTCCAGGATCGGATGCAGGTAGGAGACCGACGACGACGAGCGCGTGCCGTCCTCCTTGCGATTGACCTGGAAGAAGTTCGCGCCCTTGACCACGGTCTCGCCGGTGTTGAACTGCACCCGCGGGATGCCGGCCTGCTCGCAGGCGTCCAGCAGCGAGACGCCGCAGGGGTCGTGCGGCGGGATGGTCATCAGGTTCACCGGGCCGGTGCGGCCGTGGTGGTCGCCCTCGGCGTCGTTGGTCTCCAGGCGCTGGTAGATCGGGTAGGTGGCTTCGGCGTTCCAGCCCGCCGCGCCCATCGACTCCCACTCGTCGAGGTCCTCCTTGGGCGCCCAGAAGGCGATGCAGGAGTTGTGCGAGGAGCAGCCGCCGAGGACCTTGGCACGGGCGTGGCGCATGAAGGAGTTGCCGTTCTCCTGCGGCTCGATGGGGTAGTCCCAGTCGTAGCCGGACTCGAGCAGCTCCATCCAGCGGTTCAGCCGCAGGACGACGTCCTTGTCGGCGTCGGTCGGGCCGGCCTCCAGCAGCGCGACGCTGACCTCGGAGTCCTCGCTCAGCCGGGCGGCGACCGCCGCGCCGGCGGAGCCGCCGCCGACGACGACGTAGTCGAAAGTGGTGTTCTCAGTCATTCTCTCTCCTGTCCTCACTTCTCCGGCATCGAGAACCAGCCGCTGACCGCCGGCTCGGTGTTCTGATAGATGTGCTTGGTCTCGCGGTACTCCTCCAAGCCGCCCAGGCCGAGCTCGCGCCCGATGCCGGACTGCTTGAAGCCGCCCCACTCCGCCTGCGGCAGGTAGGGGTGGTAGTCGTTGACCCAGATGGTGCCGTGGCGCAGCTTCGACGACACCCGGTGGGCGATGCCCGCATCGGAGGTCCACACCGCGCCGGCCAGTCCGTAGTGGGTGTCGTTGGCCGTGGCGATGGCCTCCTGTTCGGTGGAGAAGGTCTCCACGGTGATCACCGGGCCGAAGGCCTCCTCGACGACGACGCTCATCCCGCGGGTGACCTGGTCGAGGACGGTCGGGGCGTAGAAGCAGCCGTCCTTGAGCTCCTCGCCGCCCCAGTGGCCGCCGGTGCGCAGCCGCGCACCCTCGGCGACGCCCTGCTCGACGTAGCGGGTGACCTTGTCGCGGTGCTCGGCCGAGATCAGCGGGCCGGTCTCGGCGGACTCGTCGAACGGGCCGCCCATGCGGATGTGCTCCGCGCGGCGGACCAGCTCGTCGACGAACTTCTCCGCGATGGTGTCCTGGACGATCAGCCGGCTGCCGGCGGAGCAGACCAGGCCGGAGTCCAGGAATCCGGCGTTGAGCGCGTTGTCCACCGCGGCATCGAAGTCGGCGTCGGCGAAGACCACGTTGGGGTTCTTGCCGCCGAGCTCCAGGGCGATCTTCTTGACGGTCTCCGAGGCGGCCGCGGCGATCTTCCGGCCGGTGACCAGACCGCCGGTGAAGGAGATCAGGTCGACGTCCGGGTGAGAGGACAGCGGGGCACCGGCGGTCGCGCCGGCACCGAGCACCAGGTTCGCCACGCCGGCCGGGAGGCCCAGCTTGTCCAGGACGTCCATGATCAGGATCGCGGTGTGCGGGGTCAGCTCGGCGGGCTTGAGCACCAGCGAGTTGCCGGCGGCCAGCGCCGGGGCGATCTTCCACGCGGCCTGCAGCAGCGGGAAGTTCCACGGGGTGATCATCCCGCAGACGCCGACAGGCTCGTGGACGACCTTGGAGACGACGGTCGGGTCGCCGGCGTCGACGATGCGGCCGGCGTCGGCGTCGGCCAGCTTCCCGAAGTGGCGGAAGCAGCCGATGATGTCGTCCATGTCGATCTGAGCCTCGACGAACCGCTTGCCGGTGTCGAGGGCCTCGGCGCGGGCGAACTCGTCCTTGCGCTCGGTGATGGCGTCGGCGACCTTCATCACCAGCGCGCCGCGCTCGGCGGCCGGGGTGTCGACCCAGACGCGGGATTCGAAGGCCTTCTTGGCCGCGGCGATGGCCTTCAGCGTGTCGGCCTCGCCGGCCTCGGCGACGACGCCGACCTCGGCGCCGTCGGCCGGGCAGGTGATGGTGCGGGTCTCGCCGGATTCGGCGGGCACCCACCGGCCGTCGATGTACAGGGTCTCTGTGGTCATGGGGAACTCCTCGTGATCGGTGGTCTCGGGGTGGTCACTCGGACGGACGGCTGCGGTCATGGTCCCAGTCGTCGGGGACGGCCTCGGTGTTCAGCGTCACGAGCTGACCGCCGTCCTGCTGGCTCATGTGCAGCACCGCGAGGTGGCGCTCATAGGAGTCCAGCACATCGGCGATGACCTGCTCCTTGTTGCAGCCGAAGATGTCCCGGCCGGAGGATCCGGTCGTGGAGAAGATCTCCACGCGGAAGAAGTTCTCCTCGGCCGAGCGGAACCGCATCGCGAAGTGCGGCACCGCGTACTCCACCGGGTAGGCCTGGTACTTGAAGAGCGGGTGGCCGTCGAACTCCACATGGAGGTCGATCTGCGGCAGGTCCGTGTCCGGGACGGTGCCGCGGGCGCAGTAGACCTGCACGCCCTGCTCCTCGAGCTCTGCGGCGACCTCCTCGATGGCCGGGGCGGCGGTGGTCTCCATGAACTCCGTGACCTCGTCGGCCGTGGGGTAGTGCATGTCGCGGGCCAGCCGCCGGCGCCACCGGCCGCCGGCCGAGCCGCCGTCCATGATCCGCTCGGAGAGGGCAGCCGGCAGGGCCGCGCGCATCGAGTCGGCCGAGTACTTCTCCTGGCGCAGGGTGCGCCAGACGCTGGCCATGAGCATGTACAGCACGATGGACAGCGGCACACCGATGATCACCGCGGCCATCTGCAGCGAGTAGACGCCGTCGAGGATGAGCATCACCAGTGTCAGCGCGCCGATGATGACGCTCCAGACGATGCGCAGCCACGGGGGACCGTCGGAGTCGGCGGTCTTGGTGTTCGAGGTGAAGTTGGCCAGCACCAGCGCTCCGGAGTCGGCCGAGGTGACGTAGAACAGCAGCCCGACCACGACCGAGACGCCGATGACGAAGGTGGCCCCGGGGAACTGGTTGATCAGCTCGTAGAAGCCGGCGCCCTCGGCGTCCTCGGCTGCGGCGGCGAAGTCGGCGTCGCCGCCCATGATCCGGAAGACGGTGGCGTTGCCGAAGATGGAGATCCACAGCGCGTTGAAGGCGAACGGCACCAGCAGCACGCCGATGATGAACTGACGCAGCGTGCGGCCGCGCGAGATGCGGGCCAGGAACAGGCCGACGAACAGCGCCCAGGCCATCCACCAGGTCCAGAAGAAGATGGTCCACCACTCGAGCCAGCCCTCCTGGGCCCAGGCATCGGAGGTGTTGTAGGCGAAGGTGTCCATCAGCATGCTCGGGGCCTGCACGAAGGAGTCGCCGATGTTCTTCACCAGGGCGTTGAGCAGCCGTGCGGTCTCTCCGGAGATCAGCACGTAGAACATCATGATGATGGCCACGACGACGTTCAGCTCGGCCAGTCGCCGGATGCCCTTGTCGACGCCGGAGACGGTGGAGAAGGTCACCACGACGGCTGCCAGCACGATCAGCGCGGCCTGCACGCCGGTGGTGGCCTCGATCCCGAACAGGTGATTCAGGCCGTAGGACAGGAACACGACGCCGATGCCGAGGCTGGTCGCGATGCCGAAGATGGTGCCCAGCACGGCGGCGATCTGGACGCTGGTGCCGGCGGCTCCTTCGGCGCGCTTGCCGATGATCGGGTAGAGCGCCGAGCGGATGCTCAGCGGCAGGTGATGGCGGTAGGCGAAGAGGCCGAAGGCCATGCCGGTCAGCGCGTACATCGCCCATCCGGGGAAGCCGTAGTGGAACATCGTCCAGATCGCCGCGTCGCCGGCGGCCTCCATGGACTCGGGGCTCGTGCCGGGGCCGACGCGGTAGTTGGCGGCCGGACCGATGACCGAGAAGTACATCAGGTCGACGCCGATGCCGGCGGCGAAGAGCATCGAGGCCCAGGTGAACAGATTGAACTTCGGCTTCGCGTGGTCCGGGCCGAGTTTGGTGTTGCCCACCCTGGAGAACGCGACGATCAGCACGAAGACCAGGATGATCGCGGCCGTCAGGATGAAGTACCAGCCCAGGTTGCCGCTGAGCCAGGTGAAGGCGCTCTCGAGGGTGTTGTAGGCCGCGGTCGGTGCGAGGGCGGCCCACAGGGTGAAGGCGACGATGATCGCCGCGGAGATGATGAAGACTGGCCAGTTGACACTGGCCGACTTGGGACTCTCGCGACGTCGACCGCCGCCTGCGGTCTGCGCAGCCGACGGCTGCGGATGATCCGTGGCGGATGGCATGTGAAGTTGTCCTTCCTCCGGTGCGATGACCTCATCGGTGCGTGAAGTACTCAGGAGTTCCGTGATCGATGTCTCACCCTGCCCATACTGCAGGGTGAACCTGGTGGATCCTAGCCAATCCGGCCGAGCGGCCGACATGGGGTGACGCTCATCGCGGTGAACCGGGGCCGGAGTCGCTTCCCCCGCGCAGAGCGCGATAGGTTGGGTGACCGTGGCACTGACTATCGGAATCGTGGGACTCCCCAACGTGGGCAAGTCCACACTCTTCAACGCGCTGACCCGGCAGACCATCCTCGCGGCGAACTACCCGTTCGCCACGATCGAGCCCAACGTCGGGGTCGTCGACCTGCCCGACGACCGGCTGGGCGAGCTCGCCGAGATGTTCGACTCGGAGCGGATCCTGCCGGCGACCGTCTCGTTCGTCGACATCGCCGGCATCGTCAAGGGCGCCTCCGAGGGCGAGGGGCTGGGCAACCAGTTCCTGGCCAACATCCGCGAGGCCCATGCGATCGCCCAGGTGGTGCGCGCCTTCGAGGACGACAACGTCGTCCACGTCGACGGCGACGTGGACCCGACCTCGGACATGGAGACGATCAACACCGAGCTGGTGCTGGCGGATCTGCAGACGCTCGAGAACGCGATCCCCAAGCTGGAGAAGCAGGTCAAGGGCAAGAAGGCGGATCAGGCGCAGCTCGACGCCTACCTCGCCGCCCAGACGGTCGCCGAGCGCGGCGAGACCATCTTCTCCGCGCTGTCCTCCGGCGAGCTCGACGGCGAGCACCTCGGCCAGCTGAACCTGCTGACCGCCAAGCCTTTCATCTACGTCTTCAACTGCGACGAGACGGTGCTGGGCTCCGCGGAGAAGCAGAAGGAGCTGGCCGACCTGGTCGCGCCGGCGCAGGCGGTCTTCCTCGATGCGAAGCTCGAGGCCGACCTGGTGGAGCTCTCCGAGGAGGAGGCCCGCGAGATGCTGGAGATGAACGGCCAGGACGAGTCCGGCCTGTCCCAGCTGGCGCGCGTCGGCTTCGACACTCTGGGGCTGCAGAGCTACCTGACCGCAGGGCCGAAGGAGGCCCGCGCCTGGACGATCAACCAGGGCGACACCGCACCGCAGGCGGCCGGCGTGATCCACACCGACTTCCAGCGCGGCTTCATCAAGGCCGAGATCGTCTCCTACGAGGACCTGATGGCCGCCGGCTCGATGGCCGAGGCCAAGTCCAACGGCAAGGTGCGCCTGGAGGGCAAGGACTACGTCATGAAGGACGGCGACGTGGTCGACTTCAAGTTCAACGTGTAGAACGTCAGATCAGGCGGGCGCACAGGGTGCTTCGCACACAGTCGAGCGCAGGAAGCCGGACCGCGAGGATGGACGGGACCAGGTGAAACATCGCCTCGGACGCCCTGGTCCCTGACGCCTGAGTTTCGACGACGCGGGATCGACAGGGTCATGGAGGCCTTCACCTGACGTGTTGTGATGCGTGCGCACATGATCAGGTCGAGTCCGATGGGAGTGAGCCCGGCTCCATGTGTCGGTGCCCTTCGTCGACCACCGCGGTGCCGAACTCGACGACGGGGAACGCGTTCAGCACCGCGGTAGCAGTCTCGCAGCTGCTCGACAGGCGCGTCGGACGGACCCAGCAACACGTCACAACGTGAAGAGGGGGGGGCAGTGGTAGGTGCGCCCCGCAACCTGAGACGATTCGAGGTTCTCGAGAGGGATCAGGCTGCCTGGTCGCGTCTGATCATCGGGGACTTCGGCCTCCATCGGCAGCCTGGCACGCCGCCAGGGCTGCTTCCGGCCGGATCGACGAAGAGTCTTCTACCCACGGACCTCGTCCGCGAATCGGGTCCGAGCCGTCTTGCTGATCGGCGTGAAGAAATTGATGAGGTTGCCGTCCGGATCCCTGGCGAGCAGCGAACGATTTCCCCAAGGCATGTCGGTCGGCTGGTTGACGAACACATCGACGACTTCCTGAAGAGCCTCGCAGGTCTCGTCGACGTCGTCGACGAGGAAGTCCAGGGTGACGCTGCGGTTCGCGCGATCCTCGGCGACGTTCTCTCCGAGCAGCGGCACCGTGGCGGAGCTGGCGATGGCCAGCGTGCCGGACGGGGTGCGAAGTTCGGCGAACATCGGGTGAAGACGCTCCGGAGTGATGCCGGTTGCTGTTTCGTAGAACGCGACGAGCGCGTCGACGTCGTCGGTGATGATCCGGGTGGCTGCCAACTGCATGGCGGTCTCCTTCTGTCGTGAATCATGAATGTGGCCCGCGGACCCGGCCACGCACATCACGGTACGGTCAATACCGGGCGAAAATGGCCCGGTATATGAACGACAATGGCTGCCATGGCCGACACCACCGCTCGAGCGTTGCAGTTGCTCGAACTCCTGCAGTCTGCGCAGCAGCGCACGGTCGCGGAGCTGTCAGATCGCCTCGGCGTCGACGAGCGGACTGTTCGCAGGGATATGGCGCGGCTGGTCGATCTGGGCCTGCCCGTCGAGACGATGCGAGGGCGCTACGGCGGCTATCGGCTCGCGCCCGGCCGGCGCGTCCTCCCGCTCATGTTCAGCTCTGAGGAGGTCGTCGCGGTCTATCTCGGGCTCGCCCGTGCGCAGGCGGCTTCACGCGAACCGGAGATCGCCGCGCAGACTGCCTTGTCCAAGATCAAACGAGCCTTGCCGACCGCTGATGCGGAACGGATCGATGCCCTTCTCGGGGTGATGACGCGTACTTCCGAGCAGTGCGACGTCGCTCCCGACCCTGCTGTGATGCTGACTTTGGCGGAGGCCGTGGACCTTCGACACGTCCTCGACCTGCGCTATGTCAGTGGCCAAGGTGTCCCATCTCGGCGCACGATCCACCCCTACGGTCTGGTCGCGCACTCGGACCGGTGGTATCTCGTCGCCTTCGACACGGACCGCCAGGAGGAACGGACGTTCCGGGTCGATCGGATTCGGACGGCTCGGTCGATACGCGGAACCTTCGCGCCGCCGCCACAATCCGATGCGGCAGGGCGCCTGCTCGATCTCTTCGTCACGGCCGACTACCGCTGGCATGTCGTGCTGCACATTCGAGGGACGGAGGGGCACATCAGGGGCCATCTTCCGCGGAGTGTGGCTCGACTCGACAGGTCGGACCATGGGCATGTCGGGGCGCCTGAAGACGCCACCTGGTATCGAACTGAGATCCATGCTGCCGCCCTCGATTGGTTGCCGCCCGTCATCGCGGCTCTCGACTGCGAAGTGGTGATCGATCGCCCCGACGAGCTCCGAACGCGGGTGAGGGCCGCAGCCGCATGGATGCTGCGCGCAGCCGGCGACGACCGGGACTCGACCTGAGCATGGTCCGGAAACCCTCGCCAGGGGCACGTGTTGGAACTCCAAATCAGCTTCCGCAAGATGCGCCATGAGCTGGGATGCTCCACATAAGCCTGGTGGCATGACCGACGTCGCACCGTCCGCTGAGATGCTCGTGCGTCGCGAGCTGCTCGATGCGTGCAGCGGCGAGTTCCACACGCTGCCGGTGAGGTGAGGTCCGTGGAATCCTCGCCTGTTCGACCTCGCGCATCTGTCGTTCCTCGTCGCCACTCCGGGGCGCGGCATCGACGAACGCGTCCCGACGTCCTCGCATCCGCGACCTGCGCGTCCTCGCGCTCGCCGCATTCCAGGTTCGATTCCAACGGGGTCTGCCGCTCGTGCTGGTGCACACGTTCGCGAACGCGCCTGTGATCTTCATCGACTGCGACGCGCCCCTTGTTGTCGATGCCGCCAGGTCACACCGGGCTGGCCGTGGTGGACGGGGGTGCTGACGACCGCGCGAAGGACCCGTCGGATCGGGGCGCTGGGCGGGCATCGGTGAGTGCGCGGGCCGATTGACGTTTCTCAGGAGTCCCTTGCTCAGCCGATTTTGAGACGTCGCGTCGTATCGTGCCGGAAGTCGGTCGACTTCACTTTCAAGACGCGAAGCCTTGACCAGGAGCGGCGATGGCCTCGGGATCGGCCACACAGCCCGGGGCCTCATACCGTCCGAGGGCTGTGCGCTTCTCGTGCGTGCATGAGATGTCCCGATCGTGGGAACTGGGTCTCCGCGGTCCGGCGCCTTCGCCGAGGGCGAGCCGGTGGGGAGTGGACCACCTATGACGCTCAGGGCAAGCCGTACAAAGCCACGGACCGAGGCGTCGGTGGGTAGGCGACGTGAGTCGCGGACGGTCGTGCCCTTTGGCATCCGAAGCTTGAGCTCGAGCGTCGTCGTCGGGTGCGCTCCGGGACGTTTCTCAGGTGCCGGGTCGGCGACTGGTGAAACTGTCTTCGAGGCTCAAACGGCGATCCGATGTGCCAGCTGGTCAGCAATGCTGCGCGGAGCCCGCCCGAGGAGCTGGGTCAGCATGGGAGCGGATCTCGCGAAATGGCCGCTCCGTGTCGCCTGGAACATCGAGAGCGTGAATCGTGCCGCGCCCTCCGGTGTGCCGTTCGCCACCTCCTCGGCGACCCATTCCTCATCGTCGACGACGACGCGCTCGACGTGGCGGCCGGTGATCTCGGATGCAGCTGCGGCGAAGTCGGCGAGGGTGACGGGGGAGGGCAGCGTCAGATCGACGGGACCGTCGAAGGCGGCATCACTGGTGAGGATCGCGGCGGCAGCTTCGGCGGCATCACGCCGATCGACCCATGAGAACGGGCCGTCGGCCGGCTTGGTGATGGCTCCGGTCTCCTGCCAGCGGCCGAGCAGCTGACCGGGATGCCCGTAGAACCCGTTGCGCAGTGCCGTCCATGGCACGCCTGTCGCGGCGAGGTGCTGCTCCGTGGCGGCATGGATGGCCAGCGGCGGATACGGGGTGTCGAAGCCGGTCCCATGGGCGCTGGTGTACAGGATCCGTCGGGCACCAGCCTCTGCCGCGGCATCGATCGCCGTCCGGTGCTGGGTGACGACGTCGGCGGTGACGTCGCTGGAGGAGACTAGAAGCACCTGCTCAGCGTCGGCGAAGGAGTGACGCAGCGCCGCCGGGTCGTCGTAGCTTCCCCGCCTCACGCGGACTCCCTGATCGGACAGGTGCTTCGCACGTTCCGGGTCACGCACGCTGACTCCGAGGTGGGCCGCAGGAATCCGCTGCAGAAGGTAGTCGACGGTGGCGCCGTTGAGGACGCCTGTCGCTCCAGTCACGATGATCATGAGGATGTCCTTTCGTCGAGGCGGCGCGACGTTGTCGTGCCGCTGAGAGTGGCGACGACGGCGCGCAAGGAGCCCGCTCGATAAATTGACCCGTTCCGTCAACTTATGGTCATGAGACAGCTTGCGGTAAGTTGACTTGGTCGGTCAAATTGTCTCGGCGTGGAAGGAGGAGCAATGGCTTCCAGCACGGGGTCCTCACCGGGGCTTCGCTCGGATGCCCGACGCAACGTCGAACGCATCCATATCGCTGCGGTGGAGGCATTCCGGGAGCAGGGCCTCGCAGTGCCGCTCGAGGAGATCGCTGCCGCAGCCCGTGTGAGCAAGGCGACCATCTTCAACAGGCTCGGAGGACGGGTCGGCTTGATCGACGCCGTCATCGGCGACGTGGTCGCAGGCGAACTCAGGGGCGTCATCGACGACGCGCGGTCCGTCGCGGGGGCCCGAGAACGGATCTGTTTCTATGTCAGGGCGATACGGGATCTCCAGTATCGCCTGCCGGCTGTCAACGACGTCCTGCTGCAGGAGTTCCCCGACTCCGAGAAGCTCATGGCGCTGTGCCACGCCGGAGGGGCCTTCCACGAGACCCTGGTCGCAGAAGGGCACGCGGCCGGTGTGCTGGCCCAGGGGCTCACGCCCGACGACTTTCATGCCTTGACCCTGAACAACGCCCTCGCCCTCAAGTACGGCGGTCTACCTTCCAAACCGGACTACGACCGCCGCACCGCATTCGTCCTCGGCGGGATCTGTGGACCAGTGCAGCGGCCGAGCTAGTGCCGCGGGGCCGCGGTCGCCGTCAGCTGCGGCGCCGGCGGGGCTCTCACGTCGCACGTCGGGGGCTGGCAGGAAGACTCGGGCCGTGGGGCCGGCCCAGCGCGGTATGGACCGACGACTCAGCGGTTCCTGGGCGCCCCTCCGAGGATCTGTTGCAGCGGGATGCGGCCGTCCTGCCACGGGGTGAGCAGCCAGATCACCAGGTAGGCACCGATGCCCACCACGGGCAGCAGGGAGAGGACGACGAGCAGCAGGCGGACCAGCCAGACATTCATGCCCAGCTTCTCGGCGAGGCTGCCGCCGATGCCGGCGAGGAGGCGCTTCGGCCCGCGGCGGAATCCGATCCGGCGGATGGCGTCGAAGAAGTGTTCCATGCCCTGATGATACGCATCCTGGCCCGTCGACTCGTCCAGGAGAGCCGCATGCCGCGGCCTCGGGCAGACCGGCGAACCCTTGGGCGCACCCGCGCTCCGGCATAGACTCAGACGCCATGACCGTGCCAGCGACTGCTCCGGAATCCCGGGGGCGCCTCGGGCCGGTCTTCTACGCCTCGCTGGTGCTCTCGATCGCGTTCGTCGCGTTCGGGCTGCTCTTCCCTCGCGTGCTCACCGATTCCCTCACGGCCGTCCGGGAGGTCGTCGTCGGGAGCTTCGGCCCCGTCTACCCGATCACCGTGTCGCTGCTGCTGGTGTTCATCGTCGTGCTCGCGCTGTCTCCGGCAGGGAAGAGGCGCCTGGGCGGGCAGGATGCGACGCCGGAGTTCGGCGTCGTCTCCTGGGTGGCGATGTTGGTGAGCGCCGGCGTCGGACTCAGCTTCCTGTTCTGGGGAACGGCCGAGCCGCTCATCCATCTCGCCGATCCTCCGTACGGCGCCTCCGATCCCGGTTCGACGGAGGCCGCCCGCGCCGGAATGCGCTACTCCTTCCTGTTCTGGGGCCCGCACGCCTGGGGGATCTACGCGGTGGTCGCGATCGCGATCGGCTATGCGGCCTTCACCCGGGGGACCGGCATGCTCGTCAGCTCCGCGCTGCGGCCGCTGCTCGGGCGCCTCGCCGACGGCTGGATCGGCGCCGTCGTCGACACGCTGGCGGTGCTGGCGATCCTCTTCGGCGTGGCCACCTCGCTCGGGCTCGGGACCGGCGAGCTCAACGCCGGGCTCTCCGACCAGTTCGACGTGGCCGACTCCTACGGTGTGAAGATCGCGATCATCGTCGGGCTGATGACCTTCGCCACGATCTCCTCGATGACAGGACTGGGGCGCGGCATCCGGGCTCTGAGCCTGGTGAACGTCACCCTCTGCGGCCTGCTGCTCGTGCTCGTCCTGAGCCTGGGCCCCACCGGATCGATCGTCTCGACGCTCGGCACCGGCGTCGCCGGCTACGTCTCCACGTTCGTGCCGATGAGCCTCGCGACGGAGGGCGCGGCCGGCGACGCCTGGACGGCGGACTGGATCTACTTCTTCTGGGCGTGGTGGATCGGCTGGGCGCCGTTCGTCGGGACGTTCATCGCGCGCATCTCCCGCGGCCGCACGATCCGTGGCATCGTGACCGGCGTCGTGCTGGTGCCGAGCCTGGTGAGCATCGTGTGGTTCTCCGTCTTCGGCGGCACCGCCCTGGCGCGCGAGCTCAGCGGAGCGGTGTCGGTGTCCAGGATCGCCTCGGAGGCGAAATCGATCGCCACCCTCGCCGTCTTCGACACCCTGCCGCTGACGGAGATCGCACTGGTGGTGCTCGTGCCGGTGCTTGCTCTGCTGTTCATCACCTCCGCCGACTCGGCGTCGTTCATGCTCGGCAGCACGACGACGGGCGGCGCCATGAAGCCCCCGCGTCCGGTGCGACTGATGTGGTCCTTCGCGGCCGCCTTCGCCGCTGTGCTGCTGCTCAGCGGAGGTCAGGACGACCTGCGCAGCGCGGCGGTGATCGCCGCGGCGCCCTTCACCGTGATCCTCCTGGGCCTGGCGGTGTCCCTGGTGGTCATGCTGCGACGGGACCGTGTCGGGGTCCTGCGGAGGGGACCCGGCCGATGACCGGTGAACCATTGTGGCGAGGTCCCCGGCGAACTATGGTCTGTGCCACCCGCATCGGGCGGCACTTCAAGGAGGAACGCCGTGGGCACGCTCATCGTCTGGAACGTCATCTCGATAGACGGCTTCTTCGAAGGAGACCAGCCGTGGGATCTGCGACTCCATGAATATATCTGGGGCGAGGATCTGCGCCGTCTCAGCCTGCGGTTCGGCGAGGAGTCCGGCCTCCTCGTCTTCGGGCGGAACACCTATGAGGGCATGGCGGCCCACTGGCCGACCGACACGGGCGAGCCCGAGATCGCCGAGTACATGAATGCCATCCCGAAGCTCGTGGCCTCCCGCACGCTCACCGCGCCGGAATGGAACAACACCGAAGCGACCTCCGATCCCGTCGCGGAGCTGACGCGGCGGAAGCAGCTCGACGATCGACCGATCTACGTCTTCGGCAGCGCGAACCTGGTGGAGGCTCTGCTCGATGCCGGCCTCGTCGACGAGCTGCTGCTCGGCATCGCCCCGGTGATCCTGGGCTCCGGCACGCCGTTCTTCGCGACGAGTGAGGCCGCACGGCCGCTCGAGCTCCTCGAGTCCCACGCCGTGGACACCGGAGGCGTTCTACTCCGCTACCGTCCCGCCCGCGGGTGAACGACCTCTCCGGGCCGACGTGCCGCGCATCCCGCCGCTCGCCCGTAGTCTGGTGGCATGGCAGAGCCGACGCGTTGGGCGACAGAGACGAAGGACGGCCACTCGCAGTGGTACATCGAGCGATTCCGGACTATGGCCGCCGAGGGGCACGACCTCGTCGGCGAGGCGCGACTGGTCGACGCGATGGTGCCGCGGCAGGCGCGGATCCTCGACGCCGGCTGCGGGCCGGGCCGTCACGCCGGTGAGCTGCATGCTCGCGGACACGCCGTCGTCGGGGTCGACGCCGATGCCGAACTGATCGCCGCGGCCGAGGAGGACCATCCGGGCCCGCGGTACCTCGTCGCCGATCTGGCCGAACTTGATCTGGAGTCGCTCGGGGAATCGGAGCCGCTCGACGCCGTCCTGCTGGCCGGCAACGTGATGGTGTTCCTCGCCTCGGGAACCGAGACGCACGTGCTGCGTCGGCTCGCCGCCTGTGTGGCCGCCGACGGATTCCTGCTCGTCGGCTTCCACATCGACCGCCACCTGCGCCTGGAGGACTTCGACCGGTTCGTCGCCGAGGCCGGGCTGCGGGTCGAGCACCGCTTCTCCACCTGGCAGCTCGACGCCTGGCAGGACGACGCCGACTTCGCCGTCACCGTGCTTCGCCACGCCTCCGGATAGTCTGGGGCTGTGAACGTGGCACCGACCAGCACCTCCCGCACGTCCCTGGCCCGGCCGGCCTCACGCCGCTCCCAGGTGGCCCCTGTGGAGCTGTTCTTCGATCTGGTCTACATCTTCGCCGCCGTCCAGCTCGCACAGATCCTGCTCGGCGACCTCAGCTGGACCGGGGTGCTGGAGGTCGTCATCCTCTTCGCGGCGGTGTGGTGGGGCTGGAACTACACCGCGTGGGCGATGAACTGGCTCGATCCGGCGCGCACGCGGATCCAGCTGCTCTCGGCGGTGCTGATGCTCGCCGCGCTGGGCATGGCCGTCGCGATCCCGAGTGCCTTCGACGGGCAGAGCTGGATCTTCGTCGGGTGCTATCTGTTCATGGGGATCCTCCGGCCGGTGGTCATGATGCTCGCCTTCTCCGGTCAGCAGCTGGCCCGCAACTACCGGATGCTGCTGCTGTGGACGATGTTCGCCGGCGTCTTCTGGATCTTCGGCGCGGCGGCCCCGGACGGCTGGCGGATCCCGCTGTGGCTCACCGCCGTGCTCGTCGACTATGCCGCCCCGCTGGCCCAGTTCCGGGTGCCCTTCGTCGGCTCGGCGCCCATGCATCTCTGGGACACCGATGCCGAACACCTGTCCCGGAGGAACCGCCAGGTCTTCGTCATGGCTCTCGGCCAGTGCATCCTGCTGATGGGCGGGGCCGTCGTCGACCAGGCGCCGCTCGCCCTGCCGCTGATGGCGAGCCTGACCGTGGGCTTCGCCTCACTCTTCGTCCTCTGGTGGAACTACTTCGCCCTGGCCGGGTCCGGCGCCGCGCACGGCAACACCTCCACCGGCGCGCTGCGCACGGCCTTCGCCTACGCCCATGCGCTGATGGTCCTCGGGGCCATCCTGGTGGCGGTGTCCATCGAGCTGCGCCTGACGCATGGCGCCTTGACACCGGCGATCGTCGTGGTCACCACGGCGGGGCCGCTGGTCTATCTGGCCGGGAATCTGATGTTCATGCGCTCGCGCTTCGGACGGCTGGCGCAGTCCCGCATCCTCGCTGCGGGGTTGCTGGTGGTCATCACCGGAGTCGCCGTCGCCCTGCGCGAGGTGATCCCCGTGGCCGTCCTGAGCCTGACGGTGCTGGCGATCACGACGTCGCTGGCGGTGTACACCGCCGTCCAGCGGCGCGCCGCCGCGCACGGCGGACGCGCGACGTAGGCTGGAACGGTGAGCGACGCATCCGACTTCACCCTGCACACCACCACGGTCGACGGCGACGGCTCCACCGTCGTCTTCCTCCACGGCCTCTTCGGCCAGGGCAAGAACTTCACCCAGATCGCCAAAGGGCTGGCCGATGAGCACGAGAGCCTGCTGGTCGACCTGCCGGACCACGGCCGTTCGGACTGGACCGAGCATCTCGACTACGAGCAGCTGGCCGACCTCGTCGCCGCGGAGCTGCGCACCGGCGTCGCGAGCGAGGCTCCGGTGCATCTGGTGGGCCACTCGATGGGCGGCAAAGTCGCCATGGTGCTCGCGCTGCGGCACCCGGAGCTGATCGAGCGGCTCGTCGTCGTCGACATCTCCCCGGTGGCCTCCGGCGGATCCATGGGCCAGTTCGAGCACCTGCTCGACAGCCTCGCCCAGCTGGATCCGGCGGGACTCTCCTCGCGACGCGAGGCCGATGAGCAGCTGCAGGAGGCGATCCCGTCGTCGATGATCCGCGGGTTCCTGCTGCAGAGCCTGGTCCGCGACGGCGACGGCTTCCGCTGGCTGTCGAACCTGGAGCTGCTGCGCGCCGAGCTCGACGTGGTCGGCGGATTCCCGGACCTGGGCAATCGCGAGTTCGCCGGCCCGGTGCTCTGGATCGCCGGCGCGGAGTCGGACTATGTCGCCGAGGAGCATCGGCCGGCCATGCGGGAACACTTCCCCCAGGCGCAGCTGGTGCGGATCAAGGGGGCCGGCCACTGGGTCCACGCCGAGCAGCCCGAGGTCTTCACCTCTGTGCTGCGGCGCTTCCTCGCGGCCGAGGGCTGAGGTCCGCGGCGGCAGGGGAGCGAGTCGTGTTCGGGCCGCGGTGTCAAGGCATCGGTGCACCTGTGGACGCTCCATCCACATCTGCGCGGGTCCGCTGGCGGGCGTGTTCGGGCTCGTCGAGGATCGAGTCATGGCATTCGATGATCTTCCACCTCACTGGACCGAGCTTCCGCTCTCGACCCCGTACCTGGCCGGCGACGTCGTCGACCTGGTGGTCAAAGAATCCGATCGCGCGCAGAACACCTTCGCGGTGCTGCCCTGCGACGACGACGACATCGGCTTCCCGACGCCGGTGCTCATCGACCAGACCGACTGGCTCGTCGACGACGAGGAACGCCGGGAGATGCTGGGGGCGCTGGCCGGGATCGGTGTGCCCGCGGTAGTCCTGGCCTTCTCCTCCGCACGGCGCCTTCCCGACGGCATCCTGGGCCGGTGGCGTGCCGACGCCGAGACGGCGTTCGGCGCGGCCGGCACGCGGGTGATCGGCGTCTTCACCGCGTGGGCGCACCACGTGGAGCCGGTGCCCGCGCCGGTGTGAGGGCCCGGCACGGGGCGGGTGCCGCTCAACCGGTCGGCAGGGCCGCGGACCGCAGCTTCTTCATCGCCTGAGGCAGGTCTGCCAGTGCTGAGGCAGCCCGGGCCTCGGCGGCGTCGGCGAAGGCCCGGAAATCGCCGGCGGCGCGCGGTGTGGATGCCTCGGCCGCCAGGCGCCGAGCATGGGCGCCGAGCAGCAGCGCGTCGCGGTGGTCGCCCAGCACCGTCTGCAGCCGTGACCCTCTCTTCGCGGCACGGCGGGCCTTCTTCCCCAGGACTTCCGCAGGAGGCTGGGTGAAGGCTTCGGCGATGTAGCGCAGGCGTCGTCCCGCCTTGCGCAGCCGGTGGGCGTCGGCCAGCGTCCGGTCGTCCGGGCCGTCGAGCAGTCCGACTTCGAGTCGGTCGGCCATGGTCCGCGCGCGTGTGATCTCTGAGCGGACCGCGTCCTTCAGGAACGGCTTCGCCGACTCCTCGGCCAGGGCGGGGTCGACAGGGGCGTCCTCGGCCCAGTGCTCCAGCGCCGTCGTCAGGTCCTCGCCGTGCTCCTCCCACCATGCGACGAAGGCCTCGTGGGCCGTCGCCCGCTCCTCGAGAATCGCATCGATCAGCGTCGCTGGGATCTCCTCGACGGGTTCGTCGTCGCCGGAGGTGCGCAGCTCCTCCAGCACCGAGCCGGCCAGCTCCGCGGCGACCTCGAGATCGCGAGCCTCACCGAGGATGTCGCCGAACGTCGAGAGGCGGTGCCGCAGATCGGTCACCTCGTCCCCCAGGAAGCGCGAGCGAAAGGCAACCAGGAGCGACCGTAGTCGGCGCACTGCAGTGCGCAGCTGATGGACGGCGTCGTATTGGTCCTCCACTGCGGCCGGCAGCCGGTCGAGGACGACCTGCGCCCGCAGTCCGACGGCGGCGGTCAGCACCTCCTGGGCGGTGCGGTGCTCTGGACGCGACATGGGCTCCCTCCTGCGAAGCTCCTGGCATGGTGGGTGGACGGTCGGGCGGCGAGAGCCGGACCCGGCCCCATTCAACCCGCCTCCGGCCGCCACGACCAGAGCTGGCAGGGTGCCTGATCGTTCCGATGTCCGACCGGCGGACCGGCGTTGGTCGTGCGCTCCTCCGTCGGCGGAGACTCGCGCCCCGACCGCGTCGCGGTCGGAGAGCCTCAGCCGCGCAGCTCGATCTCGTCCGGATGCGGAGTGCGGCGCCCGGCCTCGCCACGGTCCAGGGCGTCGAGCGCGGCGACGTCCTCCTCGTCCAGCTGCCAGTCGAGGATGTCCAGATTCGCCGCCATGCCCTCAGGGCGGGAGGACTTCGGGATGATCACGTCGCCGCGCTCGAGATGCCAGCGCAGGATCACCTGCGCCGGGCTGCGCCCCAGCTGCTCGGCGAGGGCGACGACGGCCGGATCCGCCAGGTCGTCGCCCTTGCCCAGCGGGCTCCAGGCGGTGACCATGATGCCGTGCTCACGGCAGAAGGCTCTGAGCATGTCGTTCGCGAAGGACGGATGGACCTCGATCTGGTCGACGGCGGGCACCTCTCCGGTCGCCTCGATGATCCTCTCCAGATGGTCCTGCTGGAAGTTGGAGACGCCGACGGCGCGAGCCCGTCCGGATTCGCGGGCGGCGAGCATCGCTCGCCAGGTGTCGACGTAGGAGACCTCCAGCCGCGGCATCGGCCAGTGGACCAGGAACAGATCGACGGCGTCGAGATCGAGACGCGCCAGCGACTCGTCGAGGGTGCGGTCGACGTCGGCGGGCGCGTGATGGAAGTCGTCGAGCTTGGTGGTGATGAAGAGATCCTCGCGCGGCACGCCCGAGGTCCGGATCCCCGCGCCGACGCCGGCCTCGTTGCCGTATCGCTGTGCGGTGTCGAGGTGGCGGTACCCGGCCTGCAGAGCGGCGGCGACGCGCTCGGCGGCGTCCGGCGTGCCGCCGGTGCCGAAGCCGATCTGCGGAATGGACGGTCCGGAGTTCAGCGGAAGGTGCTCCATGGCACGAGCCTACGTCGTCGCGGCCGGCAGTTCACGGGGTCAGCGCCGCGGAGAGCTCCCGACGGGCGAGCTGGGGATCGCCGGTGACGTCGACGCCGGCCGCATCGAGGTCGAGTCGGCGCCAGAGCAGCAGCGCCAGATCGCGGGCCGATCCGCGCAGCGTCGCCGCCGGCGCGGGGTCCTCGCCGACGAGCTGCCAGGCGGCGTCGGCGTCGGTCGCCTCCAGGCGCAGCGAGACTTCCGGCGCGGCCGTCCGCTGCAGGCGCAGCTGGCGGGGATGCATCACGGTGATGACCTCGTCGACGGCGTCGGCCCACAGCTCGTGGCCGGGATCCGGCATGACCGTTCCTGCGGCGCGGTGCAGATCGTGCAGATGCACCAGCGCCTCGTGAGTCTGCCGACGCCGCCAGAACGCCGACGGTCCGGTCCCGGACATCGTGCGCACCGGCGTCTGCGGGGCGAGGGCCGAGAGCGTCCGGTGCAGTCGTGCCGCCTGCCGCGCATAGTGCTCGGGGACCGACGTCGTGCGCTGCGGAGGCCTGATGTCCTCGGCACCGCGGACCAGCGCCTCGGCCCAGGCATGGACTCCGGCGACGTGCTCGCCCAGATCGCCGACGCTCCACCCGGGGCAGCCCGGCACCTGCGTCTGCTCGTCGACGGCGAGCAGGCCGGCGTGCAGGTGTTCCTGCAGGTCGGCCAGACGGGCCAGCAGGTCGAGGTCATCCGTCGCAGTCATGGCGACGAGCCTACCGGCGTCGCGCTGACCACTCCAGACGGCCGGCGGGCGCGTTCTGCGTGCCTCCCGGGTCAGGCCGGTTCCTTCTCCCGGTTCCCGTCGGCGGGCTCCTCGCCGGGCGCCGCCCGTGAGGCCAGGCCCTTCGAGTCCTTGCTGAAGAAGGCCCCGATGATGCCCAGCACGCCGACGGAGCCGGCGACCATGAAGGCCACGTTGGCGCCGTGGATGGGGCCTTCGACGCCGTAGACCTGCGGGTCGCGCGCCGAGGCGGACATGATGGTGACCAGCCCGGCGGTGCCCACGGAGGCGGCGATCTGACGCAGCGTGTTGTTCAACGCGGTGCCGTGCGGCACCAGGTGGCGGGGGAGCTGGTTCAGCGCCGCGGTGGTCACCGGCATGATGACCATCGCCGTGCCGACCATCCGCACGGTGTTGACTCCGGCGATGTAGGCGAAGGTGGTCTGCGCATCCAGATCGGCCAGGAAGAAGGTCGAGCCGGTCACCAGCGTGAAGCCGAGGACGGCGAGCCAGCGCGCCCCGACGGCGTCGAAGATCCGTCCGGTGATCGGCGACATCAGACCCATGAGCGCCGCTCCGGGCAGCAGGGCCAGACCGGACTCGACGGCGGTGTGGCCGGTCATGTTCTGCATGTACAGCGGGATGATGAGCATGCCGCCGATCATCACGATGAACACGCACATGCCCAGGGCGGTGTTCAGCGTGAACATCGGATAGCGCAGCACCCGGAACTCGAGGATCGGCTCGGGCAGCTTCAGCTGGCGCAGGATGAAGATCACCAGCACCACCGCGCCCAGGATCAGCGGGAGATAGACCTGGGGGCTGGTCCAGCCGGCGTCGCCGGCCGTCCCGAAGCCGAAGAGCAGGCCGCCGAAGCCCAGCGAGGACAGGATGATCGAGAGCACGTCGAGGCGCGGGAAGGTGCGTTCGGTGACGTTCTTCAGGATGAACAGCCCGATGATCAGGTCGACGATCGCGATCGGCAGCATCATCAGGAACAGCGTCTGCCACGGCAGGTGGTCGACGATCCAGCCCGAGAGGCTCGGGCCGATGGCCGGGGCGAAGCCGATCACGAGCCCGAACGTCCCCATGGCGCTGCCGCGCTTCTCCACCGGGAAGATGGCGAAGAGGATCGTCTGCATCAGCGGGATGATGATGCCTCCGCTGGCGGCCTGCACCACGCGGCCGGTGAGCAGCAGCGGATAGACCGGCGCCGCCGCGCAGATGGCGGTGCCGACGATGAACAGGATCATCGCGGTGAAGAACAGCGCCCGCGTGGTGAACTTCTGGATGAGGAATGCGGTGACCGGGATCATGATGCCGTTGACCAGCATGAAGATCGTCGTCATCCACTGGGCGGCGCTCGCCGAGATGCCGAAGTCCGCCATGAAGGCCGGCAGGGCGGTGTTCAGCAGCGTCTGGTTCAGGATGATGACGAACGCGCCCGAGACCAGCACCGCCATCACGACGCGGCGATTGATCGGCTTCGGCGGCGAGTCCGCGGCGGGACGGCCGGCGGCCTCCCCGGCGACGTCGGGGGAGCGGTGTTCAGTCGACAAGGGGCGACCTTCCTTCATCTGTCATGACTCGTCCCCGACGCGTCGGCGCCGGGGGTGCGTCGTGCGCGCGGCGGGGCGCCGCGTCGCGGTCAGCGGTGGTGTGCGTCGGCGGCGGGCGTCCCGCCCTGCTCCAGCAGGTCGAAGGCCGAGCCGATGAGCTCGTCCAACGTCGACGTCTCGTCGGTCGTCCAGCGCCGCACGGCGATGCGGACCGCGCTGACCGCGGCCCCGGCGATCAGCGCCGGCCTCAGGTCCTGCTCGACGTCGACGTCGAGCCGTCGGGCCACCGCCGCGGCGAAGGCCTGCTCGAGCTGGGCGTATTTGCCCAGCTGTCGCGCCAACAGCGCCGGATGCTCCTGGACCAGCTGCTGGCGGGTCCGGGCGCGTGCCCGGCTGGCCTGCATCAGCGAGGCGGGGTCGTTCTCCGTCATGGCCATGCGGATCGCGCGCAGGGGTGCTTCCTCCGCGGGTCGGGCTTCGACGAGCGCGCGCAGCAGCTCGGCGACCGCCCCGGCGTCGGTGACGAGGGCGTCCTCCTTGCAGGAGAAGTAGTTGAAGAACGTCCGGGGTGAGATCTCGGCGGCCTCGGCGATCATCTCCACCGTCAGGTGCGAGAGGCCGACGTCGAGGGCGAGATCCAGCGCGACGCTGCGGATCGAGCGACGGGTCAGGAGCTTCTTGCGCTCCCTGCGGCCCATGGCGCCGACCGACTGCTCCGCGTCCTGCATGACCGCGACGATATCGAAAAACTTGCACAGCCTGCAAAAATATTGGGCTGTGATCCTGGTCGCCCGTCGGCGCCTGACCTGTCCGGGCCGGCCGCCGGCTTCCACTCATCGGGCCTCCACGACGGACCCTTCGGCCGGCACCCCCGCCTCGACGTCGAACGGGCCGCGACCGGAGGCCGGCCACTCGCGGTAGTCGCGGAAGAGCACCGGCACTCCGCGGGCCGTGACGAGATCCGCGGTGTCGGTGACCTGCACGTGGACATGCGGCTGGGTGGAGTTCCCCGAGTTCCCGCAGGCGCCGATCTGCTCGCCGCCTCGCAATCGGTCGCCGGGCGCGACGCGCACCGAGCCGCGACGCAGATGCACCAGCGTGACGACCAGGCCGGTGCTCGTCTCGCGCAGCAGCACGTGGTTGCCGGCGACGGCGGTCAGCCCCTGCCGCAGTCGCCCTCCCTGCCCGAGCATGTAGCTCAGCAGCCCCAGCGGCGAGCGACGGGCCTGATGATCGGGCTCGCCGTCGTGGACCGCGACCACGGTGCCCGCCACCGGGCTGAGCACCGGGCGGCCGAAGGCGACGAAGCGCTCGGGAGCCTCGGCGCCGACCAGTGGTCGCCGGGGCGCGGCCGGCGCGGAGCGGTGCTGCTCGTCGACGCCGACGAGGTCGATCGCATGGCGCAGCCCGAAGCGGTCGGTGCCGTGGCTGGGGACCCGCCGGGCGGGACTGTTCTCGACCGCCCAGCGGTCGGCGACGGGCAGCGGGATGCTCAGTGGTGCGGACATGAGGTCATTCCACGGGGCTGGAGCTCCTCCGGTCCAGGTCCGGCGGGCCGGAGCCGCATGCCCGCCGGCGGGACCGCAGGAGATTCTGCCGATGATCAGCGATGCATGCCGACGTTGACCACGCGTCCCGAGGCGTCGCGGTAGAAGAAGCGGCGGACTCCCCAAGGCTCGTCGGTGAGCGGATGCACGATCTCCGCGCCGGCACGTGCGGCGGCTCGGTGCGCGGCGTCGACGTCGTCGACGAACACGGAGA